>JAFGKA010000041.1 GCA_016928855.1 Phycisphaerae bacterium
AACAACTTCCGCTCGCCCAAACTGTTCCTCGGCGACTCGGGAAGTCTGTTGCTCGGAATCATGGTCGCGTCCATGGGTATCCTCGCGGCCAAAGCCGCTCCGGCCGCTCATGGACCGCCGATCGGCGCCGCCCGACTCTGCCTGCCGATCATCGTGCTGGCGGTGCCGCTGATCGACATGCTCGCGTGCATCATCCGGAGGCTGCTCGTCGGCCGCTCTGTCTTCGCTGCGGACCGCGGCCACATTCATCGCATGCTGCTGGCCTTCGGTCTGCGACCGCCAATCGTCGTCGCCATTCTCTGCGTCGCCACCGGCCTTTGCGGTCTGATCGCCGCCTATGTCGCGTATGCGCCGAGGTGGACCGAACCTATTGCTCTTGCAGTGGTTGCGTTGGTGGCAATCTCGACCTATCGGCATTTCGGATATCTCGCGCCAACCATGTGGCTCCGTTGCCGGCGAGCGAATCGGGTTCTCGCCCGACTCCTCGCCACCGCCCGTGCCGCGCGTGCACGCACGAGCGACGGCCTCGAGGCGCGAACCGAAACCATCCTGACCCAGATCCGTCGCGCCTGCCGGGCGCTGGGCATCGAGTACCTCCGGCTCCAACCCACCGTTCGATGCGACGACACCGAACTGGATGGCACGCCAGTTCTCGAGATCGGCGTCCGACCCCGCGACTGCGCGACGACCCGCCTGACCACAGGCCGTGACACTTCCGGCGGGCTTCTCGTAAACCTCGGCGAGGGAACGACTTGGCGGCCTGCCAGTGCACACGCCAAAGAGCTGCTGATCACCCCGCTGCTGATCGAACTGGCCAGACAGCTCGCCCCGACCGCCCGAACCTGACCGGCGCGGCATCTGCCTCCAGCCCCATAAAAAGAGTCGAAGACAACGCTTGAGACGCCCTCTCAGCCGTCCGATCTATTCTCAACGCGTAGTGGAGAACGTCGCCGGACGACTGCGGTCCGGGACCACCACAGGTCCGATAACTCGAACGGCCGCCGACCTGGACCCCTCGCGTTTGAGCGTGATCCGTGCACATGGCCAAGACGACCTGTCACGGACGCCGGCGTCAGCCGAGGACACGCACATAGGAGTGCTACGTGCCAATCCTGGCCTACGAACCAATGATCCACCCGGCGAACCTGCTGGACCTGCCGGAGCCGAGCGCGGCAACGCAACTCGAATGCGCCGAACCGGACACTACCCACACCTCGCTGGAGCCCGCGAAATGGTTCGTCGCACACACGAAACCTCGCCAGGAGAAGGCCCTGGCACGCTTTCTTTTCACGCATGACATAGGGTATTTCTGCCCGCAATCGACCCAGACGCCGTCAAACGCGCACCGCCGCCCCGCCAGTTGGATCCCGCTGTTCACGGGCTACGTCTTCGTGCATGCGAACGAAGCCGGGCGGGTCGAGGCCCTGCAATCGAATCGAATCGCCACGTGCCTGCAGGTCACACATCAGACCCAGTTGACGGAAGACCTTCGGCGGGTCAAACGGCTGGTCGAGTCGGGCCTGCCTCTTTTCCCTGAAGAGAGTCTCGCTCCGGGAAAACGGGTGCGGATTGCCCACGGCCCGCTTGCGGGTCTGCACGGCACGATTGAGGCCCGTCCGGGCCGATGTCGATTCATCGTCACGGTGGATTTCATCCGGAAAGGCGTCAGCGTCGAGTTGGATGCCCGAGTTCTGGAGCCTGCCGGACCGGAACCGGAGGCGTGCGGTGAACGGCACCACAAGGCGGCCGTGGAGCATCGCGGTACCGCTGTTCTGGTCTGAAACCGTTCGGCGGTGCCCCGGCGGCGAAGATTATTGGCCAAACGGAACTGGAGAGTGAAGCCCTCACCCCCAACGACCGATATATCGGCTGACTGAACGTGTCGGCCACGCGAAGAAGAGGCCACGGATGGACCTGTCGCACTTCAACATGGATGGCTCGGCGTTCGAAAACACGCCGAATCCAGATTGCTTCGTAACCCTGGCGGCGCACCGCGAGGCGCTTGATACGCTTCAGGGTGCGATCGACGACCGGAGGGGGCTCTCCGTCCTCGACGGCCTGCCCGGCACGGGAAAGACCCTCATTACGCGTCTGCTGAAACAACGCCTGGGCTACGAGGCGGCTGTCGGCATCATCACCAGGCCGTGCGCCGACATTCAGGAGTTCGAAGACGCGATTCTCGATGCCTTCCGGCTGAACCGCAGGAGCACGGCTGGCAGCTTGGGCTCGACACTCGAGCGCTATCTGGATGACCTGTACCAGCAGGACATCGCTGCCGTCCTGATCATCGAGAACGTGCACGAGTTACCGGCCGACTGCCTCGATCTGCTTCAGCGGCTCACGCGCTTCGAAGCCGACGACATGCCGCTCCTGCAGATTCTGCTCGTCGGGTGGCCGGACTTCATGGCCGGCTTGGACGGTCTCGCGGACGCCGCCATTCGACAGCGCGTGTACCGGCACATCCGGCTTCAACCGCTTTCCGAAAATGACACGGCCGCATACATTCGCGGCCGGATCCGCATCGCCAACGGCCCGGAAGAAGCACTCTTCAGTGACGACGCCATCGAACTCATTACGAAACGTACCGGCGGCATTCCCCGACTGATCAATGCCCTGTGCGACAGGCTGCTGGTTGATGCAGCGCGAGACCAGGTCCACATGATCAATGGCGAACGTGTTCGGACTATGGCATTCGAGCAGGAATTCGACCCCGCGCGGTATGCGCCCTCGCCGGCCCAGGCACCAGCCGTCCCCGCTGCCGACCTGGCCGAGCGCTCGCTTGTTGACGCACTGACGACGCGTATCGAGGCACTGGAGGCCGCCCTTCAGCGACAGCACGCGGAAACCGAGGAGTTCCGTGCGGAACAACCGCGTATGCAGCAGCAGCTTCGACGACACGATCGGGTCCTTACCCGTATGGTCCCGATGTTCCGCGCGCTGCGGCAGCATCACGATGAGGCCAAAGGCGTTCTGCACGAATGCAGGAAGGCACGCGAACAGTACGACGCCATGCTCACGGAGCCGGAGTCGATTCTTCGCACAGTGACGGACATGGGCAGCCAGATACGCGCGCTGTGTGATGACGCCCAAGCCTGTGTCGCGACCATGCAGAAGGTCGACCAGGAGCTGCGTCAGAGCATCGCCGAAGCCGAGCAAAGCCGGACGGCTCTGAGCGCACAGTGTGGCGAAACCGCGCCGCAGATCGAACAGGCCAGGCGCATGACCGCCATGCTGCGCAGGATGCACGACATGGCCACCGGGCAATGCACGACCCTCGGCGCTATCACGGAACGTGCCACGGCACTCTGCGAGTCGCTGCCGGCGTATCTCGCACGCACCGAAGAGGTAATGGCCACGCCGCAGAATACGCTGAAACGGCTGCAGGCGGCGGACAATACGCTGCGCCAGCGCATCGAAGCCGGTGAGAACCAGTGTCAGCATGTGGAGAAGGCGCTGCAGAGAGCCGTCCAGACCGTGTGTGAGTTGCGTCAGCAGGTCGAGAAGGTCCGTCGTGGCGACACGGCCCCGGCTCGCCCGGCCGCACCGGCGCGCCTCGCGACGCCGATGCCGGCAAAGCGGCTGGTCCAGGGCGACCCGGCCAGCCTGGCACGACGCGTCCGCGACCTGCGCAGCCAGATCGAAAGCCTGCGGCAGGTCATGCCCGCTCGCATCCCTGTTCCAACAGAGTAACCGTCACTTTCGGACGGCTGACGACACTGCGACGGCATCCGCATCGTCGCCGGTCACAGCACGGTATGTCCGAACCGCCCACGCCGCGGCCAGAAGAAGCAGCGTCAACGCCATCGTATCCATCCATCGCCCTGTCCATTGCAGCCCGCCGAACTGAACGAGCGCGTACACGCCCGTGGCGATGATCATCAACTGGCCTGTCGAAACACGGTTCGCGTGCCGCCCCGCCGCGGACGCCACGAGGTACGCGCCGATCGCGAACCGGACCAGTGCGACACCGCCATCGAGCATCCACGCCATCCACGCGCGCGGAAACTCCGAGTGCAGCGGCAGCCAGGCCAGCCCCACGGCGCCCGCCGCCGGCTGGCGCGTCAGGAACGGCCCGAGGCCCGAGATGAGCAGCAGGACGCCGAGGCCGGCCACCATCCATGCCGGCAGCGGACGAATGCCCGCCGCGACGACGTCCCAGCCGCACCGATCCAGCACGACTGCGGCCGCGCACGCCGCCACGGCGGCCGCGCCGATCGACAGAAACAGGTGATTGGCGTCCAGCCGTGGGAACGGGCTGAGCCAAAGCAGGCTCTCCATCGCGGCCGCGATGGCGACCACGCCGACGAACCGCATGACGATCGTTACCTGGTGGACTCGCCCGGCCTCGGCCACGGCAGCCATCGCCAGAAAGCCGAAGATCCCGAACCCGACCCACCGGATCACGCCTGCAATCGAGTCCGGATCGAGAACGGCACACCATCGGCCGATCGAGGCCGGCGGCACCGCTTTCGCCGTCAGCGCGCCGGCCTGGATCGGATTGGCTCGGTTCACCGCCAGCGGTGCCGATGCCGGCTCCAGCGGCGCCATCGTCGCTCTGGCCGCCGCCGCGAACGGCGGAGGCCCACCCACAACGCGCAGGCCCACGTCGCGCCCGACGGTGGATAGCTGCGCAAGAGCGAGCGCCGCGGCTGTCCCCGCCGAAAGCCAGAGCAGTGGCCGACTTCGCATGCCGAAAAGCACCACCGCGTGCAACCGCCGCAAACCACTCTGAAACACGGGAGCGATCAGGGCGCCAAGAAACGCGCCGCCGCTGTTGAATAACAGGTCATTGACGCTCGCGTTGCGTCGCGCAACGCCGACCTGCGACCACTCGGTTACGGCACTGAGCGCTGCCGCGCCGAGCACGGCGAGCACGACCTCACGCAACGGCCGCGCCGGACGCCGCCGGAGCACCAGCCGGAAGAATAGACCGATAGGTACATAAACGAACAGGTTCACCCAGGCATCGACATCACATCGCATCACCCAGGTGAACCCGCCGCCGACCGGTTCCGCATGACCGCCGGGCACTGACCCAGCCGTCACGCCGAACGGCATCGTTGTTCCGTACCACACACCACCGGCCATCAGCAGCGCCACACAGTGAAGGGTGCGCCGCCGCAGCACCGGAGGCTTCCAGACCCATTCGCCATTCACACGCCGTGGCGCGGGAGCACGGTCATCACATCGCAACCCCTGATTCATACCCCACGAAAATGGCAATGGCTCGCGTCCCCCGGCTCATAGACGAGCTGGGTGACACATTCATATCATAATGAACAGGCCACCCAGCCACAGCTACCGTCTCGCTTCTCTCCGGAAAGCACCCACCGTTCACGTACAATTCAAAACGTCCGGCGGGCAAATGCGATCCGCACATCATTCTCCAGGTCCGAGAATA
Source organism: Phycisphaerae bacterium (assembly GCA_016928855.1). GTDB lineage: Bacteria > Planctomycetota > Phycisphaerae > UBA1845 > PWPN01 > JAFGKA01. The sequence goes on from JAFGKA010000041.1 coordinate 5,402, forward strand.
GAGGCCACGAACAGGCCAGCGACGGTTGGGCACACACGGCCAACGGCAGGAGTAACGAGCCACGATACAAAAACGCGACGACAGTAGACCCCGGCCGCGAACACGCCCGCCCACTCGTCTCTCGAGGCGCACGCCCGTCGGAAACCGGTTCGCCCCCAAAACATCCTTGACCCGGAACGGCCCCGACGGCGAAACCTGGTTCATCGTCTACCACTGCTGGAACCAGCAGCGCACCAAACGCCAGATGTTCCTCGACCCGATCGAATGGACATCAACCGGCCCCAAAGCCTGGAACCCCGCCCGCGGCGATAAGCGGGTGACGCTGCCACTTCTCAGTCAGCAGGCCGAGTGATCACAGTCGCGTAGGGTCCGCGCTCGCGGACCATGCCATCACCGCGGTCAACCACGCAACCCAATGGTCCGCCGGGGCGGACCCTACTTGGCTGCGTAGCCAGATGGTCCGCCAAGGCGGACCCTACATGGCTAGTGCCGTTTTCGGTTCGTGACTCTCGGTGAACCGGCGGGTGCCACTGGCGGCTTGCCCGCCAGTGCTTGGACGACCACCGCGCCCGGCCGCCAGAGAACGAAACTGAACTGCCGAAAATGGCACTAGCCAGACGCTTCGTCAGGCTCGCTCCGCAAGGCCCGGCGCGTCAGGTTCAACAGGGCCGGCTTGTACCAACTGATCGCTGTCCCGCTGACCAACAGCACAAAGCCGACGACAACGATCACATTGGCAGCCGGGTTCGTACCGGTCGCAGCCCAACGGCTGGCGTAGAACGCCACGTGACAGGCCCCGACCAAAGAGCCCATCGTTGAATACCGCTGCTGTGACCAGGTCAATCCGATCAGCACAAACACGGCCACCATCACTAGCGCGTGTGCGCGCGCCAGCCACACCAGCGAGTCATTGAAGTCATATGACCACGTTGTCGCCACGAGAAAGACAATCGGAAGACACGCAACCACCAGGCCTGGACGAACAGCGGCCAGTTGATGCCAAAGCACCCACTGCCACCCGGCCACCAGTACGATGATCAGGTGTCCCGCATCCGATTGTCCCCCGAACCACACCGTTACCGCCGCCTGATGAGCCAGTAAACAAGCGAACAGCTCGGACCGCGACTGTCGCCACAGAGCCGACACGGCGAAGTATCCCGCTATCCCGTACAAAACCACGACGATCATTTCGCAAGAGGGCATCGCAACCGGCGCTGAAATCGAGATTGCACCTGGAACGGTGCTCGACTTGACGAGCCTGAACACCGCAAGCGCCAGCGATGCGTTACCCGCATGCAACAGGGCCGGCCAGGCATGTCGCCAATAGCCAAACCACCAGGCGGCGGTCGCGACCAGAAGCACCCCGATCATGGGATCGCGCAGCGCCGCCGGCAGATACACCGTCGGCACCTTCTCGTCGAACGGCTGGAGCGCCAGCGCGATCGCGACTGCAGGCAAGCCGGCGCAGCCGGCCACCAACCAGCGACTTTCCCTGCCCGCGCGCGCGAGCCATTCCAAGCCCACAACCGCCACCGCTACGAGCAACGGCGATGCATAGAACCACCGCGCGTGGGTAAAGAATGCATAGTTCATGGCCACCAGGTGAGCGATGGTCTCCCCCAACACGAGAGCCAACAGCACCAACTCGAGCCGAAGGTCCTTGTGCTTCTGAGCCAATACGGCTGACCCAGGCCGACCCCTCCCACGCACCGTCCCCAACGACAGCAGGACGATTCCAGCCAGCATCCACCAGCCCAGGTACAGAAGAACCTCGTCATCCATGCCGGTGACCTCGGCCCTCAGTTTCAGCAGCAGCGGAAGGCCGGAAAGGAGGACAATCCATGCACACACCGCGATGCGTCCCCAGATCGAGAACTTCAATCCCAACGCTCGCCGGACAACACGCAACTCGCCCAAGGCGACGAGGCAACCTCCGACCACCAGAAAGGCCCCCTGTCTGGCGTTCACCGTCACCATCTCCGCCGCTGCCGCCAGCGGCCCGGTCCAGAACAGCGTTGCCACCAGCAGCAAGGATGGTTGATCTTCCGCCGCGCGCCGCCGCGAGTGCAGCAGCAGCAGCACCGATGTGACAGAGAGTTGATACGCTTGCAGAACACCGAATGTAAGAAGGATCAGGCCCACCTAACCCGCGTGGGCAGACGGATCCACCAGATACATCCGGCACCCGATAGCGATAAAACAGGCGCTGACCAGATACATCGGATTGCGGGCAATCCACCAGTGCACCCATCGCGCATAACGCATTGTGATGTCCATGACACATCCTCCGCACCAAATCGTCACCCTTTCCGAGGCGCGGAGCCCGTGCGCCAAGGCCGAGGCTGCACAGCCAAGGCCCTGTTTCCCACGGACGCCCGGTCACCGGCGCCGCATCAGTTCGACAACAGTGGTAACTTCATGGTGCAGTGGACAGGATGATGGTATTGAAAGAAAGATTACGATTCCGGCGTTAGTGGAATTAAATGTCGCACTACACCTATCACATTCTACGCCGCGTTTCCGCTCAGTCAATCAGGATTACGACGATGCGGCGGCCCGTCGGTACATACTTCGCATTCGCCGTGCAAGCCCCTGGCGACCCGGAAACGCGATAGGCGCGCTCGCCGCGGCGCCGTACAATGGCGCCTGCTATCCGGCCGCGCGGACCGGTCGTACACGAACCGTCAATACCTGGGCAGGAATACCCAGTACTTCAGGAGTCTATCGATGCACGCGCAAGTCAGACCCGTTGCCGCCCTGGCTGTGATTGCGCTCGCTGTCGGCTACGCCGCCGACAGTGCAGCCGCATCCGACAAACTCAATGTGCTGTTCATCGCCGTCGATGACCTGCGGCCGGAACTCGGCTGCTACGGTATCACGCACGTCAAGTCGCCCAACATCGATAAGCTCGCGCAAAGCGGCATCGCGTTCAACCGCGCGTATTGCCAGCAGGCGGTCTGCAGCCCGTCGCGCACGTCACTGCTGACGGGCCGGCGGCCCGACACGACAAAGGTCCACGATCTGCAAACGCACTTCCGCGGCACGATCCCGGACGTCATCACGCTGCCGCAGCACTTCAAACAACACGGCTACCACACCCAAAGCCTCGGCAAGATCTACCATGGCAGCCTCGACGACCCGGAAAGCTGGAGCGTGCCCTCGTGGAGCCCCAGGACGGCCACGTACTACAAGCAGGAATCACTGGATCTGCTGGAGCGCGAGAAACAGCGACTCAAGGCGACCGGCAGGCTGCGACGAAACGAGGTGACCAGACGCGATCCCAAGACCGGCATGGTGCTGAACGTGCGTCGCACGGGCACGCCGGCCAACGGCCCGGCCTGGGAAGACCCGGACGTACCGGACAACGGGCTGCGGGACGGCGCCCTGGCGGACAAGGCCATCGAAACGCTGCGAACGATCAAGGACAAGCCGTTCTTCCTGGCCGTGGGTTTCTACAAGCCGCACCTGCCGTTCGTGGCCCCGAAACGATACTTCGACCTGTACTCCGAGCAGGCGATTCGCACCGCCCCCAATCCCTTCGCCCCGCAAGGCGTACCGGAAATCGCACTGCACAACTCCGGCGAGCTCCGATCATACGGCGACATCCCCGACACGGGCGATCTGCCCGAGGGCAAGGATCGCGAGCTGATCCGCGCGTACCTCGCCTGCGTAAGCTTCACCGACGCTCAGATCGGTCGTGTACTCGACGAGCTGGATCGGCTCGGTCTGCGCGACAAAACGATCGTTGTACTCTGGGGCGACCACGGCTGGCATCTCGGCGAGCACGGGATGTGGTGCAAGCATTCGAACTTCGAGATCGCCACGCGCGTCCCAATGATCTTCCGCACGCCGCAACAGCCGGCCCGCGGCGCCATGACCGACGCACTGTCGGAGTTCGTGGACATCTATCCAACGTTGTGTGAGCTGGTCGGTCTTCCGATCCCGACCGGGCTCGAGGGTGCAAGCCTCGCGCCGCTGCTGGCGGCCCCGAATCGACCATGGAAGAAAGCCGCGTTCAGCCAGTATCCGCGCGACAAGACGATGGGCTATTCGATGCGCACCGATCGTTATCGTTACACCGAGTGGCAGTCACCCGGCGGCGGGGTGGACAGCACCGAGCTCTACGACTACGAAACCGACCCGCAGGGCAATGTCAATCTGGCTGACAAGCCAGAGCACAAAGCCCTCGCAGCCCGGCTGAGTCAGATGCTCAACGCCGGTTGGCAGGATGCGCTGCCCGCGTCCGGCAAGTAGTTGCGACGAGGCCCGCGCGACGGCCGCGACGGCATAGATCAGCCCAGCCGTCACACCGGATGATATGACCGCCGGCGTGAGAGTACACTTTCGCCTGGAACCTGCTACGATGGACCGATGATGAAGAGCGGTGACGAACCCATTCTGCGAGGCTGTGGCATCCGCAAAGCGTTCGGCAGCGGCGACGCAGCCACCGCAGTGCTCCGCGGCCTCGATATCGAGATCCGCCGCGGCGAGTTCGTGGCCATCATGGGCCCAAGTGGCTGCGGTAAGAGCACGCTCCTGCATATCCTCGGCCTGATGATGCCGCCGACGGCCGCCGACGAATTGACGATCGACGGCGTGAGCACGCTGCGACTCAACGACAGCCGCCGCACCCAGCTCCGGCGGGAGAAGATGGGCTTCGTGTTTCAGCGATTCAACCTGCTGCCGGTCCTGACGACTGAGCGGAACATCCGCATAGCACTGACCCTGCGGGGCATCCACCCGGACGGACAGGTCGACGCAATCCTCAAAGACGTCGATCTGCTCGATGCCCGCAAAAAGAAACCCGGCCAGCTCTCCATCGGCCAGCAGCAACGGGTGGCAATCGCGCGGGCGCTGGTCACGCGGCCGGCGCTGCTCCTGGCCGACGAGCCGACGGGCAACCTCGACTCGGGCAACACGCAGCGCATCCTCGATCTGCTGCGGCGATTCCGAGACCGCGACGGGCAGACGATCCTGATGATTACGCACAATCCACAATGCACGGACTGGGCCGACCGCGTCCTGCAGATGAAGGATGGCCGCTTTGAGTAACGCCGCGCCTGCCGATCCCACGCCAGAGACCACCGCAGCGGCCTTGCGGCCGGACGAGACGGCAACGCCGCGGGATCATGTGAACCTCCGCACCTGGTTTGACGGCTACCTCACCTGGATGATCGTGCTGGCGGTCCTGGTCGTGGCCGGCCGGGCTCACGCGGAGACCGGTGGGCAGGCCGGCTTCATCGTGATGGTGCTGGCCGCCTACGGGTTCTATCTCTCGCTGTGCTGCACGTTCTGTCCCGCCCCGACGACCTGGGCCGTCATGCTCATCGCGAGCAACGAACTGGCATTGTTCCCGTCACCGGTGGCGCGCGTGGCCGCGGCCGCCGGCTTCGGCGCCGTCGCGACGGCCATGGCCAACCTGAACGAATACCACATTCTGACGTTCCTGCTTCGCTATGGCCGCGTCGCCCGGGTGCGCGAGACGCGGCTGTACCGGTGGGCGGCACGGTGGTTCGCCGTCTCGCCCTTCACGATCGTCAGTCTCTTCGCGTTCATCCCGATTCCGGTCGATGTCGTCCGGTGGCTGGCGACGGCCTGCCGCTATGCCCGCACGCGATTCTTCGCCGCCTACATGCTCGGCCGCTCACTCCGATACGCCATCTGGGCAACCTCGGCGGTGTGGCTCGATCTGGCCTTCTGGCAGATCATGGTGTTCCAGTGTGCTCTGGTGGCCCTGGCCGGGCTCAAGGTGGGCCTCAGCGCTTTGGCCCGCCGCCGCCAGCGGCGCACAGTAAGTACGCCCGCGTTTGAGGCCAGCGCCTCCTGAATCCCACGTCCACGGGCAAACCCGCCGGCCTGAGGGCCTCGCGCAAATCGCCGACTCCCTCTCCGGCTCTTGGTAGTCTCGCCGCCACCGTGCTGACGGTGGACGCTGTTACCGGACATACGAATTCGCTAATGACATTTGTGGTGGCACGCGGCTAGTGCCGTTTTGGGTTCGCGACTTTCGCTGAACCGCTCGGGTGGCAGGCCCGGAGGGTCTGCCCGTGTTCTTCCGTCCCGGGTGGCATGCCCTGTAGGAGCGCAGCCGCCTGCTCCTGGCTTTCGTTCTACTGGTCTACTGCTCACCTGCTCAACTGTTCTCGCCCGAGGGGCGCCGGGTGCCACTGGTCCCGACGTATGTCGGGATCCGCCAGCAAAGACAAACCACAAAGACACCAAGACACAAAGAAGAAGTTCGCCCACGCGTCCCATCGATTCCGCAGATTCCAAATCGGCGTAATCAGCGCAATCCGCGGATCGCCCTGTCTTGGCCTGCTCCTGACTCCTGTCTTCTGTCTCCTGTCTTCTGCCGCCTGCCGCCCGCCGACTTCTGCATCTTCCTCCACTGTTCTCCTGCTCACCTGTTCAACTGTTCTCGCCCGAAGGGCGCCGGGTGCCACTGGCTCACTCGCCCGCCAGTGCTCTGTCGCCTACGGTATGCGGCCGGCAGGAAACGAAACGGACCCGCCGAAA
>JAFGKA010000285.1 GCA_016928855.1 Phycisphaerae bacterium
CAGCCCGCCGCCGTAGCTGCCCGAGTTCGCACTGAACATGCAGTTGCTCAATGTGGGACTGCCCGCAGAGTTGTACATCCCACCGCCTCCGGACGACGACGTCCCTGTGCTTCTGTTCCCGCTGAACACGCAGTTGCGCAGGTAAGGACTGCCGTCTGTGTTGTATACCGCGCCACCGGAGATAGCCGAATTGCCAATGAAAACACAGTCACGCACGTCGATCGGGTTGTCCGGATCAGCGTTGACGATGAACATTCCGCCGCCGCATTGGTTCGGGGAGCTGCCGTTTGCGTTTCCTCCGCAAACGGTAAAGCCGACCAAGCCGGCCCATGTTGTGTTGGCCGTCACCACGTGGTAGCTGTTCTCACCGTTGTTGGCGAAGCTCGGCCCATCGTTGCCGGCCAGATCGCCACTCAGAATGGTCACGTTCACGGCCGGGTCACGGTCGTCGATGCTGGTCTCAGAGCCTTCGAAACCACCATAGAGCACCCAGCTATGCGCAAGCTGGAAACTTGCGGTCCGGTCGCCGGGCGTGATCCCCAGACCGTCATCGGGGCGGTACGTCCCCGCCGCGACCCAAACCTCGGCATTGTCGTTGTATTCATGAAGGGCATCCTGCAAACGCGTGTAGGCGTCCCCCCACGAGTCGCCATTGTTCGAGCCGCACGCGGCAGCATTGACGTAGACGACATGGCCCGACGATGACACGGAGGCTGTGCTGAAATGCCACACGTCCCCCACTCTCGTCCCGTACGTATTCTTGGAGTCGATGCGCCAATAGTACGTCTTATTCGGCTCCAGAACGTCGCACTGAGCGGGCCGAAACGATGTTCCCGACTGGCTTGCCTTGAGGTCGCCTGGGCCGAGAGATGACGAAGCGCCGAGATACACGTCGTAGCTGGTCGCACCGCCTCCATCCGACCAAGCCAGGACCGGGCGAAGCTGGACACCCGTGGCGTCGCCGCTCGGCGACGGATCAATGGCCTTCAAGGGCGCCAGCGGGTTGTGCAAGCGGACCACGAGCTGGGACTCGGGAAAACAGCCATTCACCGGCTGGCTCCCGTCCCCGCCGGACCAACAGCTCCGGAATGCTCCGCCCGGAGCGTATGTTGAGATGGTGTACTCCTTGTCCCACGGCAGGTTGGCCGGTAGGTGAGCGACCATACTGAGCGAGTGCACCAATTGGTGAGTGTACGGGCCATGCGATCCCGAAGACATGAAGTATTGGATCCATCCCCCGCTTGGATCGAGCCCTCCCACTCCGCCGTTGAACGGAGGCAACAAGACAAGCTCGCCCACGGTCCATGGCGATCCAACCGTGTAAGCGGTAGCTTCGAAAACGCCCGACTCGCTGGCGGTGAGTTTACTGTCCCAAGCAACCATGTAGATGTCGGTGCTCATCCAGAAATCCAGTTGGAACACAGGAGAATCCATGGCTGCGCCTGTGTAGCCATCGATTTCATGCACGCTCGAACCACTGACCTTGATGTCCAGCGTCGTGTAAGTGAAGTTCGCGGTGATGGTCATGTCCTCAGTCACGTTTGTGACTGTGAGCGGGTTGTTGATGCTGTTGGAGTTGTCGGGAAATGACCAGTACCAGAACTGATACGGTTCGTCCGGCACGGCGGTGACCAGGGTGCAGTCGCCGCCCTCCGCGACGCTCTGAACAGTGTCGCCTTGCAGCGAGCCATTGGGGCCCGCCTCGAACGTTACTGTGTAAGCTGAAACCACGGAAGACACATGCATAATGACCGCGATCGAAAGCAGCGCTTTCCAGGACATGCTCATTCTCCTCGCGTACCGATATAGATCCGTCGAGTGTAGGGAACGGAAGCTCATGCCTTGAAGGCATGGAAGTCTGCAGTGGCCCCAAGGCAAGTGCCGCGAAACTGCCTCCTAGTCTACCTCTTTCGCGGGCGGAGATCAAGCGTCTTCTCTTGGGATGCCAGAGCAACCTCTTTCGCACTGCCCAAGACAACATCATGTTCGCCTATCGCCATGTAGCAGTTGTGGCACCCTTGTTATCGCATCGCAAGACAGGACAAGCACTTACGAGAAGTAGCCCATTCGGAAGTCAGTTCGAACGGCCCGCGCCCTTCGGGCGAGAGCAGTTGAATCCCGGCGCGCCGGGAAGCAGTGGAGCAGTAGAGCGGAATCCAGGAACAGGCGGCGGCGCCTGCGCTCCTGCAGCGCATGGCACCCGGAAAGAGCAGGCAGAAGCGAGAAGGCTTCGACCGTGGGAGGCGGAAACGGCGACATCACTGATTTCTTCCCTTCTCTGCTGGCTTCGGTCGGCCGGGGTTTCTGCGGGTGAAGGTCAAGCCGAGGCCTTAGCCGTTGAGCGACCAGCCGGTGCGGTACTGCCGCCGGAGCAGTGGGTTCTCTTCGTTGCTGTTCGTCACGTGGCCGGCCGTTCCATCGTAATCAAGCTTCTTGCCGACCCGATAGGCCGCCAATCCCAGGAGCATCATTTCAATCATTCTTCCGCCGTAGTCGAAGTTGCAGGACGTCTTCAGGGTTCCCTTGCACGCGTTGATCCATTCGCCCAGGAAGTCGCCCATCGGCGGAATGAGCTTGGCCTTCGGACGCGGCGCGTAGTAGGTCATGTCGGCCGCATCGCCTACCGGGATGAGCATGCGGGAGCCGAAGTCAGCGACGAGAAATCCCCTGCTCCCCTCGAACATCGCCCCATGCCCGATCGCGCTGAGGTTCACCCCCGGAGCCGGCGACTCTGGCATCGCGCCGCCCTGGTACCAGCTCACGCCGATCGCGGGGCGCCAGTCATTGGCGGGAACCTCGCAGTGCATCTCCAGTTCCACCGGACTGACCTCGGGGTTGAACGGCTCTCCCTTGGCCTCGGCCGAGGTCGGGAGCCCCGCATCGAGCGCGTTCCAGGCGAGGTCCATGGTGTGGCTGCCCATGTCGCCGATCTGGCCGTTGCCGAAGTCCCAGTACATGTTCCAGTTCAGGCAGTTCGCACCCGGCCCGCCCGAGAAGTACTCCGGGTTGTACGGATGGAACGCCGCCGGCCCGATCCACAGGTCGTAGTGCAGGTGCGACGGCGGCTCGCCCTCGGCGGGCAGGTATCCGGGCCGGCGAAGCTGACGATTGCCCCAGGCGCACACCCGCTTCAGTTCGCCGATCGCGCCGTCCTTGATCAGCTCACGGACGCGGTTGAAGTTCGGATGAGCATGGCGCTGGGTTCCGATCTGCGTGGCCAGCTTGTTCTTGTTCTTCAGGTAATTCGCGCGGACCACGCGCACTTCCTCGACGGTGTTTCCCAGAGGTTTCTCACAGAAGACATGGAGGCCGCGGTTCATCGCCCAGTTGGCAACGAACGCGTGGGTATGATCGGTGGTACAGCAGACCACCGCGTCGAGGTCCTTCTGATCGAGACACTTGCGCCAATCGATGTAGGTCTTGGCTTGCGGGAATGTCTTCGCCGCCTCGGCCAGGTGGTTTTCGTCGACATCACACAGAGCCGCGACATTCTCGCTCGAAAGCCCTTTGATGTGTGCCAACCCACGGCCCCACACCCCGATCAGGGCAACATTCAATTTGTTGCTGGGTGCGCCGGCCCCCTTGAGCACACCACTGGGGAGCACGAGCAGTCCCCCTCCCGCTGCGGCCGCACGAAGGAATGTACGTCGATTCATCATGGCACACCTCTCGCTTCAGACTGAGATTTCGGAGCCGCAGACCCGACCCACTTGACTGGACATGGTAGAGCACGGGCGGTCAAGCCGCCAATGCGCCCTTCGGGCGAGAGCAGTTGAGCAGGCACGCCCTTCGGGCGAGAGCAGTTGAATCCCGGCGCGCCGGGAAGCAGTGGAGCAGTAGAGCGAAATCCAGGAGCAGGCGGCTGCGCTTGCGATCCTGCAGCGCATGCCACCCGGAACGGAAGAACACGGGCAGGGATGGGCCACTCGGGTGCGTTGGCCGTCGGCTACTCGTCCGGCTCGAGGACGGCCATGAAGGCCTCTTGCGGGATGGAGACCTGGCCGACCTGCTTCATGCGGCGTTTGCCGGCCTTCTGCTTTTCGAGCAGTTTGCGCTTGCGGGTCACGTCGCCGCCGTAGCACTTGGCCGTGACGTTCTTCCGCATCGCCTTGATCGTCTCGCGGGCGATGATCTTGCTGCCAATGGCCGCCTGGAGCGGGATCTCGAACAGGTGGCGGTCGATCTCTTCCTTGAGCCGCCGGATCAGACGCCGACCGCGGTATTCGGCCTTGTCGCGGTGCACGATGACCGAGAGCGCATCCACTGCCGTGCCGTTGACGAGAACGTCGAGCTTGACGAGGTTGTCGCGACGGAAGCCGACGACGTCATAGTCCATCGTGCCGTAGCCGCGCGTGAGGCTCTTGAGCCGGTCGTAGAAATCGTAGATCACCTCGGCCAGCGGCAACTCGTAGGTCAGCATGACGCGGGTCGGCGAGAGGTACTCGGTCGTCTTGTAACGCCCCCGCCGCTCCTGGGCCAGCTTCATCACGGTCCCGACGCAATCCTCGGGAATCACAAAGCTGCACGCGATCATCGGCTCGCGGATCTCTTCGATCCGGGTCCGCTCGGGCAGGGCGCTGGGCGAGTCGATCCGGATGACGGACCCGTCGGTCAGCGCCACCTCGAACTGGACCGTCGGCGCCGTCTGGACGATGTTCACGTCGCTTTCGCGTTCGAGCCGCTCCTGGATGATCTTCATGTGCAGCAGGCCGAGAAATCCACACCGGAAGCCGAACCCGAGCGCATCGCTGTGCACCGGATCGAACGTAAACGAGCTGTCGTTGAGCCAGAGCTTCTCCATGGCCTCGCGCAGCACCGAGCTTTCGGTCGACGGCCCCGGGTAGAAGTCGCAATAGACCATCTGCTGCGGCGGCCGGTAGCCCGGCAGCGCACGCTCCGCCCGTTTCGAAGACAGCGTGATCGTCTCGCCGATCGTGACGTCGTGGAGCGTCTTGATGCCGGCCACCAGGTAGCCGACCTCGCCGGCCGACAGCGAATCGCAGGCCCGCGGCCGCGGATAGTACTTGCCGACCTCGGTAATCTGGTGCGTCCACCCGGCGGCCATCAGGTCGATCTTCTGGCCGAGCCGCATGCTGCCGTCGACTACGCGCACGTGGCAAAGGACGCCCCGGTGCGGATCGAGCACGGCGTCGTAAATCAGAGCCCGGAGTGGGGCTTGTGGGTCGCCGCTGGGCGCAGGGAACCGACGGATAACCGTATCAAGCAGCGCGTCGAGGCCGACGCCGGTCTTGGCCGAGACGAAGATCGTCTCATCCGCCGGCAGGCCGAGCACCTGCTCGATCTCGAGGGCCACATCCTCCGGACGGGCTGCCGGCAGATCGATCTTGTTGACGACCGGGATGATCTCCAGGCCCGCCTCGATCGCCAGGTAGGCGTTCGCGACGGTCTGGGCCTGGACGCCCTGGGCCGCGTCCACGAGCAGCAGCACGCCTTCGCAGGCGGCCATCGCCCGCGAGACCTCGTAATGGAAATCCACGTGACCAGGGGTGTCGATCAGGTTGAGCATGTATCGCCGACCGCCCGTTTCATACTCCACGGTCGCCCGATTGGCCTTGATCGTGATGCCCATCTCGCGTTCGAGGTCCATGTCGTCGAGAAACTGTGCGCGGAACTCGCGGGCGGACACGGCCCCGGTGCGGAGCAGCAGCCGATCGGCGAGCGTGCTCTTGCCGTGGTCAATGTGGGCAATAATGCTGAAGTTGCGAATCGAGTCGCGGTCGACCATGTCGGTTCCTATCTTTACAGAACAGCCAAACCGCGCTACTGTAGCCGATCCGAGGCCGCCCGAGAAGCCCGGCGGGGACTGGCTCCTTTTTTGCCAGACTGCGCTCTGGCCACCAATCACCGGCTTCGGACGGCGGAGGACGCTTCGGAAGCAAGTGACGGGGCTAGGCAAAGAGGTGCCTGTCCCCCTCGTGCGCAAAATCCGATTAACGCCGGAATGATTCGGCCGTCCTACGCAATACCCTGCCGGCGGGCGGTCGTGTCTGTTCGTCGCCGGTGAAAGGCAGGGGCCAGGAACGAGCAACCGGAGAGCAATCATCGACGCTCGACGCCCAGAAACTGAATTGGACCCGACCTTGGACATCGCGGCGACGTTCGGGCAACTGCCGCTGGCGGCCCACGTCGAGACGGACTGCTTCTGCCCGCAGTGCGGCTACAACCTGCATACGCAGGCCGTTCGTCGCGACCCGCGGACGCAGATTCTGCTGACCCGTTGCCCGGAATGCGGCCGGTTCCACCCGGCCGGGCACGCGGCCAGCGCAAGTGAGCCATGGCTGCGGCGGCTGGCCTTGCTGGGGCTGGTATTCTGGATCTCGCTGATTATCTCCGCCGCCATTTCAGCCGCCTTCGCCCAGGGAGCGATCACGTTCGCGACGCTCGACACCCTGACCACGTTTGTCCGGGTCGCCGACGCTGTTCGGCAATCGCCGGGCTACCACGGAGCGTACTACCTGCCGCGACCGAAGGGCGAGTTCGCGGACTGGCCAACACTCTACACGCTTTGCGGCCTGACATCGCTCGGACTGGGCCTGATCATGGGAGCCGGGTCGGTGATCGTCTGTCATCACTGGCGGCGGTGGGCGCACATCACGATGGCGCTGGCTTGGCCGGCGGCGACGGGCTTGTTCATGCTCTGGTTGTGGCACATCGCCTCGTATCACTGGCTCACCTGGTGGGGCCTGCCCTACATCGCGGCGCACGCGCTGGTGTACATGGTCGGCAGCCTGCTCGGCGTCGCGTTCGGCCGCCCGCTCGGACGGCTGGCGGTGCGAATCTGCCTGCCGCCGCGCCTCCGCCCGATCATGGCGTTCCTCTGGCGCGCCGACGGCCTGGAACCACCGGTCCGGGATTGAGCCACTCGGCAACGTCTCCCTCCCCGAGAGCCGGCTTGCCCGTCACCCGCCTAAGTGGTACATAGCGGCTCGGTTGGAATCTGCCCCCAAAGGAGAAATCTCATGCGTCGAACGTCAATCCTGGCGGTATTTGTGTTACTGTTGAACGGATTGTGGGCTTGTCAGCAGGAGTCGACTGCGCCCGTAGCGGCCGCGCCCGAGCAGGCGCCCGAAGCCAAGCCGGCACCCGCGGCCGAACCCGCTCCGCCGGCCACGCCGGCGCCCGCAGCCAAAAAGGCGCCAGCGGCCAAGAAGCCCGCCGCAAAGAAGGCCGACGACAGCGAAAAGGACTTCGTCCCGCTCTTTGACGGCAAGTCGCTGGCCGGCTGGCAGGGTCGCACCGAGGACTATGAGGCCGTCGACGGCATCCTGGTCTGCAAGGCCGGCGCCCACGGCAGTCTCTATACCGACCGCGAATACAGCGATTTCGTCCTGCGTCTGGAATACCGCGTCGGCCCGGCGGGCAACAACGGCATCGGGATCCGTGCAGCCGTCAGCGACAAAGCCCCGGCCACGACGGGCATGGAGATCCAGATCCTCGACGACAACGACCCGCAGTACAAAGACCTCAAGCCCATGCAGTTCACCGGCTCGATCTACGGAGCCGTTGCGGCCGAGCGTGGCCAGACGAAGCCCGCCGGCGAGTGGAACGCCATGGAGATCCGAGCGAAGGGCCCGAACATCCGCGTGAAGCTCAACGGCAAGCAGATTCTGAAAGCCGACATGGACAAGGTCGGCCCGAAACAGATCCACAACCTCGACCTCACCGGCCTGCACAACAAAACGGGCTACATCGCCATCTGCGGCCACACCGACCGCGTCGAGTTCCGCAACATCCGGATCAAGGAACTGAAGTAGGGGACGTCACTGATTGTTGGGGAAGTCGCCATAAGCTGCCCTCACAAAACAGCCGAACGTCAACAACAACGGCCAACAATCAGTGATGTCCCCTTGGCCGTCTGCGCGCGATCACGCGAAGCCTTTGGACTGCGACGGCGCCCGCGCGGCACGAAACTTGATCTTCGGTGGCAACCTGCTTGCCCTGTGCCGGAGCGGCTGGTAGATAGCGGTTCGGTTGGAATCAGCCCCCAACGGAGGAAGCTCGTGCGTATACCTTCAGTTTTAACCCTGTTTGCGCTGCTAATGGCCGGAACGTCTGGCTGTCAGCCGGAATCGGCCGCGCCCGTGGTGACCGCGCCGGAGCAGGTCGCCACTGCCACCGAAGAAGGCTTTGTCCCGCTCTTTGACGGCAAGTCGCTGGCGGGCTGGCAGGGCCGAACCGAGGACTATGAGGCCGTCGATGGCATGCTGGTCTGCAAGGCCGGTTGCCGCGGCAACCTCTACACCGAGCGGCAATACAGCGACTTCGTGCTGCGGCTCGAATATCGCGTCGGCCCGGGTGGCAACAACGGCGTCGGCATCCGGGCGGCGATCGGCAAGGAGAACCCGGCCTCGACCGGCATGGAGATCCAGATCCTCGACGACGACGCACCCAAATACGCCAAGCTCAAACCCGAGCAGTACACCGGCTCGATCTACTCCGCCGTCGCCGCCAAACGCGGCTACACCCGACCACCGGGCGAATGGAACGCGATGGAGATCCGAGCCGAGGGCCCCAACATCCGCGTCACGCTCAACGGCACGGTCATCGTCGACGCTGACATGGACAAAGTCGGCCCAATAAGAATCCGCGACCACTGGGCCGAAGGCCTGCACAACAAGAGCGGCTATATCGCCCTCTGCGGCCACAAGGACCGCGTCGAGTTCCGCAACATGGAGATCAAGGAGCTGAAGTAGGCAGCCGTCCACCTGACGACTTCGCCGGGCCGTGGTATCATTCCGGGCATGAGTGCATCCGAGATTCGCGAAGTACGCGTCGAGCTGGGCGAGCGGAGTTACTCCGTTCGGATCGGGCCGGGGATTCTGGACGGGATTGGCGAGGCGGTGCGGACCCTGTGTCCGGCGCCGAACGCCGCCGTGGTGACCGATTCAAACGTCGGGCCGCTGTACGCCGATCAGGCACTGGCGTCGCTGCGCCAGGCCGGCTATGAGGCCCATTGCGTCACCGTGCCGGCCGGCGATGGCAGCAAGTCACTGGATCAGGCCGCGAAGCTCTACGACGCGATGGCCGCGGCCCGGATCGAACGCCGTTCGCCGCTGATCGCCCTGGGCGGCGGCATGGTCGGCGACTTGACCGGCTTCGTCGCGGCAACCTGGCTGCGCGGCGTGCCGTTCGTGCAGTGCTCAACGACGATCGAGGCGAACGTCGACGCAGCCACGGGCGGCAAGACCGCCGTCAACCACCCCGCCGGCAAGAACCTCGTCGGAGCGTTCTACCAGCCGCGGCTGGTCGTGATGGACACATCCACGCTCGATACACTCGAAGACCGCGACTTCCGCGCGGGCCTCGCCGAGAGCGTCAAGCACGGCGCGATCCGCGACACCGCGTTCTTCGCGTGGCACGAAAGCCACGTCGAGCCGATCCTGGCCCACGAGCCGGCGGCGCTGGCCGATCTGCTCGAACGGAACGTCCAGATCAAGGCGGCCGTCGTCGCCGCCGACGAGCGCGAGGCCGGGCTGCGGGCGATTCTGAACTTCGGCCACACGATCGGCCACGCGGTCGAGTCGCTCATGCACTACGAATGGCGGCACGGCGAGTGTGTTGCCGTCGGCATGGTCGCGGTGGCCCGGCTCGCCGTCCGCCGCGGCCTGATGGCCGATGCCGATGCCGAGCGGATGACGACGCTGCTGCGGGCGTTCGGCCTGCCCACGGAAATCCCGGCCCGCCTCGCGGCCGAGGACATTGTGCGTCTGACGAAAATGGACAAAAAGGTCGCGGCCGGCCGGGTACGGTTCGTGCTCGTGCCGCGGTTTGGGGAAACCGTCCTGCGCGACGACATTACGGACGCCGACATTCGCACCGCCGTCGAGGAGGTGCGGGCCGCGTCCTGAGAGGACCGA
>JAFGKA010000286.1 GCA_016928855.1 Phycisphaerae bacterium
CACCCCACGATCGATTATCAGCTCGGCAGCGTCCGTGACGCCTTCGACTTCGGTCCGATCGTCGGAATCTCCCGCCGAGCCGCCCTGGCGGCCCTCGACAAGCACGGCCCGCTGGCCAACCAACCCTGGACGGGCATGTACGAACTGCGCCTCAAGATGTCCGTCGACCGGCTGCCGTTCCGCATCCCGGAATACCTCTATACGATTCATCATCCGGACGTCCGACCGACCGGCGAAAAACAACTCGACTACGTCGACCCACGCAACGAGGACCTGCAGCGGGACTGTGAACTCGTGTGCACCAACTACCTCCGCACGATCGGCGCGTTCCTCGAACCCCGTTTCCGGCCGGTGCCCACGCCGACGACAACGTTTCCCGTGACGGCGAGCGTCATCATTCCCGTGCGCAACCGGGTCAAGACGGTCGCGGACGCCATCGGCTCCGTGCTCGAGCAGAAGACGGATTTCCCGTTCAATATCATCATCGTTGACAACCACTCATCGGACGGCACATCGCATATCCTCGCGGAACTCAGCGCGAAACACGCGAACGTGCACGCAATGACTCCCGCGCGCACCGATCTGGGTATCGGCGGCTGCTGGAATCATGCCGTCATGAGCAAACAGTGTGGGCGCTATGCGGTGCAGCTCGATTCGGACGACCTCTATTCCGGCACGTCGGTTCTTCAACAGATCGTCGATACGCTGCAGGACGGACCGTACGCCCTCGTGGTCGGTTCGTACCGGCTGGTCGATATGAATCTCGATGAGTTGCCGCCCGGCGTGATCGACCACCGCGAATGGTCGCACGACAACGGCCGCAACAATCTGCTGCGGGTCAACGGCATGGGCGCGCCGCGGGCGTTCGACACCCACATCTTCCGCGCCAATCCGATGCCCAACGTCAGCTATGGCGAAGACTACTGCGTCGCGATGCGTTTCTCGCGCGAGTACGAGGTCGGCCGCATCTACGACCCGATCTACCTCTGCCGCCGATGGGAAGGCAACACGGACGCCGCTCTGCCGATCGATATCGCCAACACGTACGACACCTACAAGGATCGGCTCCGGACACTGGAAATTCTCGCCCGCCAGCAGATGAACGAGAAAGGTCATGTGGGATAACAAGCTGATCGAGCCGGCGGCGCTTCATGGCTTTGCGGATGGCAACAGCCTTGCGGATCTCTGCCACGCCCTGCTGGCACAACAGCGCACAGTCTGGCCTCGCCTGGCCCAGGGCTGCGATGCGCTGGACCAGATCGAGACGAAGGTGGTCGAGCTGAGCGCCTGGCCCGTCACGGTCCAGTTCAACCCGGCCCGGGCAACGAGCAGTCTGGCCAAGGTGGACGCCGCCTCGATCGCTCGCCGGCCGTGCTTTCTGTGCGTCGGGAATCTACCCCCAGAACAGCGTGGCATCCGTACGGGCGATTTCGTCCTGCTGACCAATCCCGCGCCGATCGTCCCGGGGCACCTGACCGTCGCACACGAACGCCACACGCCGCAACAAATCGAAGCCTACCTCGAGCCGTTCGTCACCCTCGCTGAGAAGCTTTCTGGCCAGCTCACCGTGCTCTACAACGGACCGCGATGCGGAGCTTCCGCGCCGGACCACATGCACTTTCAGGCCACCCCGTTTGGCGCCATGCCGATTGAACGGCAGCTCGGTGACGGTGTCTGTGATGGTGAATATGCGTTGGCCAGGGGCACGCGCATCCGCCTGCTGACGGACGCCGCCGACGCCGCATCACGCGCACGCCACCTCTTCGAGCTCGTCAGTCAGGATGAGGAAGAACTGATCGACGCCCTGCGAAGAACCATAACGGCCCTGCCGCCACACGACGACGGCGAACCCCTGCTCAATCTGTTCACTCAACACAACGAAGGGCAATGGACGGTGATTCTCTTTCCCCGCGCGGCCCATCGACCCCGGTGCTATTTCGAGGAAGGCAACGGCCAGATGCTCTTGAGCCCCGGCGTCCTCGACATGGCCGGACAGCTCATCACCGTACGCGAGCAGGACTTCGCCCGAGCCAACGCCGCCACGCTGTCCAGCCTCTACCGCGAGGTCACGAACACCACCGCCACCTGTCAGGCAGTGATGAAAACGCTGCGGGCCGGCTGATGGAAGGGCCCTCCGCCACGACCCTCGCCGCCCCTGACAAAAACGCCGATCGGCGTCTGGCAACGTCGGTCGGCGTATACGGGTGAGAGACGGGATTCGAACCCGCGACCCCTAGGACCACAACCTAGTGCTCTAACCAGCTGAGCTACTCCCACCATCGGCCCGTGGCTGTGCCCAGGCGTTGACGGCTTGAGCACAGACAGGCCACTTTACCCTGACAAGCTGGCGCCTGCAACCGAATTCCCCGAGACGCTAAGCAACCAACCCTGGTAGCGAAACCGAAGGACGGCTAAGCGAAATGTTCGAGACTGGCGAGAAGGGTTCGGGTGGCGCCGCAAGGCAGTGGTATACCCGGCGCGCACCAACAACCCCAGCACGTGGCAAGACGACCGAGACGACGGAAACGGAGCTTCGAATGCCAACTTGAATGGCACATGGTGTTAAAATAGATAACTTTGCGCATCTGTAGCGATCACAATGGGCGGTCCCGGAGGGACCTCTGCCGCGAAGGGCCGAAGAATTTCTCGCGTCAGGAGCGGAATTATCGCTTGCACGCTTGACACCCGCAACCTTGCCGGGTATAAGCGCCTCTAGCTGGGTGTCGGATTGCCTCAGGGGGAGGGGTTCACCCCCGGCTTGGTTTCGGGAGTTCGGAGAGAGATGCCTGAGAGAGAGCGCATTCCTGTTTTCAATTCTGTTGCGCAAGGGCCTTACGCCCCAGGTGTCTTCACATAGCATCGATTGAAGGTGTGTATGCGCACGCCGGGTTCGGGGTAGGCGGGCGCGTGCGGATCTCAGCGATGCGATCATTGCGGCGAATGTACTGTGGGAAGCCCGTTCGCCGAGAGGGAGAGAATGATGGTAAGAGCCGTGCGTTTCTGCGTGTGGATCGCGCTCGCCGGTACCGCTGTGCCCGCGAGTGCTGCCTGGCTGACAGCGGATAATTTCAACCGAGCCGACGACACCGACATTTCCCAGTTCGCGCCGCCCGAGTGGACTGAGGAGCTTGGCGATTTCGCCATCATGAACGATGAACTCAGGAGATACGGCACGTCCCTGGCAACGTTCGATGCGGACAAGGCCGGCCTTCTCGGGGCGGGCGATTCGGTAACGGGCGCCGGCGTGTACGTGGCGCGCGGCACCGACACCGAAGCCAATTACGCCGGAATCGTGCTGGGCTTCGCGGACCTAAGCAACTTCGTCGTCTTCAAGATTCAGGATGGCGCCGGAACCGGCAAGTACTACAACCTTCGACTCGAATACGGTACGACCGATGCCGGCTGGGTCGGCATGACGGGTGGCGCCAATAGCATCAGTTTGGCCAACATGAACGACTGGTTCACGGAAGCCCAAGTGCGCGCCGAGTTGGATCGGGCCAACGGAATCGTGACGGTACTGGTGAACACGGACTCAGCAAACGCGATCGGCGATCTGGACGACTTTTCCACCCCGGAGTTCACGATCGAGCGCGGAGGACTCGACACCAGTAGTCTCGGCGACTTGGTCGGGCTGGCAGGCAAGGGCAACAATACCAATCACGCGTTCGACAACTTCGAAGTTCTCAGGATTCCCGAACCGACCACGCTCATGCTGCTGGTCTTGACCGGTATTCCGGCCGTGCTCTTGCACAGGCGACGCGCATGGTAGGCGAGAGTAACTCAAGAGAAAGAAAGGTGCAAACCCATGACTAAGCGGAATTGGCTATCTGTCATCGCTCTGCTCTGTATCAGCATTGCCGCTGGCGGAGCCTTTGGGCAAGTTGTTCAGCGACAGCTTACACTCCACGATGGCGTGATCGACATCCCAGGCCAGCCTTCTTCTGGCAGCTTCGACCCGGGCGACGTTGTGGATATTGCCGCCGTCGTACCGGCCGGAACAGCTTTCTATGCGTGGACCTCGACGGATCTCATGTTCCTTGTACTCAACGTCGATAACCCTCTCGCCGCCAACACAACAGTGACGATTCCGGACTTCGATGTCGAGCTGACAGCCACATTCGACGCAGACGGCGACAATGTCACTGACGATATCGACAACTGTCCGTTCGACTTCAACCCCCTCCAGGAGGATGTGGACGGCGACGGCCTCGGCGATGCGTGCGACAACTGCCCGCTGATTTCGAACCCCGATCAGGCGGATCTTGACGGCGACGGCGTGGGCGATGCCTGTGATCCGGACATCGACGGTGACGGCATTGCGAATGATGTTGACAACTGCCCGCTCGTCCCCAACCCCGATCAGACGGACAGCGACGGCGACGGCCTCGGCAACGTGTGCGACCCGACGCCCTTCGGCTCCGGTGGCGGCGGCGCCGTTGTTCCCGATTCGGACGGCGACGGCGTGCCGAACGCAGTAGACAATTGCCCACGGGTCTGGAACCCCGATCAGGCTGACCTCGACGGTAACGGCGTAGGCGATGCCTGCGATCCGGACATCGATGGCGACGACGTGCCGAACGATGAAGACAACTGCCCGCTCGTCCCCAATGGCGATCAGGCCGACCTCGACGGCGACGGCGCAGGCGACGCCTGTGATCCGGACATCGACGGCGACGGCGTGCCGAACGATGAAGACAACTGCCCGCTGGTATCGAACCCGCTTCAGGAGGACTCTGACGGAAACGGTATCGGCGACGTATGTGAGCCGGCCCCGGCCCCGGCCCCAGCGCCGGCTCCGGCCCCCGCCCCGGCCCCGACGCCGTGGGACGACGAGAGCGAGGACGAAAAAAACCCGATGCCGTGTGCACCCGTTGGGCCGCAAACGCTGCTGATGTGCCTCTTCGGTATGGCGGTTCTGCGATTCGCGCATCGCCGCGGCATGTTCTAAGCCGACGTATCGCGAAGAAGCGAGTTAGATCTCCAAGAACGATAGTGACACGGCCCGGGGCCATCCCGGGCCGTGTCCATTTCTCGGCCGACACGACAGTTGGTGTAAAACGCCTCCATCGGGCATGTGGCCTGATTTCCTCTATAATGCCACCATGCGCGTGTCCATCTCGGTCCTGGGCCTGCTTACCGTCAGCCACCCCGTGATGCTGTGGGGCATCGCCGCCGTCGCCGCCCCGGTCCTGATCCACCTGCTGCTGCGTCCACGGCCGCATCGGCAGCCGTTTCCCGCACTGCGGCTGATCCTCCAGGGCCACCGGGTGGCGGAACGCGCGGGACGCCTCCGACGCCTTCTGCTGCTTCTGATGCGGATGCTCGCCATCATAGTCCTGGCGACGCTCCTGGCCGGCCCAAGGCTGAAAACCGCGCCATGGATACCGGCCAGCGCCGGCCCAGCCTCCGTCGTCGTCTGCATCGATGACTCGGCCAGTATGAGCTATCGGTACGAAGGCACATCACGCCACGCCCTGGCCAAACAGTGGGCCCGCGCCCTCGTTACCGATCGCACACGCTTCGGCGATGAATCGGAGTTCGCCGTCCTGACGCTGGGCGAGGAAACCGGGCTCTCGATGATCGAGGCCCCGCCGACATTCGCGTCCCGCGGCGCCGCCGTGCGCCGAATCGCATCGCTGCCGCCAAACGCACACGACCGCCCCGTGGGACTCCTCCTCCGTCGCGCAGACACACTGCTGGCCCAGGCCAGGCACGCGCGCCGCGAGATCATCCTGTTCACCGACAATACGTTCCGCGCGTGGCGTGACGTCGGCGATCCGCCCTTCACCGCAACTTCCGGTGCCCACATCGCCTGCCTTGACGTCGGCGTCGACGAAGACCGCAACATGTTCCTTACGCTGACTGCGTGCCCCACGCGGGCCGTGCCGGCACATACGCCGCTGCACATCGACGTCGCGGTGACGGCCGGCAAGGATTGCGTCGCACCACTCGAAACCAGCCTGGAAGTCCACGTCGATGGAGAACCGAGGCTCCGAACAACCCTCACCGCCGCGGCAAGCTCGCAACCAGCCACGTCGATAGCACCACACCCGAACCAGACGACCGAAGCCACGATTCTGCTTGGCGGCCTGCCCGAGGGCCTGCACCGCATCTCCATGACCGCCCTGCCGGCCGATCCGCTCCCGTGGGACAACACACGCTACCTTGCCGTGCAGGCCGGCGAGCTTCCACGCGTGGCCATCGTCGCCGGCCCCACCGCCAACGGGCCCGCCGCCGGAGCCCCCAATTCAGCCCTGATCGAAGCCATGCTCGCTCCGGCCGGGCTGTCGGAACCGTACCGCCGCGTTGACGTGGTGCACATCGAAGCCGCGAAGGCGGACGCACAGGACTGGAGCCACATGCACTGCGTGCTGCTGGTAGACGTGCCTTCGCTGACCAGCCGAACCTGGCGCACGCTGACCAGCTATGTTCAACAGGGCGGCACGATCATGGCGATCCTTGGCGGCGCGGTCCAACCCGATGGCTACGCTGACGGCAAGGATCTCCTCCCCGCGATCCCGCGGCGAATGCAGGAATTCAACCCCCCGAATCGCCTGCTGCCCACCCATGCCACACACGCCCTCCTGGCTGGCTTGATGGGGCCGGACGTCGATTCTGTGAGCGACCGCGCCATCTTCCGCTCGTGGGACCTCACCGCGCTGCACGAAGACGCCGCGGTCGTCTGCACGCTGGGCTCTGGTGAACCCGCGCTCATCGAACGACCGTCCGGAACCGGCCAAGCCTACGTTCTGACGTTCACGCCCGATCGGCAGTGGAGCGAATTCGGGGCGCGCGCCGCACCCATGGTCGTGTTGCTGCACACACTCGTCGAAACCAGTTTGCCGGCGACAGGTCGCATTGCGACCACAATCGTCGGCGTGCCCACAACGCTGACCATTCCGCACCACGCTGGACCCGTAGTGGAGATCACCGCCGAAAACCTCCCCGATGCCCATCCCGAGCGGATCAACGTGGCCGCCAGCGAGTACCGGATTTCGATTCCCGCGAACGAACCAGGCCACGTCCGGGTGTCGATCCCCGGCCACGCGAGTGAGCCGCTCTATCGCTGCGCCGTCAATGTCGCGGCGGAGGAATCCGACCTTCGGCGAACCGATAAATCAGATATATCGAGTCGCTTTTCAGACACACGCGTCGCCGTGGCTCCCAACCTGGCCGAATTGGTCCAAACACAAGGGCACCGGGCGGCTGGTTTAGACCTGACCATTCCGACCGGCGTCCTGCTTCTGAGCCTCCTGATCGCTGAAAGTTGTTTCTCCAACAGGTTTTACAGAAAACCTTCCGGTCAGGCCGGGAATGAATGACCCTGGATATTTGCATCGAAAACGCGGTTTGGGGGTTTGTCAGACCGCCTGCACTCTGCTAGACTCCTGCCGACCGGCTGTGCCATGGCGCGGCTTGAACCGCAGTCGGCGATGGAGAAGCACACATGGAAGAATACGAAAAGCTGAAACGGCTCGTGGAGTCGATCGGCGAAGATGTTGCCAAAGCTCGGGGCGGAAACAAGGCTGCGGGCACGCGCGTGCGCAAGGCCATGCAGGACGTGAAAAACGCCGCCCAGGAAGTTCGCAAGAAGATCCTCGAAGTTCGCTCGGAACAGGACACCTGAGTGGACTACCCGCACTGCGGGGTGTGCAACGGGACAGCCGGCCGTTTCTGGGAGCCTGAACGGACGGATCACCTGTTGGGGTTTGCGCCTGATTATCGCTGTGTTGATGTGTCGGTAGGCCACGATCCTCGACGAGCGCCGGGGGTGCTTCTGTCGAGTGGCCGCCCGCCCTCAGGAGTTCATCATGCCACCGCCCGCATTGCTGGATCTTTCACGCATCGACCTGAACCGCGTCATTGCCACGCGCGACGAAATCTATCAGCGGCTGCCGCACCGATATGAGTTCATGCAACTGGATGGGATCATCCACATGGATGTCGAACGACTGGAAGCGGTCGGCTACCGCGATATTCGCGAGGACGAATGGTGGGTCAGGTGCCACATTCCGGGCAGGCCAATTTTCCCGGGAGTCCTGATGGTCGAAACAGCGGCGCATCTGGTCAGCTACGTCACCACTGAAATCATCAAGCATGCGGGGTTTCTGGGCTTTGGCGGCATTGACGCCACGAAGTTTCGCGAGGCTGTCGCACCGCCCGCACGGCTGATCCTCGTCGCCAAGGGTGAGCAGATCAAGCCACGTCGCACGATCTGCGCCGTTCAGGGCTTCGTCGAAGAACGAATGGTGTTTGAAACAAGAATCACGGG
>JAFGKA010000287.1 GCA_016928855.1 Phycisphaerae bacterium
CATTATCCTGTGACGGCGGTCGTTCGGCTGACACCATGACTCTGTTCACGCCGTCGAATATGGCCGCGTAGCTAAACGCGACCTTGTGGGAGATCCTGGAACGATGAATCGATCACGCATGCCCGCCGTTGTCTTCTTCTGTTTTCTCACACCTCTCTTTGTGGCGGCCTCCGCCGTTGCCGCACCCGATCTCCGCGTGGCGATCGTCCAGACCGCGGATCAGTACACGCACGCACTGGGCCTGTCCGAGTTCCTGGAGGCCGAAGGAATCACCTTCCGTAATCTGAACGGTGATTTTGAAGCGGGTCGGTCGCCCGAACTTGCCGAGATCGATCTGCTCATCGTCGGCTCGTTCGTCACCAACAACCCGCAGAAGCGTGCGGCCTACGTCGCGGCCGGCGCGGCGTTGCGCGAGTTTGTGGCCGCCGGCGGCGTGGTCGCCGTCCTCTGCCAGGCCGACCAGGACCAGGCGACGGAAGCCTGGATGGCCCCGCCGCGGCGCATCACGCGCACGGATCCGGACTACAACACGGCGTTCATGACCCAGCCGGACCACCCGCTCCTGAAACAGGCCGAGCCTCTGTCCAGGGAAGATCTGACCGGCTGGCGCGTGCCGGTGCGGTGGGCGTCCGTCAACACGGTATGGGAGGCATTCAGCGAGTGGGACGAGGGCGGCGTCATCCTGGGCGCGACGGAGATGCCATCGCCTTCGGCCGCCGCCGTGATCGAAATGGGCTGGGGCCGCGGCCGCGCGGTGTTCTACGCGATGGCGCCGGACAAGGCGTTTGCCGTCGGCAACGAGGCCGCACGACGCGGGGGCACCAAGCTGCTGCGCAATCTACTGGCATATGCCACACTGGTGCGTGCGGAGCAGGCGCCGCCGGTCCAGGTCACGCCATCGCCAGGGTACAAGCATCCGATCGAAGGCGTCGTCTACTCAGATCGGAACAGCAACGGCAAGCGCGACGAAGGCGAGCCGGCCCTGACCGGGGTTGCAGTCAGCGATGGCTTCGATGTGGTTCTTACGGACGCGTCTGGAGCGTACTGCCTGAGCAACGACGGCAGGAACGCAACATTTGTGTTCGTCCATCAGGGCGACGACATCAAACAGAGCGGGCAGGGCTTCTTCCACCGGCTGCCGAATGCCGCAACCGCCGAGGCCCGCTTCGACTTCGGCCTTCAGCCGGCGCCCGAAACAGAAGCAGCGGCCACCCGCGGCGTGCGCTTCGTCCAGTTGACCGACTCGCACGTGCGAAACGTCTCCGATCGCGAATACATGCAGCAGGCCACGGCGGAGATCTACGCCATGGACCCCGCACCGGACTTCGTCGTCATGACCGGCGACCTGGTCGACTGGGGCGTCGACGAGCATTTCAAGAACTACGTCGCGGGCATGCAGCCGGCCGGCGCGGCCACGAACGAGCAAGCCGATCCGCCGGTGCCCTACTTCAACGTGTTCGGCAACCATGAACTCGTGTTCGGGCCGATCGAACGGTATCACCAGTACATCGGGCCGGATTACTATTCGTTCGAACGGGCGGGCATTCTGTTCCTGGCCCTCAACTGCGTGACACGAAGCGAGCGTCAGGATCATTGGGTGAGCCGCAGCCTGGAGTTGCTGGGTCGTGACCGGCCGGTGGTCGCCTTCCAGCATTTTCCGCCGAGCACACGGGATCTGGAACGCTTCGCTACCATGGGCGTCAAGTCCGTCTTCTCGGGCCATTGGCACAGCGAGAAGGAGATGCAGCACGCCGGCGTGCAAAGCATCAACTCGCCCACGTTCATCATGGGCGGGATCGACGCCAGCCCGGCCGGCTTCAAACTGGTTCACATGAAGGCCGACGGCACCGCCGAAACGGAATGGCGATACGGCTTCCAGAACAAGCGTCTGACGATCGTCTCGCCGCAGGAGGACGTGCCCGTCTGCAACAGCTACTTTCCCATTCTCGTGAACGCGTATGACACATCGCGCGACGTCGCGGCCGTCCGCTGGCGGCTGGGCCCGGAGGAGGAATCCATCAGCGCCGGCGACCTGCGCCGAGACTCGGCCATCGCGTGGAGCACGGAGTACCGCAACAACCGCCTCTTACGTGGGAGCTATCCGCTGCACGTGCGCGTCGAGGACGAACACGGCGAAACCTGGTCGGCGAGCCGGCAAGTTGACTTGGTTGTGGGCGAACCCGCCCCACCCTCGCCGCGCCGCGACTGGCCGATGTTCATGGGCGACGCCTCACACAGCGGCTATAGCGCACAGGCTGTCGGGCCGTTGCCGCTTCGCCTGGCCTGGGCGGTGGATACCGGCGGCGATCCGGATTTCGCCTCGCCCGTTCTGGCCGACAGCAGGCTGTACCTCTCGCTCAAGAAGCGCACGCGCGGGCGCAGCAACGGCGTGGCGGCGTTCGATCCGGTCACGGGCAAAAAGCTCTGGCTGTTCGAGACGCCCATGGCGATCAACCACACGCCGGCATTCGCGGACGGCGTCCTCTGTGTCGCCGAGATGGGCGGCCGGATTTACGGCGTGGACGCCGTGACTGGGCGGGAGCGGTGGCATCACGATCTGCTCGATCATCGCAACCGCTACAGCTACTGCGCGCCGACCGTGCACGATGGCCGGTTCTACGCGGGCGTGATGCGTCGCCTGGCGCGCCTGCGGCCCGAAGACGGCCACGTGGACTGGGAAACGCAGATCGGCGGCGCGGACAATGATTGGATCAGCAGTTACGGCTCACCCACGGCGGATGGCGACCTCCTGGTCATGACCGGCATGTTCAGCCGCGGCGATTCGGTCGTCGCCGTTCGCATCGACGACGGGAGCAGGGTATATGGCCACCCCGCCGATAATGGCATGCTGGCCAGCGCGACCATTGCCGGCGACCGCGTGCTGTTCTGCGGGATGAAATCCATCCTCCATTGCTTGCGGTTGAAGGACGGCACGGCCCTGTGGAACCGGGCCCTCGGCGCCGAAGGTGGCAGCGCGAACTGGTCGGCCACGACGCCCGCCGTCAAACGCACCGGCGAGGGAACCGGCGTCGTGGTGGCCGGCTCGGGCGATGGGCGCATGTGCGGTATCGACCTGGCGGACGGTCGAATCCTCTGGACGCACACGTCCGATCCGACCATCTTCAAGGTCTCCCCCTATCGCCGTGATGATCGCCCACTGCTTTCGTCGCCCACGATCGCGGGCGAGCGGGTCTTCTTCGGCAGCGCCGACGGGCACGTGTACTGCCTCGATCTCGCAACGGGCGAACCCTTGTGGTCGTATGTCGTCGGCGTTTCGGTAATGAGCACCCCGCTGGTGACCGGCAACACCGTCTACGTCGCTGCCTATGATGGCCGGCTCTACGCATTTACCAGCGAGTCGAAGCAGGACGCAGATTGAGTAGCAGCGTTGGCCTCACAAGGTCAACGCATCTCCCGTGGTGTCATGACATACCGCTACCCCATCGCCACCGCAAGCCAGCCGCGTGGTCATCGTCGCAATCGGCATTGGAATACTCTCCGGTATCGCGCGCCCGCTCCATCCCCACGTGCATCAAGGCGAAGGGCACCCCGCCGCCGGGGCCCGGTTGGGGCCGTTGAAACACTGGGCGAAGACGCTGAAGTCCGCCAGATCGACGTCGCCGTCCGTGTCGAGATCCGCCGCAGCCGCGCAACCACCGGCAGGCGCCCGGTTCGGACCGTTGAAGCATTGGGCAAACGCGCTGAAATCCGCGAGGTCCACGTCTGTGTCGCCGTCCAGGTCAGCGGGCACGCCGACCACGACCGTCAGCGTGGCAGGACTACTGGTCACGGAACCGCAGGTGTTCGTGATATGCACGTCATAGACCCCGGCATCCGCGAGCGCGACATTGTTGATCGTGTATGACGCCCCGATAGCGCCGTCGATATCCATTCCGTCCTTGCGCCACTGATAGGCGAGCGGGGGCGTTCCGCCGGCCGTTACCACGAACGTGGTGGAGCTACCCTCCTGGACCTGCCGTCCGCCGGGATTCGACACGATCCACGGCGCCGTGCACTGCTGTGAGAAGACGACGTTCGACCAGTCGCTCTGGCCGCCGATGTTCCGTGCCTGGACGTGGTAGAAGTACGTCTGGCCGTCGCCGAGCCCGCCCGCCGTATAGCTGGTGGACATGATCCAACCACTGCCTCCGACCGGAGCGACGAAAGAGCCGTCCGTATCCCACTCAACGTAATATTGCTCTGCACCGGTCACGCCGCTCCAGGAAACGGTGTTGTACGTACTGGAAGTATATGCGGGCTCTGCGTTCATCGTCGGCGCCTCCGGAGGCGGCGGCAGTTCGTCCACCGAGAATCCGCCGGGCAACACGACCGTTTCGTCGTTGGGATTCGTCACAACAACGTCCCAGAAGCCGGGTTCCGCATCGGAAAGGTCGAATGTGCACGTGATCTTTGTCACGGTAACGACGGTCAGGTTGCTCGCCTCGATGTCCGACTGCCCCGCCCGGCGAAGCTTTGCCGTCGCACCAGCCTGAAAGCCGTTGCCCGCCAGATTTGTGACGTTGACATTTGTCGTCGTGTATCCCGCGGCCGGCGTAATCCCGGTCACCTCGAGCGGAAGCGGGGCGAAGACGAGCTGCACGTTCGGCACAATCGTCGAGAGGGTCGGGCTCGGACTGCTCGTGCCCGACCATGCAAGCGGATCGCCGAAGCCGCTGTCCGTTCGATAGTAGATGGTGCGATTGCCGCCGGGGACCGAATAACGGCACTTTCCGTCGGACGTGTACGAGGTGTTGTTGAAGCTGAAGTCGACCATCAGATTGCTGAGACCGTCATAGTCGAACGGCGTCGTGAAGTAGAACATCCGCCAGCCCGTCGTGCCCCTGGGCTCCATGGCCTGGTAGACAACCGTCCAGTCCGACTCCCACGACGCCGTCGCATAGGCGCTGAGCGGCGTGTGCTTCATGCGAATCGTCCAGTTGTACATGGTCTGGCCCGGGATGGTGGCTACGTCGAGCGCGATGCCCCGGATTGTGGCGCCGACGCCAATCTCGCTTGCCAGGTAGATGATCTGCGTCCGCGCGTCGTGATAGTAGGTCGCCATCGGCCAATATGACGTGCTCGTTCCGGTGCCGATCGTAATCGTATCCGGCACCTCGATTACCGAGAAGCCGCTACTGAGTATGGCGAATTGGGCGTCCGGGTTCGTCACGACGACGTCCCAGACGCCAATCTCCGCGCCCGTAAGGTTGAACGTGCAGGTTATCCGCGTGGGATCAACCACCGTCACGTTGGTAGCATCGATATCCGCCTGCCCGGCGCGGGTCAGCTTGACTGCCGCGCCTGGCAGAAATCCCGTGCCGGCAAGGTCCGTGACCGATACCGTCCCGCCGATGCAACCCGTTGCCGGCGTGATGCCCGTCACGGTCGGCGGCGGATTGACGCCAAAGCCGCCGGCCAAGGTTGCCGTCTGGGCATCCGTGTTGGTCACAACAACGTCCCAGAAGCCTGTCGCCGCGCCTTCCAGAGTGAAGCTGCATGTGATCTGCGTGGAGCTGACCACCACGACGTCGGCCGCGTCGATGTCGGCCTGGCCGGCCTGCCTCAGCGCAACGCTTGCGCCCGGCATGAAGCCCGTGCCGGCGAGATCCGTGATCGAAACAGTCCCGGTCGGCGGGCTTGAATTCGGCGTAATACTCGTCACGGTCGGCGCCGGGTTCTGAACCGTAAACCCGTCGGTGAGCGTGCCGGTCTGCGCATCGGAATTTGTGACGACGACGCTCCACGCCCCGGCAGCCGCGCCGGCAAGGTCGAATGTGCACGTAATCTGCGCCTCGCTGACGACCGTGACATCGGAGGCGACGATATCCGGCTGGCCGGACCGAGTCAGTCTGACCGTGGCCCCGGCCTGAAATCCCGTGCCGGCAAGATCCGTGACCTCTACGCTGCCCGTATTGAGGCCTGCATCAGGCGTAATGCTCGTAATCACGGGCGGCGGGTTGACGACCATGAAGCCGTTGGTCAGGGAACCCCACTGGCTGTCCGTGTTCGTAACCACGACATTCCATGCGCCCAGCGCCGCCCCCGCAAGGTCGAACGTACACGTGATCTGCGTCGGATCCACGACCGTTACGTCTGTAGCGTTGATGGTGGGTTGGCCGCTCCTCGTCAACCTCACAATCGCCCCGGGCAGAAAGCCTGTGCCGGCAAGCTCCGTGATGGCGACAGTCCCATTGTTGGCGCCGCTGTCTGGCGCGATGCTGATGACCGTGGGCAGAGGGTTGTTGACAGTGAAGCCGTTCGTACGGGTGGCGGACTGTGCATCAGGATTGGTGACCACCACATTCCACGAGCCGGTTGCAGCACCCGACAGATCGAATGAGCAGGTAATCTGCGTCGGACTGACCACAACGAGGTTGGTAGCCTCGATGTCCGGCTGCCCCGTCTTGGTCAATTTCGCGGTCGCGCCGGCCAGGAAGCCATTGCCGGCCAGATTGGTGATGTCGATGCTGCCATTGTTATAGCCATAACTCGGAGTGATACTGCTTACTTTGAAAGGAATGGCCGTCATCAGAAGCCGAGCGTTTGGAACATTGGTGATCAGGGACGCCGACGGAGTGGTCCCCGACCAGGTCAGGGGATCGCCGTAGCCGCTGTTCGTGGCAAAGTACATCGTTCGGTTGCTGCCGGGCGTGGAATAACGGCACGTTCCGCTTGTCGAGGATGAGCTGTTGTTGAAGCTGAAGTCGACCATCAGATTGCTTACGCCGTTGTAGCTGAACGGTACCGGGAAATAGAACTCCCGCCAGCCCGCGGCCCCTCTGGGCTCATTCGCCTGATACACAACGGTCCACCCCGTCTCCCATGACGCTGAGTAGAAGTAGCTCGACGAGGTATGTTTCATTCGAATGGTCCAGTTCGTCATTTCCTGGCCGGGAACGGTCGCTACATCAAGAGCAAGCCCCGCGATCGTCGCGATGCCGCCGATCTCGCTCGCCCGATAGATCACCTGCGTTCGCTCATCATGGGAGCCTGTGCCCATCGGCACGCCCATGGTGGACGTACCACTCCCGATCGTGACCGTCACCAGAGGATTCGTCACCGAGAAGCCATCGGTCAGTGTCGCAGACTGCGCATCGAAATTCGTCACAACGACGTCCCATGAACCGATGGCCGCATCTGTCAGATCGAACGCACAGGTAATCCTCGTCGTGTCAACCACCACCTCCGTCGCAATGATGTCTGCCTCACCTGAACGGACCAGCTTGACGCTCGCACCAGCGAGGAACCCGGTACCGGCCAGATTGGTGATGTTGACGATCGCATCGCTGGGTACGGCATCCGGCGTGATACTCGTCACCGTGGGAGGCGGATTGGCGATCACGAAGCCATTCGCCAGCGATGCAGACTGCGTGTCCGGGTTCGTAACCACAACGTCCCACTCGCCAACGACAGCGCCGACGAGATCGAACGTGCAAGTGATCTGTGTTGTGCTGACTACCGTAACACTAGTAGCATTAATGTCGGCTTCGCCAGCTCGGCTCAACCGGACCACGGCACCTTCCTGAAAGCCGGTGCCCGTTAGATCCGTCACATCCACGGCGCCCGTATTGAGTCCGGAGCCCGGCGTAATGCTGGTCACGACCGGGGCAGGTCCCGACACTTCCCTCGTTACCACGACATCGTCAATGCAAACGCCGTTACCTGATCGCGCGCTCCCAAGGAAACCGATGTAGTATGTGCTGCCCGCGTCGGGCAGGGCGATCATGCGGCGCGTCCACGAATTCGCTTCCGATGCATAGCTTGCAAGCTGTGTCCAGGCGCCGCCCGCGCTGGTCTTGTAATACACTTTGAGCGTATCTTGAGCCGTCTCCGTCGGGACCTGCTGATGCCAAAATTCCAGCACCGCCTCGCCCGCACCGGCACCGAAGTCTATCGCCGGGGAGATCAGATACGTCTCGCGAACGCCCGCGGAAGAGTAATACAACATAGCATTGTACGAATCGCCGTGTGCGCTGCCGCCGGTGCTATCACCGGCGTTCTGGACCCAGTCGAAATAACCGGCCTTGAAGGACTTGGTCCAATTCGGCGGAGCCCCGCTCACAAACACGGACTCGAAGTCCTCGGCCAGCACCGTCGTCATCCCAAAGGCGGTCACAGAATAGCTCCAGTTTGCCGGCGTAAGATCGTTACCGCCAAGGTCCATGATGTCGCCAGCCTCGGGTGCGAGGCTGATGTTCAGCGTGCCCGAGCAAAGCCTCAGTATCGGGAAACGCCAGGTATCGTCCGTTAGCCTGATCGGCGCAGCGACGCCCGCATACACAGCTGCCGTCCCGGCCAGAACCATGTCTGTCTCTTCCACGTACGTCACGGGCTCGCTGAAGGTGACGTCGACGTAGGTGTTCGTCGTCGTAATGGTTGCCCCGTTGGCCGGCAAGCATCCGGTCACAGTCGGCACCTCCGTGTCGCTGTTGGGCGTCAGGAGAAAACCGTGAGTTTCCCCACCGATCGATCCGTTTCCGCAAATCTGACCGGCGTTGTTGATCGCGCGAGCCGACCCCAGCGCGGTCCATCCGGATCCGGGCGGGATCAGCGCATTCAGGTCAAACATGACGCCGCCCACGACCAGACAAGCATGCGATCCGCCGCCGGCGACCTCCGCGCTGCCTACGATCCAGCCCGTATCATTGATCGCGTATGCTGCACTGTCGTCGCCGCCAAGCGTGCCCAGATCGCTTAGGATGCCCTTCTGCCAGAAGAAGGCGCGTTCGCTGCCCGTACCAGTTTCGGAATAGCCGACAATCTCGGCCTGGTCGTTAATGCCCATCGCCGCGCTCTCTTGGTTGACCCCCCCGAGGGTGCCGAGATCGCGCATCGTACCCGCCTCCCACAGAAAGGCGTGGTACACAGGGTAGTAATCCGGCGTGTATTGCGTCCCCGAGCGACCGACGACCTGGCTGAGATTGTTGATCGCAAAGGCCTCGCTCGCGTTGTAGAAGTTCGGATGATAGTAAAGCACCCCCAGATCGGTGAGCCCATCGCCCTCACGATACATGAACGCGTGATGGGCGTAGCCATAGTCAGGTATCGAGAAGAGCTTCGCCGACCCGACCAGTTGTCCGGCATTGTTGATTGCGTTGGCAGTGCTGTAGCTGCTG
The DNA here is from genome assembly GCA_016928855.1 of Phycisphaerae bacterium. Lineage (GTDB taxonomy): Bacteria > Planctomycetota > Phycisphaerae > UBA1845 > PWPN01 > JAFGKA01. Next base: position 9,117 of record JAFGKA010000287.1, read on the forward strand.
ATGCCTGTGAGGTCCGTCATCGTACCGGACTGCCACAGAAACGCGTGCTTGGGAATCGTGCCGGAGCCACCCTTGTAGCTCAGTTCCCCAACAATCTGACCTGAATCGTTGATGTCCCTGGCCCGGCTGTACCACCAGTCGCCGACCGTGCCGAGATCGGTCATCACGCCGTTCTGCCAGAGAAAGCCGTGACCGGTCGCCCAACTCTCCTCGCCCACGATTTCTCCGGCAGCGTTCATGCCGTTGGCCAGGCTTGTCGTGCTGCCCGGGAGCACGCCGACGTCCGTGATCGTATAGTCGAAGGCAACGGCCGGTATCGCCGCCAGGAGCACCAGCATCGCGATGACCGCACCGGCACGGCGACAGTGCCGCCCAGACGCGCCGACAATCACAGCCCCGCCTGGTTCTTTGCGGCGGGTAAAACACGTACACGACGCTAAAGAGATCTCGACTCGCGCATTACCGGCCATGACAAACCTCCGTTGCAGGATTCCGCGTGATGTGCAGCGTGATCGGAACCGTATGAATGGAAAGGATTCTGCGGCTCTGCGCTCGCCACGGACGCATCGACAGGCACAGGCCCCAATCCCCTCCGTCGTTCGCATTCACTGCCGGGACGGAATTCCGACATTCCCGAGTGTACTTGTTCAGCCTCAGCGAATCAAGTTCGTCGAACCCTTGGCGCTCGGCCCCTGCCACGAGCCGGCCGGCCAGCCGCTGACGACCGACGATCCCCCCCCCAACACGGCGGACAGGGGTTGGGGAGGCACCGAATCCTCGGCTCAGTACCAAGCGGAGACAGTTGAGACCGTCGTCGCCACCCATGCCGAATGCGTCCGACGCTTCACTTCGGGAAGATCAACTCCGTCACCGAGTGTGGCGGGAAAGCGTAGCGCAGGGCACCGTCGGCTTTCTTTGCCGGCTCGTGGAGGTTGGTGAGGGTTACGTTGTCGGGTTCGTCGCGGTCGTTTTGGGTCATGAATGACCCAGCACGGATCTGGCGGCCGGTCAGTTCTGTGGGAAGCGGGAAGTCTGTCAGGGCAACGGTGGCTTCGATGGCCTCGTGCGGATGCGTATTCACCACCAGCAGCGTAATAACCGACCGATCCGGCGTCGTCAGCGCCACGGCGTCGAGGTGCGGGACGTTCTCCATCTTCGGCATGCCCTGCTGTGTGACGCTGTACACGGGGCCGCGCGTCTGCACGTCCAGCGGTATCGTGCCGACTATCGTGCTGTAGAGCTGCGTCGTGTGCCACGAGGGATTGGCGTAGACCACGCCAGAACGCTTGCGCAGGCCCGAGCCATGGTTGACCAGCGCTGAATGCGTAATCAGCTCGACAAGATCGCCCAAGCGGATCGCGGTGTGGATGTAGCGCGCGAGAAACAGCGCCTCGGCCATTGTCGCGTTGGTCGGCAAATTCCGGCTCTGCGTGTAGATCTGCATCTCCGTCAGCGCGAGGCGCGGCTCGACGCCGGCGGCCTTCATCTGATCGGCCAGGTCGGTCATGAACCCGGCATGCCACGTTGGAAATGCCATCAGCGACAGATAGACGTTCGCCGGATCGGCATCCTTCGGAATATCGCCGCCGACCAGCGGATGCAGCGAGAACGACCGCACTTCCTTCGGATACTTCTCGAGCAGCGGTGCGTGCCAGCCGGCGTCGAAGCCGTTCGCGATGAACAGGATGCCGGGGTCAACCTTGCGCATCGCCGCCGCGAAGCGATGGTACCGCTCGGCGTATTCCTGTGGCGTGCAGTGACCGGCCTGCCAGTCGCCGTACAACTCGTTGCCAACCTCCCAATAGCGGATATTGTACGGCCGCGGATGCCCGTTGGCCGCCCGCAACCGGCCGAGCGGCGTCTCAATCGAACCGTTGCAGTACTCGACCCACGCGGCAGCCTCCTCGGGCGTACCGGTGCCGGCGTTGATGCACAGCAGCGGCTCGCAGCCGACGGTCTCGCAGAACGCCATGTGTTCGTCCGTGCCGACGTGGTTGTATTCAGGGCAGTGCCAGGCCACATTCCGCCGCATCGGCCGCTCGTCCACCGGACCGACCCCGTCGCGCCAGTGATAACCGCTGACAAAGTTGCCGCCCGGAAAGCGAAGCATCGAGAGCCGTGCCTCGCGACAGGCCTCGACCACCTCGCGATCGAAGCCCAGGATGTGATCGGCCGGGAAGATGAAGAACTGATCCAGCCAAAGCTCGCCCGGTTCGGTCACATCCAATACCAGCGTCAGCGACGTCGCCGGCGGAACGGTCTCTGTGATGCGCAGACGCGCCGTGTGCTTCATCCAGCCCTCGGAGAGGCCGTCGAAGTACACGCTGCCGATCACCTGTTCATCATGCCGCACGCAAAGGCGAACGGCACCGATGCCGCGCGCCCGGGCATAGAGGCTGACGGCGTAGTCTGATTCGCGATGCAACGGGAGATAGACCCGCTCCTGCTGAACGCCGACCGTCGGGCTGGCAAGCGACTTGATCTGGATGTGTTGCGACGCGTCGGTGTTTACACAATCGGCATCGAGCGAGTACGTCACGTCGCCGGTCCCCTCGGGCCTCCAATAGGCAGCCAGTCCGACCGGCCACGGCCGACCCCACTGCGCCCACCGGCTGCGCGATTGCTCCATCGTCTCATCATCAGAGAAGAAGTAGCGCCAATCCTCGAAGCTCGTGTTGCGCACGATCTGGGCCCACGCGCCGTCATAGATATTGGAATAAAGATGCTCGGTGAACTTCCCGAAGAGCCGCCGCGAGATCGGCGCCGACGCACGGGACGTGTCCACGTGAATCGTCACTGTCTCTTCGGCGGCAACGCGCGTCAGCCCAACCGGCGCGAACAACAGAACCAGACCCACCCACGTCACCGCATTGCAGTTTGCGCACACGATCCACGGCCCTCCATGAGGAAACGCAAGCCATCTGTTCTGCCGGGGATTGCACGCCGCACGCATCGACGTTACGAGCGCAAAAGCGCCGGCTGGACGTAGACGCCGAACGGAACATACACGATCTGGCCGCCGGCGCGAAACTCGGCCTGGAATTCGACCCGCCCCTGCGGCTGGTCCTCGGGTACGCGCAGCTCAGCCCCACCACCTCTGGCGGACTCGATCGGACGCCAGCCAGCCGGCGGATGCCACACACGCAGCAACCAATCCGGCGGAGCGTCAATCTGAAGCCGAACGGCATCGCCCGGTCTCGCAATCGCCGGATCGGCGATCCAACGTACCGGGGCAGGCCGCCGAATAACCGTAAGTCCATTCTTGCCAGCGAGATAGAGCGGCCACCCAGATGGTAGCGTCGTAAGAAGCCGACCATCGTCGTCGATCGGAACGGCCTGGCCCATCGCATCCACCGCCTGGGTCGCTTTGGGCGAGACGTTGAGATCCACGAGTTGGCCGCCGTTTGTCGACCATAGCGCAACGACATCTTCGCCCGGGGCGGAGAATCGAAACGCGAGCAGCCCCTCGCCCAGCTCGACCACGCCGACCGCCTCGTGCCGGGCCAGCAGCGAACCGACGGTCGCGAGCGCGCGATAGCCGGCCTTGGGGCGGAGGTCATGACGGAGCAGGCCGAAGTTGTGCTCGTTGTAGAAGGGGTCGGTGCCATCGTCGCGGAAGTCGTACCACGAGATGCTGCCGACCACGCCCGAGGCCAATGCCGACAGGTATGTGCGGGCGACCAAACCGGCCTGATCGCGCTCGGAAGTCGCGCCGATCTCGGACGACCAGCCCATTTCCGTGATCCACACGGACCGACCGTCAACCAGTTCACTCGTCCGCTTGAGTTCGTCGATGAACGCGGTTTCGTTGAGTTGGCCGCGGTACGGATGAACGGTCAGCACGTCGAACGGCGCCTGCCATTCGAGTACCTTCTTGATGAACGCCGTGTCAATGCCGGCGGTCGAACAGCCGAGGACCTGCGCCTCCGGATCCGCCGCCTTGATCGCCGCATAGGCTTTCTTGAGCATCGAACCGTACAACGGCTTGGGGCCGGACCAGAAGAAGATGTTCGGCTCGTTCCACACTTCCCAATGCTTGATTCTGTCCTTGTAGCGGCGAACAACCTGGCCGGCCCAGCGGGCGTATTCGTCCACGCCTTGTTCGGTATACGCGATCTTCTCGTGGTAGGCGTAGCCACTCCAATAGGCCAGCAGGCCGTAGACGCGGATATCATTTTTCTCCGCCGTCCGCACAAGTTCGTCGTAGAAATCCCAGTGATACCGGCCGCGCTCGGGCTCGGTGGTGTGCCATTGAAACTCCTCGCGCGTCCATTTCACACCGGCGCGACGGGCCATGTCCGCCAGCGCCTGCATCTTCTCGGGCGCGTCGCGGGCGCCCTGGTAACGATAGAGGTACATGCCGACGCCAATCGGATTCGTCGGCCCGGGTTCGGCCGGAGCCGCCGGCGCGCGCACGGCCGTAATGGACGCCTCGGGCGTACGGAACGCTTCCGCCACAAACCGAAACGCCGCCTCGGCAAAGACCCGCTCGCCCATCGGACAGGTCATTTCCCGTACAACAGGCTTGGCGCCGCCGGGCAGCGTCAGCGGCTGTTGCTGCGTCTGACGTGAACCGACGGTGTCCCGAATCTCCTGAAAGAGCATGCCGGCAACCGGTTCGGGCGACAGATTGCGAAGCATGACGGTGAAGGTGGCGTCATCGCCGCTTAGATGCGCGTCCGGAATGATCGCGACGGATTGCTCGCGGGTATACTCGGTCTCGACGTCGATCGAGCGCAGGCGGATCGCACCCTCGGCCTTGTCGCCACGGCGAACGAGGCTCAGGCTCTGGAATCGCAGGGGCAGACGGACCATCCCATCGTCTTCGCCACCGAAATGGCGCCATGGCTCCATATCGCCCAGTTCGACCTCGAAGGTCTGCGTGCCCGGGGCACTGAGTGTACCGAGCGTGCGGTCGAAATGTTGAAAATGCGATGCCAATTCCGCAACCAGCTCATGGCCCGGACCGTCGGATTCCACGACCACCCGCATCCGCAGCGGCC
>JAFGKA010000288.1 GCA_016928855.1 Phycisphaerae bacterium
AGCACGCGGTCCCGCCGATCCTTGAACAGGTAGACCCCGGGCGTCTTCGGCAGATGCCGGATCTTCTCACGAAGGGCCTCAAGGCGTTTCGCCGCGGCGTCCTGACTCATACGAGCCATTCTATCACGCCTGGCAACCCGGCGGGATCAGCCGCCTCGCCGACCACGAGCACCGCGGAACGATGGAGAAAAGCTCCCCGAAAGAGTGAAACACGAAGATAGGCGCGGAGACCGGGCATCGAACGCCCGCCGAAACACTCGCCGGCACGTGAGGAAACGATCCCCACGTCTTTCGGCGCCGGTGAGCCACCCGGCGACACCATCGCGGACCGCACCTTACGCCGACCCTGGACGGCCGGACAGACCAACGAGTATGATAGTGGCACGGCAGGCGAGGCGCGCAGCCGAACGGTCGGTCTGTCCCCATTCTTGTTTCCGGGCTCGGGAGAATGAACCATGCATGCATCGAAGTCCATGACGGTCGTGTTGGCTTTCCTTTCCGTGCTGTTCCTGGTCGGCCAGGGCTGTCCGCCGCCGGCGTCCGACGGACTCAACCCGGATACATCGGGCGATGGTGGCAGTGACAGCACCGGCGACGGCTCAAGCGGCGACGGCTCAAGCGGCGACGGCTCGAGCACTGACGGCACAAGCGACGGCTCCGGCGACACCCCCACCACGGATGGCGACGACACGACAAGCGAAACGCTTGCGCTCTTCGACGAGCTGTGGAACACGTTCGATCAGGAATACTCCTACTTCACCTACAAGGGCATCGACTGGAATGATGTGCGGTCGCGCTACCGGTCGTACTTCGAGACGGACTTGAGCGCCGACGCCTTCGCGCAGCAGGTCGGCGAGATGATCCAGGAGCTGCATGACTGGCACGTCTGGGTCCAGGCGCCCGGCGGCGACGCCATCGGCTGTGACGAGACCGTCGAGACGAACGCTCCCGCCCGGTTGTTCATGGGGTACACCGAGAGCGGCGCGTACGAGACGCTCGGCACCAATGTGATCTACCATGCGTGGCTGACGGGCAACGTTGCCCATATCGTCATCGACACGCTCAGCACGAGCGCGTTCGACTCCGTCTCCGACGCGGACATCGAAGCCCTGTTCGTCACCTACCAGAGCGCGGACGCGATGATCATCGACATCCGCGACAACAGCGGCGGCAACGAGAACAACGCGATCAAGTTCGCATCGCGGTTCGTCAACGAACCGGTCGACTACGGTTATGTCCAGACGCGCAACGGGCCCGACCACGACGACTTCGACCCGCTGATCACCAAGACGCTCCAGCCCAGTACCGGCACGCACTACGACGGCCCGGTCTACGGCCTGATCGGCCAGCGATGCCTGAGTTCCGCCGAGTGGTTCACGCTGATGCTGCGGGCCGCTGGCGCCACACTCATCGGCGATAAGACGCGGGGCGGCTCGGGCAACCCGAACACGCATGAACTGGCCAACGGCGTACAATACGGCGTGTCCACATGGATTGCCTATGGAAGTGCCTACGGCATCTGGGGTTACCTCCACACGGGGGATGACGGCGACGACCTGGTCGAAATCGAAGACAACGGCATCATGCCGGACATCTGGCTGGCGCCGGGCACGAGCGTGGACGAGTCGAACGACCATGTGTTGGAAGCCGCGCTGGATGACATCAGTTGGGGCGGAACGGACTTCGACGACTCGTTCGAGTGGTCGCTCTGAGCGCCGGCGCCGATACCCACAAGCCAGGACGGAGGCAGCCCCGTCGGCTCGCAAGCTGGCGGGGCTGCCTGCTTTCGGCGTATGGGCCGCTATGGCCACAAGGCCCGGCCCGCGTGCGGCGCGGACCAATTGCCGTCGAGCACCGAGCCGGTGGTTGCATCGCCGACGGCCTGCCCGTAGAAGAGACCCGTCGACGTCATGGTTGACCCGGGCTCGCCGAGGCGATGCAGCGCGGCCTCGCGGACCCGGAGGAGCGATTCGCGCTTTCCCTTCTATTGGCAGGTGTTCCATGGCCACCATGATCCGTGCTTCCGTCGTCTGCTTGTTGCTCGTGTTCCTGGCTCGCCCCTCGCTCGCCGTCGAGCGCTGGTCCGAAGCCAAAGCCAACGGCTGGTACGACAAGCAGCCCTGGCTCGTCGGCTGCAACTTCGGGCCAAGCACCGCGATCAACCAGCTCGAAATGTGGCAGGCTGACACGTTCGACCTCGAGACGATCGACCGCGAACTCGGCTGGGCGGCGGACTTGGGCTTTACCAGCATCCGCGTCTTCCTGCACCATCTGCTGTGGGAGCAGGATCGCGAAGGCCTGCTCAAGCGTATGACTCAGTTTCTTGAAGTCGCCGATCGGCACGGCATCGGCGTAATGTTCGTCCCGCTCGACGACGTCTGGGATCCATTCCCCAAGACCGGCAAGCAGCGGAAGCCCAAGCCACACCTGCACAACTCCGGCTGGGTCCAGAGCCCCGGCATCGAGGTTCTCAAGGACCCCGCCCACCACGACGAACTCGAAGGGTACATCAAGGGCGTCATCGGCCACTTCAAGGACGACAAACGCGTCCACGTCTGGGATCTCTATAACGAGCCGGGGAACCCGAACACTTCGGCCTATGGCGACAAGGAACTGCCGAACAAGGAAGAGATGTCCGTCAAGCTGTTGCGCAAAACGTTCGCTTGGGCGCGCGAGGCCAAGGCATCGCAGCCGCTGACGTCGGGCGTGTGGATCGGCACCTGGGATGACCCGGCCAAGCTCCGGCCCATTGAACGCGTGCAGCTCGAACAGTCCGACGTGATCAGTTTCCACACCTACGCCGACCTCAAGGGCGCCGAGGAGTGCGTGCGGAATCTGCGGCGCTACAACCGGCCGATCCTGTGCACGGAATACATGGCCCGGCCGAACGGCAGCACGTTCGATCCGATCCTGGGCTACTTCAAGGCTGAACGAGTCAGCGCGTACAACTGGGGTTTCGTCGCCGGCAAGACGCAGACGATCTACCCGTGGGACTCCTGGAAGAAGACCTACACGGCCGAACCGCCACTGTGGTTCCACGACATCTTCCGCGCCGACGGCACGCCCTACATCGCCGACGAAGTCCGCTACATTCGCGAAGTCACCGGCAAGGCCAAGCCTGCCAGCAAGGCCCCGGCCGGCGCTGGCTCGATCCCGCTCTCGACGCTCGACCTGAAACAGATGTCGAGCGGCTGGGGCAAGCCGCAGATCGACAAATCCGTCGCGGGCAAGCCGCTGTGCATCGGCGAGCAGACGTTCGCCCACGGCGTCGGCACCCACGCGAACAGCGAGTTCCGTATCGAACTCGACGGAAAGGCCGAGCGCTTCCGCGCGATGGTCGGCGTCGACGCGGCGGCCGGTGGCGGCGATCGCGCCTCGGTGGTGTTCGTCCTTTATGACGAAGACGACGAGCTCTGGAACAGCGGCGTGTGCAAGCTCGGCGAGGCGCCGCGGGCGTGCGACGTCCCGCTGGAAGGTGTGAAATTTCTGACGCTGGCGGTCACCAACGCCGACGACGGCAAGAGCTACGACCACGCGAATTGGGCCGACGCGACGATCGCGTTCGCGGGGGCCAAGCCGAAAGCCGCGGTCGCCCCGGTCGAAGAAGCCGTGATTCTCACGCCGCCGGCCCCGGCAACACCGCGCATCAACGGTCCAACAATCTACGGCGTGCGGCCCGGCTCGCCCTTCCTATACCGCATCCCGGCGACGGGTGAACGCCCGATGACATTCGCCGCCGAGAATCTGCCCGCCGGGCTCATGCTGGACGCGAAGAGCGGCATCATCACCGGCCGGTTGACCGAGCGCGGCGAATACCCGGTCACGCTGATTGCCCGCAACGCCCGCGGCAAGGCGAGCCGGACGTTCCGCATCGTCGCCGGCGACACGCTGGCGCTGACGCCGCCGATGGGCTGGAACAGTTGGTACATTCACTATCACCGCGTCTCCGACGCCATCATGCGCGAAGCAGCCGACGCGATGATCGAATCCGGCATGGCCGACTACGGCTATCAGTACGTCAATATCGACGATTGCTGGATGGTCCGCGTCGACAGCGACGACCCGGAAATCGGCGGCCCAGTGCGCGACGAGGACGGCCGAATCCTGTGCAACAAGCGCTTCCCAGACATGAAAGCGATGACGGACTACATCCACGCCAAGGGCCTCAAGGCCGGCACCTATACATCCCCCGGTCCGCGAACCTGCGGCGGGTATGCCGGTGCGTATCAGCATGAAGCGCTTGATGCGAAGACGTTCGCCGAATGGGGCTTCGACTTCCTCAAATACGACTGGTGTTCCTATCGCGAGGTC
>JAFGKA010000289.1 GCA_016928855.1 Phycisphaerae bacterium
ATCTTCCTGGTCGTGCTGACATTGCTTGGCAAGTTCGCCTGGGGTCCGGTGCTGTCGGCGATACAGCGGCGGGAACAGTTCATTCGCGAGTCGCTCGAACAGGCGAAACGCGACCGGGCCGAGGCCGAGAAGCGCCTGGCCGAGTACGAGGCGCAGTTGCAGCGTGCGCGGGACGAAGCCGCGGCGCTGGTCGAGGCCGGGCATCGCGATGCCGAGGCAGCACGCAGCCGGATTCAGGCCGTCGCCGCGACTGAGGCGAGCGCCTTGCTCGAGCGTGCGAAGACCGAGATCGGCTTGGCCAAGGACAACGCCGTCAAGGAGCTGTATGGCGTTGTGGCTGACATGGCGACCGACGTGGCAGGCAAGGTACTGAGGCGGAGTCTCTCGGAAGAGGAACACGGCCGGCTCATCAAGGCATCGCTGGCGGAGATGCACGAACACGTCGACGAGCATGGCTCGAACTGACGTCGACGGAGCGAACAGGCGGGCCACGTCGGCAGCCGATATCCCGGCTGACGCTCGTGTGTCAGGGGCAGGAAGGCGCTGGCATGGCGACATCGAAAGAGACTTCGGCGGCTATCGCGGACGTGTACGCGACGGCCTTGCTTGAGGTGGTCAACGAGCGCGGGCAGACCGACGCGGTCGCCGAGCAGTTCGCCGACCTCGTCGCGTACATGCGGAAGGACACGGACTTCGCGACGTTCATAACCGCGCCGAGTGTGGATGACGAGAAGCGCCGCGCCACACTGGAACGGCTGTTTCGCGGCCGCTTGAACGATGTGCTGCTCGATGCCCTCCAGGTGCTCAATCGCAGGGGCCGTGCCGGGCTGGTCGAGGCCACCCAGACGCGCTTCCGCACGCGGCTCCAGACACAGCGCGGGCAGGTCGAAGTTGATGTGCGAACGGCCGTACCCTTGTCGGACGAGCTTCACCGGATGCTGCAGGCGTCGCTGAGCCGGCAGCTCAGTCGCGAGGCCCTGCTTCGGTGCCGCGTTGACGATCGTTTGGTGGGTGGGCTGATTGTGCAGGTGGGCGACCAGTGTTTCGATGCGAGCATCACGCGTCAGTTGGCCACGCTGCATCGACAGTTAATGGATCGTGTGAGCATCGAACTGCGCCGCGGCCATCACTATTCTGAATGAATGTCGCTTCGTGAGGGTCACCGGGTCGCGAAGCGACGAACAACGGAATACCGGATCAACGGACGATCGCCATGAAATTTAAAGTCGATGAGATCTCATCGGTCATCAAAGAGGAAATTGCGCAATACCGCAGCGACATTGACGTGGCCGAGACGGGCAGGGTGCTGGGGGTCGGCGACGGGATCGCGCGGATCTACGGCCTCAGCAAGGCTATGGCCGGTGAGATGCTCGAGTTCGAGAACGGTGTGTTCGGCCAGGTGTTCAACCTGGACGAAAGCTCGATCGGCGCTGTGGTGCTCGGCAACTTTCTGGAGATCAAGGAGGGGGATACGGTTCGGGCGACCGGCCAGCTCCTATCGGTGCCGGTCGGCGATGGGTTGATCGGACGCGTGGTCGATCCGTTGGGCCTGGCGCTCGATGGCCGCGGCGCGATCGATTCGCCGCAGCGCCGCCCGCTCGAATCGGAGGCGCCGGGCATTGCCGGCCGCCAGCCGGTGGCCCAACCGCTCCAAACGGGCATCAAGGCGATCGACAGCATGATTCCGATCGGCCGCGGGCAGCGTGAGCTGATCATCGGTGACCGCAAGACGGGCAAGACCGCCATTGGCGTCGATGCGATCATCAACCAGCGCGACACGGGCGTCATCTGCGTGTACGTGGCGATCGGACAGAAGGAATCGACCGTGGCCAGCGTCGTCGAGACGCTGCGCGAGCACGGTGCGATGGATTACACGATCGTTGTTTCCGCAGGCAGCTCCGATCCAGCGCCGCTGCAATACATCGCGCCCTATGCCGGCTGTGCGATGGCCGAGTACTTCATGTATGAGCAGGGCCGCGACACCCTGTGCATCTATGATGACCTCTCCAAGCAGGCCGCCGCGTATCGGCAGCTTTCGCTGTTGCTGCGGCGGCCGCCGGGCCGTGAGGCCTACCCGGGCGACGTGTTCTACCTGCACAGCCGGCTGCTCGAGCGGTCCTGCCGGCGGGCGGATCAGCACATCATCGTACCGAAAGATGCCGCGCCGGATCGCAGGGACGGGGTGAACGGCACGGTGTACACCGGCGTGCCCGGCAAGAACCAGGCGACCCGCGACCTCGCAGCCATGCCCGAGAAGGATTCCCTTGAAATCCGCAAGCTGCCGGGCAGTGGCGGTTCCTTGACCGCGCTGCCGGTCATTGAGACGCTCGAAGGCGAGGTTTCGGCATACATCCCCACGAACGTCATCAGTATCACCGACGGCCAGATCTATCTCGAGCCGGAGCTGTTCTTCGGCGGTGTCCGGCCGGCGATCAACGTCGGCATCAGCGTCTCTCGCGTCGGCGGCCATGGGCAGAACAAGGCGATGAAGAAGGTCGCCGGCTCGCTACGCCTGGATCTGGCGGCGTTCCGCGAACTCGAAGCGTTCGCGCAGCTCGGGACGGAACTCGATACCGCAACCCAACGCCAGCTCGACCGCGGGCATCGCATGGTCGAACTGCTCAAGCAGAATCAGTACAAGCCGTATCATGTGACCGACCAGATCATCAGCCTCTTCGCGGGCACGCAGGGATTCCTTGATGATGTGGCGATTCCGAACGTGATCGCCTTCGAGGCACGGCTGCTGGAGCACTTCCATGTCGAGCAGCAGGCCATCTGGCAGGAACTGACCGACAAGGGCACGCTGGACGACGCGCTCGAGGCGAAGCTCCGCGAAGCGATCAAGGCGTTCAAGGCCCGCGACGCGGCTGCATCATAGCCCGGCAACAACGCGGATGCCGGGGCAGCCGCCCCGACGGTCTGCTCAACCTCTCGACAGGCTCCGGTGACGCATCGGCGCGTTCCTGCTAGAATGGCTCACCCTGGAACAGACACCGCGAGGAACAGACCCATGATTCGGACGATTCGGATGGACGATCCCGGCGCTCGCCAGGCACTGGCGGGTCTGCGCCGCCCGCTGCTGCTCGAACAACTGCTGCAAGACTCGCCCGAGCTGCAGAGCGTGCACGCCATCATCGACGATGTGCGGGCACGCGGCGATGCCGCCGTGGCTGATGTCACGCAGCGCGTGGATAACGTCGCTCTGAGCCCCGGCTCGTTTCGCGTGCCGGCCGAGGCCCTGGCCGCGGCCCAGGAACAACTGGACCCGGCCCTGCGCGCGGCGATGCGCAAGGCGATTGATCAGGTCCGCACGTTCCAGGAGCACATCCTCACGACGACGCGCGAACCGCTTCGGCGTCCAAAGGTGGCGCTGCAGGCGCGGCTGCGGCCGATGCGGCGCGTGGGCGTGTGTGTCCCCGGAGCGGCGGCGCCGCTTCCGTCGTCGGCGATCCATTGTGCGGTTCCCGCGCAGGTTGCCGGCGTGAAGGACGTCGTGCTCGTGGCGCCGCCGCGGCATCAGGGCACGGTGCACCCGACCATCCTGGGCGTGGCGGCCGAATTGGGCATCACCGAGGTCTATCGCGTCGGCGGGCCGCAGGCGGTGGCCGCGCTGGCGATCGGAACCGAATCGATTCCGCGCGTCGACAAGATCGTCGGTCCGGGCGGCATCTATACCCAGTTGGCCAAGCGCCTCTGCTACGGCATGGTGGACATCGAGATGTTCGCCGGACCGAGCGAGGTCGTGGTCATCGCCGACGAAGCGGCAAGCGCCGTGCACGTGGCTGCGGATCTGCTCTCGCAGGCGGAGCACGATCCGGGCGCGGCCATTCTGCTGACCCCGTCGGCAATGCTGCTCGAGGCAGTTCGCAAGGAACTCGCCGTGCAGTTGGTCAAACTCTCGCGGCAGGAGGGCACGGCCCGCTCGCTCGATCACTACAGTGCGTTGGTCCTGGTGCGAAACCTTGACGAAGCGGTCGAACTGGCCAACGGCATCGCACCCGAGCACCTCGAGATCGACGTGCGCGACGCCGAGGCTCTGGTCGATCGGATCGAGAATGCCGGCGCGATCTTCGTCGGCGCGCACGGTACCGAAGCAGCCGGCGACTATGTGGCCGGGCCATCGCACGTGCTGCCGACCGGCGGCAGCGCGCGGTTCTGGAGCGGCCTGTCCTGCAACGATTTCCTTCGCCGTACGAGTATTCTGCGGTATGAGCCCGGCGGCCTCGACGCCGACGCCGACGCGATCATTGCCATTGCCGAGGCGGAAGGCCTGACCGCGCACGCTAACAGTGTGCGCGTTCGCCAGTCGAAGTGAGCGACGGTGGTCTTCAGGCTTGGGTGGCATGGGTCCCGACGTACGTCGGGAGAGGGTTTGCCCGTGGCCTGCGTGCTCAACGGTACGCTGGACACTCGGCGATGCGCCGCTCGATCTCGGCCATCAGCTTCCGGTAGCCCTCGCCGTGAACGCCGCCATATCGTGCGGTGAACTCCGCGTCGGAAAGCCCCTCGGGCAAATCCTCGACTGGCGGGAGGAAGTCTTCCTCGCGAAAGCCCCGCGTGATCCGGTCCTGCATGGCGCGGGCGGCGGCCTCATTCCGCGTGGCCGCGAGCGCAAATGTGGTGCCGGCTCGATCGGCGGCGAGATCGCCAAACGAGAACCCGCTGCCACCCTCGCCCGCATCCAGCTCTTCTTTCAGCAAGCCCGCGGCATCGCTTACGCTTTCGGTCGACATCAAAGCGACCCCGGCGCTGACGAAGAAGTGCCGCGCCCAG
>JAFGKA010000290.1 GCA_016928855.1 Phycisphaerae bacterium
CGGCACGTTCATCGTGGATATGGGCCAGAACTTCGCCGGCTGGATCGCGCTGCGCGTCCAGGGCGACGCCGGCACGGCGGTGCACCTCCGCTACGGCGAGCTGCTGCACCCGGACGGTACGCTCAACGGCCTGACCTCGGTCGCCGGCCAGATCAAACAGCCCGGCATGGGCGGGCCCGGCGCGCCGCCGACCGCATGGCAGGCCGATACGTACATCCTGAAGGGCGACGGCGTCGAAACCTATCGACCGCGCTTCACGTTCCACGGCTTCCGCTATGTCGAGATCGCCGGCTATCCCGGCACGCCGACGCTTGACGCGATCGAGGGCTATCTGCTGAATTCGGATATCGCCGACGCCGGGGCGTTCGCCTGCTCGAACGAGCTGTTCAACCGCATCCAGGAAATCGTCCGATGGACGCAACGCAGCAACATGTTCAGCGTCCAGTCCGACTGCCCGCACCGCGAGCGGTTCAGCTACGGCGGCGACATCATTGCCAGCGGCGAAATGGCGATGCTCAACTTCGACATGGCCGCCTTTTACGTCAAGACGCTCCAGGACCACATGGACGAGATCCGGCCCAATGGCGGCCCGACCGAGACGTCGCCGTTCGTCGGCATCGCCGACCACGGCTTCGGCGAAGGGTCCGGGCCGATCGGCTGGAGCACGATGGTGCCGTGGCTGCAATGGAAACTCTACACATACTACGGCGACAAGCAGATCCTCGCCGAGCACTACGACGCGACGAAACGCTGGGTGCGCCTGCTCGAAACGAGCGCGGTCGATTCCATCATCGGCCACGGCATCAGCGACCACGAGAGCCTCGTGCCCAAGCCCGAGGCGCTGACCGGCACCGGCTTCTACTATCACAATGTATGCCTGTTGGCGCGGATCGCCGAGGTGCTGGGTCGCGCCGATGATGTCGAGCGGTACACCGCGCTGGCCGGCACGATCCGCGACGCGTTCAACGCGAAATTCCTCCAGGCCGACAGCGGGCGCTACGGCACGGGCACACAGGCCAGCCAGGCCTTCGCGTTATTCTTCGATCTGGTGCCCGCCGAGAAGCGCGACGCCGCCCTTGATGTGCTCGTGCGCGACATCGTCGATCAGCACGATGGCCACCTGACCACCGGCATCTTCGGCACGAAATACATGCTGCTTACGTTGACGGACCTGGGCCGCGCGGATGTCGCGTACACCATCGCGAACCAGAAGACGTTCCCCGGCTGGGGCCACATGCTTGAAGGCGGCGCGACCACGCTCTGGGAACACTGGGAGTACAGCGACAACGTCTACTCGCACAACCACCCGATGTTCGGCTCGGTCAGCGAGTGGTTCTTCAAGGCCCTGGCGGGCATCCGGCCGGATCCGGCGGCCATCGGCTTCGACAGGATTCTCATCCAGCCGCAGATCGTGGGCGATCTGACCTGGGCCCGCGGCCACTACGATTCAATCCGCGGCCGCATCACCAGCGAATGGAAGCTCGACGGCAACACCCTGACGCTCGACGTAACGATCCCCCCGAACACCACGGCAAAGGTCCATGTCCCAACAAACGATCCGTCGTCGGTCCAGGAAAGCGGCAAACCCGCCAAGAACGCCGACGGCGTACGCCAAGTAAGAACGACCGAAACCGAATCAGTATTCGCGATTACCTCGGGTCACTACCGGTTCACAACGCGCATCAGGCGATAGGCCGCCCTCGAAGTCGATCCCTGAAGACGAAAGTAGTCGACAGAGCATGATCCGGACCAAGAAGCAAACCCGTCCCGATCTTATGCGGCGAATCATATCCAACGTTCTGACCTTCGCCGCGCTCACGCTGTGCGCGGTCACCGTGGCGCTCTGGATCTGGAGTTACGGCGACGTACGCAGTTTGCTTTCCGACGGGCGGTTTGACGGAGATCGGGCTTGGCGCAACTACTATCTCGTCGCATATCGAGGCCAACTCGCGTTTGAGCTGGAACAAATCAGCTACTTGAGGCAACCAACAACCGCGCCGACCAATCGGTGGTCGGCCGAGGATGCGGTTGAACTTTACACGCTGGCTCTACGCGGATTTCCCTTTCACGGCCCGCTCGGCTTTCATTTCCTGCGCAACGAAGGAACGAGCGCCGCTGGCAGTGCGCGACTGACCCGTCTCGGGTTGCCGCTATGGGCGGTTCTCGTTGTATTAGCACTGCCTGTGCTTATTCGGTGTGGCAGACTGCTGCGGCGATATCGGCAACGACACCAAAAGCCTGGCTGCTGCCGTAAGTGCGGCTACAACCTCACTGGCAACGTCAGCGGGCGATGCCCGGAATGCGGACTCGAGACGTGATGGCGTAGATCAGCCATGTAGGGTCCGCCCTGGCGGACCATTCGGCCATGTGACCAGTTTGACTCGTCCGCGAGCGCGGACCATACGGAACTTGCTCATGCGAGAATTCTCCGAAAAGCACCGCCGAGCGATCAACGTTGCGACAATCATCTCGCTCTTGCTGCTGGGATGCATCCTTGTGCTCGGGGCGGCTGCGCCTTGGCTGAATCCCTGGCGACACCGCCTTTCGCTCGGCTCGGGCTTTCACATCGCACTCTGGGGAGCGCCCTTGAATCCTCGTCTGGTCTTCTTCAACGACAGCGACTACGGGCCGTACCGAGGCAGCATCATCGGTATTGTGGACGACCAGGGGAATATGTATCCTCCGCTTGAGCGAGAGATCGCCTTCGGCGATACGCTGGGCATCTACTATCGATATTTCCGGTGGTCCGACGCCACTTTGTGGACGTTGATGGTGACCCTGTGGTATCCGGCGATCGCGTTCGCCGTGCTGCCGCTGCTATGGTGGTATCGGCGAGCACGTCCCAAGCCCGGCTGCTGCCGCAAGTGCGGCTACAACCTAACCGGCAACGTCAGCGGAAGGTGTCCGGAGTGTGGGCTGGAGACGTGATGGCGTAAGTCAGGCCAACAGGGCCGACCCGTGATTCTGGAAAGGCGATGAATCGAAAGGACAGAAATGGCCCGAGCGAGCTCTACGTAGCGATGGCCCTCACGTGGCTACTCGTCATGATCGTTATAGCCATCATCGCTCGCCCCCGCAACGTCCTTCGCGATGCGAAGGTATTCCAATGGCCGCGATGCGATTGCACCGTTACCGACGCTTCATCATTAATTCGGGACAGTCACCTATTTGACATATATCTGTCACTATCAAGGGCGGGGCTGCATACATCGGCACCGTCATCATTCGCCTCTGAAGCGCACAAGCATTCCGCCCACACCCCCTTTGCCGGGCAACGAGAAGCGGCGTCGCGATCCAAGGGTCTCACGCCGTCCACGCTGGCCCCATCGCAGCCTGTGGCTAGCGAGGCCGCCCTGA
This sequence comes from Phycisphaerae bacterium, assembly GCA_016928855.1. Taxonomy (GTDB): domain Bacteria; phylum Planctomycetota; class Phycisphaerae; order UBA1845; family PWPN01; genus JAFGKA01. The sequence continues at coordinate 3,358 of JAFGKA010000290.1, forward strand.
AACCTGGGTTCATCTCCGTGAATCTGCCGACAGGCTCTTCTGGTTCGAAGACGTCAGGTCTGCGGCCTCGACCTACGGGCCCGCCGGCATGGACCACCCAATACGGCTAGCCCCGGCAGACCAAGCCGCTTCCGCGTTTTGACGGCCGCCCGCGAGCGCCGTACGATATGGGGCTTGCCGCACGCGAACGTTCGGCAAAGCCGAGGGTCGCCGGCGTTGGGCCGGCCCGACAGGACGTCTCCCACGATGGGAGCGGTGGACCACCTTCAGATTCCATGCCGACACCGTCTGAAAAAACGCAGAGCGACACGGGCCGACGGCGCTTCGACCCCGACGACGTCCGCATGACGCTCGGGGAGCACCTCGAAGAACTCCGGTCGCGCATGATCAAGCTGCTGATCGGGCTGCTCCTCGGCGCGATCATCTGTTTCGTCTTCCGCGACCGCCTGATGCAGCTCCTGCTCGGTCCGACGTTCGCCGTCCTGCGCCGCCGCGAGCTGGTCCCGGAACTGGTCGCCCTGGACCCGCTCGAACCGTTCATGACCACCTTGAAGGTCTCAATCATCCTGGGCTTCATGCTGTCGGCCCCGTATGGCCTCTACCAGATATGGGCCTTTGTCGCGTCCGGCCTTTACCAGCGCGAGCAGCGGTTCGTCCGCGCGTTCGTCCCGGTCTCCATCTCATTGTTCATGGGCGGCGCGCTGTTTTTCCTGTTCATCGTGCTGCCGGTCCTGTTGAACTTTCTCATTGGCTTCATGGAGGTCGTCCCGTCGTTCGACCCGGCGGGCAACCTCTTCGGCGATTGGCTCGGCGGAGCGCCGACCGTTGTCGCAACCGCCCCGGCCACGACCCAGGAGGCCCCGGCGGCCAGCATCCGTGTGCTCGAACTCGACCCGGCGGATCCCCCGGAGGGCAGTCTCTGGATCAACGCCAAGGACCACGAACTCCGCATGCGCATGAGCAACGAGACGCGGGTAATCCGTACCGCCCCACTCGACCGGCCGAACATGATCCGGCCGAACTTCAGCATGCGCTCCACGATCCAGATGACGCTGCAGATGGCCGCCGCGTTCGGCGTCGGGTTCCAGGTGCCGGTCGTTGTGGCGTTTCTGGCCACGCTCGGCATCGCCTCGGCCGAAACGATGGGCAAGTCCCGCCGGGTGACCTGGTTTGTGATGGCCATCTGCGCGGCGGTTTTCACACCCTCCGGCGATCCGGGAACGATGCTCCTGCTGCTGATTCCGATGGGCATCCTCTTCGAAGCCGGGCTGATAGCCGCCAAGTCGATCGAGAAACGCAAGGCCGCCGAACGCGCCGCCGACGGCTGGTAGGCGATCGCACCACGCACGACCGGCCATGCCGGCAACCGCTCGCTCACGGAATCCCCCCAATCGCGCCCAGCCCCGTTCCATGGCGCATGAAAAAGGGCGGACCGCAAGGCCCGCCCATTCTCCGTCATCTCACCGTGCAGCGTCCAACCTGCCGCCGACCGGAAAGCGTATCATTCATTCAGACCTTCCATCGCGCATGGTGCTCGGGCATATGCACCTTGACCTGCTCGGCCAGTTCGTAGTCACTGATCGCCGTGAGCCGGCCATGGCCGTTGTACTGCTCCATCACCCACTTCTGGATCTTGACCACGTCGGTCAACTTGACTTCATGGGCCGTACCCTTCGTGCCCAGGTATTCATTGACCCAGACCGCGACGCCGTCGGTACCGGTCTTGTCAGTGATCGCCACCCGTGGCGGCCGATCCAGCAACGCGTCGGTGTCCATGATGTTGTAGATGCGCTCGTCGCGCCGCAGCCCACCGGCATGGATGCCCGCACGCGTCACGTTGAAGTTGCTTCCGGCAAACGGGTAGTTGTCTGGGATCGGGAAACCGATGGTCTGCATGTACCGGGCGATTTCCGTGATCACGCGCGTCTCGATGCCGCACAGATCGCCCTTCAGCGCAATATACTCGAAAATCGCCCCTTCGAGCGGCGGATTGCCGGTGCGCTCCCCGTAGCCGAACAGCGTGCCATTCAGGGCATTGCAGCCCCAAAACCACGCCGTCGTCCCATTGATGTGCACCTTGTGGAAATCGTTGTGGCCGTGCCATTCCAGTCGTGCCGGCGGGATGCCGCACTCGTTGTTCATGTGCCAGCACAGCTTCGCAATGGACCGGGGCGGCGCCGCGTTCGGATAGCTCAAGCCGAACCCCATCGTGTCACACAACCGCACTTTCACCTTGAGGTGCTCGGGCACCTGCTCGCTGAGCCGGGCCAGCTTCTGCACGAATGGGAACACAAAGCCTTCCCAGTCGGCGCGGGTCACGTCCTCAAGATGGCACCGCGGACGGATGCCCGCCTCGAGCGCCGCCTCGACCACGCTGATGTACTGATCGAACGCCTGCTGGCGTGTCTGTCGCTGCTTGTGGAAGATGTGATAGTCGCTCGCGCTGGTCAGCATCCCGGATTCTTTCAGGCCCGCCTCCTTGACAAGCCGGAAGTCGCCCTTGACCGCCCGGATCCAGCCGGTGATCTCGGGATACCGGAAGCCGAGTTCACGGCACTTGTCCAGTGCCGCCCGATCATTCTTCGTGTACAGGAAGAACTCGGTCTGCCGAATGACACCGTTCGGCCCGCCCAGCCGCGAGAGCATCTCATACAGCTTGACCTGCTGCTCGACGGTATAGGGGGGGCGAGCCTGCTGGCCGTCACGGAATGTGGTATCCGTAATGTGGATATCATCGCGGACCCGCTTGGCCGGATCGATCTCGACCGGGCGCCCGTCAAGGGTCTCGCTCCAGAGGCCGTCAAATCGAATCAACGGCGGCAGCGAATACGGAAACACATCCTCGACCAGATTAGGCGCAGCGACATCCCGCAGCGTGTAGGCTTTTTTCACGGAAAGGCCTCCTGCTGACGCGCGGCTAAAACTCCATCGCTACCCGCACGCGACCACTATTTCGCCAAACCCCGCCTTCCCTTGCGGACGTAATGCATCCGATCCTCAGCAGTCAATTCAAAGACGTGACGAAGCAACGCTTCGTCCTCAGCGGTCATTGTGACCTTGCGCCGCGACATCGCCGTACGAGCGGTCTCCACCAGACCGTTCAAGCCGAACCCCTTGCTGACCACCCCGTTCAGGAACCAGCCAAACGCCGGGATGTACTTCGGCA
>JAFGKA010000291.1 GCA_016928855.1 Phycisphaerae bacterium
CCGATCACGCCGGTATCGTCCGTCTCCGAGCCGGCGCGATGGTGGCTCTGCGCCTCGCCGGAGGCCGTCTTCGTCTTCCGGTCCGTAGCCGGTGGAGGCGACAACACCCGTATCGTGTGCACATCCTGGGCTGACGGCGCCTGGAGCGAGCCGGAGCTCATCGCGCTCGACGGCGTTCTGGACGACGCGACCGCGATGTACGTCACGCCGCGCGCAGCATTCGCCGCCGCGACGCGACCGCCGACCGAGCCGGCCTCCACTCCGGCGTCGTGGCGTCTCTGGCGCTACGTGGACGACATGTGGCAGCCTGGAAAGCCCCTGACACTGACCGCGCCCCCCACGCAGGCGGCGGTCGCAGCCTTCGGTCAGAACGTGCTCGTCGCGGACCTGCCAGCGGACGGAAACGTGACCGTTGGCGTCTGGCCCCTCGATGGGGGCCAGGCCACGCGGCCGCCCAAGCCGATCGACGTCTTCGATGCGCCACCGAGACCCGCGATTGACCCACATGTGCGCGATTGGGTCGGAACCGCCGTGCTCATCGGCATCATCGCGCTGGTCTTCTGGCGGCGGCAGGACAGTCTCTCAACCTCCCTGCCCTTGCCCGCGGGCACCATGCTCGGCCGGTACTGGAAACGTCTGGCGGCCGCGCTGATCGATCTCGCCCCGGCAATGCTCGCGACGGGGTGGTTCTGGCTGGGCGACGCGCAGACCTGGCTGACGGCCGCGATCGAGTACGCAAAAGAAATCACTGCCACAGGCGGCCAAGTCGAGGCCTACGCCCCGCCGGCACCAGCCGTCGTGATCTGGGGATGGCTGGTGACGCGCCTAGCATATGCCATGTATTGCGGACTGTTCGAGTGGTATTGGGGCATGACCCCCGGAAAACGACTGCTCGGCTGTCGCGTGGTCGGCGAGATGGGCGAACCGCCCGCGCTCAAGCAGATTGTCCTTCGCAATGCCGCCCGGCTGCTCGAACTCGAGATGATGCCCACGATGTGGCCACTGCTGTTGATCGTGTTCCTGACCCGCAACCGACAGCGCATCGGCGACCTGCTCGCCCGAACGGTCGTCGTCGAACCGGCGCCGCCGATGCCGGACGATCATCACCTCGACGAGTGCGGATAGGGCTCCGCCAAGAAGCCCGGTTCCACCGTCCATCGGAAGCATCCTCGTTTTGCAGCCAGGTCGCGTGGCAGCGACGTATGGAGAACTGACCGGCCGGTTTGAGCGTGCGGCCCGGCAGACAGCGTGCCCGAACGAAACCGAGGGAACCGAAGATGAAACGTGCCTCCCTATGCCTGTGTACGGCAATGCTGCTCGGCGGCTCTGCCGCTGCCCACGCCGAAGACGATCACGCCGACGCGCTGCAGGCTGTCGCCGCTGCTGCCGGAGCCGAAACGCGCCCGACCACGCGGCCAGCCGCCGGCGTGCGGTTCACGATCGTCCGTCAACTCGACGAACCGGTCATCCACAAGAGCTCGCCCGGCGCCGAGGACAATAAGTACGGCTTCGAAGGCGGCAGCGCGATCAAGCTCAACGGCACGTATCACCTGTTCACATCTGAGATGGCCGGCGATCCATGGTGGACCCGCATGCGGTTCGGCCACTGGACCAGTCGCGATGCGGTGCGGTGGCAGCGAGTATCGACGCTGTACGAATCCAGCGGCGACTACACCGGCAAGGATCCGCGGGCGGCCCTCTGGTCGCCGATGCCCATCTTCAACGAGCGAGAAGATCGATGGAACCTGTTCTACGTCGCCTATCGGTCGGCGCCCGACACGCCGCCTGAATCGCGGAGAAACTATGACGGCCACATCTGGCGTGCCATCTCGGAAGCGCCGGGCCGCGACGGCATCGCCGGGCCCTACAAGGACATCGGCGTTGTCCTCAAACCCGGCCCCGACTGCAAGAAATGGGAGGGCCTGCAGGGCACGGACTCGTTCTTCCCGTACCAAGTCGGCCGCAAGTGGCACGCCCTCTACGGCAGCGCCCAGACTCAGTACCAGCCAATCCCCTTCTGGGGCGTCGGCCTGGCCGAAGCACCGGAGCTGGCGGGTCCGTGGAAACGATGCGCCGGCGATGAGCCCGTGCCGATCGATTCGGTCTTCACCGAAAACCCGATCGTATGCCGGCTTGGCGACGGCACCTACATCGCCGTCTGCGACACGTTCGTTCCGAACGGCATCGCGTACTCCGCCTCGCGTGACAGCGTGCACTGGTCGCCCGCAAGCCACATCGTCCTCAAACAGACGGAGACGCTCTGGGTCAAGGATCTCCGTACGCCCCTCGGCCTGATCGACGAAGGCAATGACACATTCACGCTGCTCTACACCGCCTACGCCACGCCAGCCTGGAAGAGCTACGGCTGCGTCGGCCTCATCACCGTGCGGATGGAAATCGCGAAGAGCGCCAAGCCCTGAGTGGAACGATCTCCTGAGCCGTGAGACGATTCGTCAGAAGCCCGGGCTGATCCATCGCCGTTGCGCCATTGCTCGTCGTCAACAACGTTGCGCCGATTGGCGACGCCGTCACGAACACGGCGTGAGCCGTCCGGAAAGCCCCGAAGGGGCGAAAGTCAGTAGATGGGTATGAAAACCCGTTGCTCCGCCTACCATACGCAGGTAGGCGTGTAGATGTTCTTGCAGAAAGGAGCAACGGGTATGAG
>JAFGKA010000292.1 GCA_016928855.1 Phycisphaerae bacterium
CGCACGCGGCCCGGCCAGCGGCGAGGCGGTGGTCCAGGTCTCCGCGCCCGGCGGCAGGATGAATACCGAGTCGAGGTAAGCCGGGGTTGCCGCGTCGAGCGATGCCGCTGTCGCTCGCATGCCGCCGGCCACGAGGACGGCGCTGTTGCTGGTACCCACATAGGCCCCGGCGACCGGAGCGGGCAGCGGCGGCAGCTCAGTGGCAACAAGGCTCGCGTCACCCCGTGCCCACGCGTTCGCATCGCCAAGGCTCGCAACGAGGCAGACGATCCAGCCGAGGCTGACGACGCCTCGTCGCGTACGGCGTATTATGCGCTCGGTCATGAACGGACCCTCACTTCTTCCCCATGCGCGGCGATCATTCTGCATCGTGAACGCATCCAATGTGCAAGACAAGAAACGCGGCCACCTTCCGGGAAACTCCCCCGCCCGTCAAGAGCCCCCGGGGACGTTGCTGACTATCGTAGAGGGTGCTGCCGTAGCATCGTGTGGCGCTGCAGCCATTAACCGCGATTCTTTGCGAATGCAGTGTCGAATGAAAGGGTGAGAGTATGGAGTAGAGCAATCCCGAACCCCAAGAACGCGAGCACATCCCCTGCGGCGCTATGATCCACGCGATCCGACGCCGAGACTCGGTCCTTGGGGGCCGGCCAGGAGATTGTACCTGGGCAAAGGTCCCCAGCAGCGGGGAATACTGCCCGCTTTTCACCCTGGAATCGGTTCCAGCGGCTCAGGAGAGGCGATTTCGCGTTTGGCACGGTGTTTGCCGATCCTCCCAACGGTCGCCCCGAGGAGGGCGGCAAAAAGCGAGGCCCGTCGGCGATGAGAACGCCGAATTCTGCAGGAGGATCAATCATGCGTACGAATGCGAACACGATGCGGAACCGGATCCTGGCGGCGATGATGATGGGGTTGGGCATTCTGGCGGCGTTCGGTGCGAGCGGTTGTGATGACTATGTCGAGGCGGGCGATTTCTGGGCGCCCTCTGTCGAGCCGATGGACTTTTCCCCGTACGGCTATGACTACAGCATGTACGACCTGTTCACGGCGGACATCTGACCTTCACCTCCGGGCGAGAGCCTTTCATGGCCGGCCCGGAGGTTGCCTATAGAGCCTGTGGGCAGCGCGAGCCGGGATTGATTCGAACGATCCTTCCCGGCTCGTTGTGTTTCATCTGGGCCTGACGGTCATGGCAGGCGGAGGTCGCTGGGTGCCCATTCGACACGCAGGCCGTCCGGCAGCGGCACCGGATCACGGCGCAGGCGGCCAAGTGCCTTCAGTGCCGGGCGGGGATCGTCACAGAAGACCATCTGGCCGCGGCTTCGGGCGGCTTCGAGGTACTCTCGCATGGCGGTTTCATCGGCCTCGACGGGAATCCACCCTTTGTAGCCGATTCGCTTGACTCGCGGATCGGCAAGAAGCTTGTCGGCGTTGTAGTTGTTGATTTCGACGATGTGATCCCAGACGTCCGCGTCATCCAGCAGACGTGCGATGTCGTCCTGCAGGCCGGGCTCCTTGATGTCGAGGTGCAGCAGCGCCGCGCGTTGGCGCGCGAGTACGAGCAGCGCGGCCAGCGTTGGCGGTCGGGTCTCCTTGGTTGCCGAGCCGTACACATCCTTCGGGGTGATCCGCAGCAATTCATAGTAGCTCAGCGTGGCCACCTCGCCGGTTCCGTTGGTTAGACGCTCGAGCTTCGTGTCGTGGAAGAGATAGAGCACGCCGTCGGCGCTGCGGCGGATGTCGATCTCGACGCCGTCGGCGCCGAGATCCATCGCCGCGGCGTAGGCTTCGAGCGTGTTCTCCGGCGCGAGCGCGCTCGCGCCACGATGTACGATGATCGGCAGATCTGTGCGACGCTGGGCCACCAACGTATGCCGCGCCTGCTTCGCCGCTTCGGTTTCGGGTGGAATGTGGTTGATGTACCCGAGCACGGACGGCCCGCCGCGGCTGTTTCCGTCGTGCGGACCGTTGGCAGCTATGCAACCCATGAGGGTGGTGGTGACACCGACCGTGACAGCTCTTGCGATTGTGTTCTTCGAGGGCATGTAGCCTGATCCTCCCTGCTCGTGCTGCGCGGAGATTGTTGCCGAAGCGTCGTGCGGACTCAACTGAGGTTTGCGTGGCCCTCTGTGCGGTTTGGCGCCGGTGACGTTTGTCGGGTACACTGCGGGCACGGCGGAGTTCTTTTCTTACCGGATCGAGGTCTTCCCATGGTTATGCGCGGCCTGTTCGTTGGGGCGCTTCTGGCGCTGGTGTGTTCGTCGGTGTTCGCCGCCGAGCCGGCGGTCCTGGAGGTTCCGGATACGTTTCCGCGTTTTGTGGTGCCGGGGTTTGAGCAGGAGATGGATGCGATGCGGCGGCTGTACTGGCTGCACTACAAACCGGCCGGGCCGCTGATCACGCTGTGGGACGAATGGATGCCGATGTCCACGTTGTGGCCGGCGATGGGCACGGGCCGGGATCTCGACGCGATGCGGCGGCGGTGGGCCCGGGCGCTGGCCGGCCGGGGGATGAACACCGAGGGCTATGTGCACACGCACCAGCACGACGGGCCGGCACACGCCGAGGGCTGGCCGTTTCCGCTATGGACGCAGGCCGGCGGCATTGGCTGGCACTTCCGCGGGACGGGCGTTGCGGGGTATGACGCGCCGCTGGTGACGCCCGAGGGCTGGACATTGACGGGCGCGACGAGTGGTGAGGTGAACGAGAAGGGATGGTTGATTGAGTTGACCGCTCCGCGCGCTACCGCGGAGACCCCGCTGTTCTCGATCGACGCGAAGATCGCGCCGTGGCTTCGGTTGAACTGGTGGGCCGGCGGCCTGGACGGCGCGAATTGTTACATCGAGTGGACGACAGGCGAAGAACCGGAGTTCTCGCCCGAGCGACGTGTGTACTTCGCCTATACGAATGCGGGCGAGAAGCTCAGCACGGATCGGCAAGAGACGCGGACGATGGTTCCGCTGTATCCCCTGCGCGGCTGGACAGGCACCATCACATCGATTCGCATCGGATTTGACAATGCGGGTCCGGCGCAGCTCGTGATCAAGTCCATACACACGGCTTGCGACACGCGGCACAACATCAACAACCTCAACTTCATCCGCGGTTGCGGCGATTACTTCGCCTGGTCGGCGGACTACGCATTCCTTCGCGAGCAGATCGGGCGGATTCGCTGCGCGATGCGGTTCGTCATACGCGAGTTCGATACGCGCCAGCGCCGGTGTATCTACACGACGTGGCCGGGCCATGAAGGTCGCAGCGGTGTGCGCTATGTTGACGGGCAGAAGGTGATCGTGCCCGGCGAGGGCATCGGCAGCAACTACTGGGATCTGCTTCCATTCGGTGGCGAGGATGCACTCGCGACGATCTACTACTACGACACGCTGCTCGATCTGGCCGAGCTGGAATCGCAAATCGCGACGCATCCGGAGTGGAACGTCGCGACGGGCGCGGATGCCTTTGATCCAGCGGATCTGCGCCGGCATGCGGCGGGCGTGAAGGCATACGGTACGCAGCGGTTCTGGAACAAGACGACCGGTCGCTTTGGCACGGTCGATCTCGGCGGCCAGATGAACGACTACGGATGGACCTTCCTTAATAACGAAGCGATCTATTACGATTTCGCGACGCCCGCGCAGGCCCGCTCGATTCGCGACTGGATCAGCGGCCAGCGGACCGTCGAAGGGGACACCGCGCAAGGTGCGGACATCTACCACTGGCGCTTCGGCCCGCGGTCATCGACGTTGCGCAACCTCGACTACTATTTCTGGGCCTGGTCGGCGCCGGAGTCCATTCCGTGGGGCTATCAGGTCCAGGACGGCGGCGCGGTGCTCGGGTTTTCGTTCCATGATCTGATGGCGCGTCTCGAAGTCGACGGGCCGGACGATGCGTGGCAGCGGCTGCGGGCAATCCTCGTCTGGTTCGAGGAGACGCAGGCGGCCGGCGGCTATCGCGCGTATTACAGCGATCCGAGTCGCGGCACGATGCAGGGCGGCAACGTCCCCGGCGGCCTCGGCCTCGACCGCGAGTTCTTCGAGTCAATCCTGGTGCCGCAGGTGATGCTCTATGGCTTCCTGGGGCTCAAGCCCACGGTCGCCGGGTGTACAATCACGCCGCGGCTGCCGAGCGACTGGCCGTCGCTGACGGTCACGCGGATTCATCTGCACGAGCACGTGTTCGATATCACGGTCAAGGACGAGACGGTCAAGGTGACCAGCCACACACCCGACGCCGGCGCGCTCGAAATCGAGGTTCCATCCGGTTGGACGGTCGAGCAATACTGAGGGGGGAAGGGGACACCACTGATTGTTGGGTTGGTCTTTGGCTGCGGAGTCCGCGCGATGGCGGCGAGGTCACCGGTCGCCAACAATCAGTAATGTCCCCGTGGCACCGTCAGGCCGGCGAGTAACTCGGGCGTGATCTTCTTGCCGAGCAGGAAGAACTTGCGCTCGGGGTGCCACAGGACGTTTATGCCGTTGCGCACCGTGAAGCTGGTGTACCCGCCGATGTCCACGCGGTTGAGCGGGCCCAGGCCGATGCCGGCGTTGTCCATGAGCATTCGCGATTCGCTAAACCAGATCGGCTGGTCGGCGCCGGGCCGGAATTCGCCGACAGCCATGAAGGCAGGACGCCGGTTGCCGCCGGGCCCGCCGGACTTGCTCGGGTCGCGTCCGCCGAACGCGGGATGATGAATGAGCAGGTAGCGCCCGTCGGCCATCTTGTAGATCGGGCAGCAGAACAGCGGCTGGAGGACGAGGTC
>JAFGKA010000293.1 GCA_016928855.1 Phycisphaerae bacterium
CAGTTCACGCGTCAGCTCTCGACGCTGCAGGACGCGGGTCTTCCCGTGCTGCGCAGCCTGCGCATCCTCGAACAGCAACAGAAACCGGGCCAGCTTCGTCTGATCATCCGCGGCGTCGCCGACGAGGTCGAAGGCGGGGCAACGCTGTCGGAAGCCATGGCCAAGCAGCCCAAGGCCTTCGACCGGCTGTACTGCAACATGGTGGCCGCCGGCGAGAGCGGTGGTGTGCTCGACATCATTCTGCAGCGTCTGGCCGACTTCATGGAGAAGGCCCAGCGGCTCAAACGGAAGGTCATCGGCGCGATGATCTATCCGTGCGTGGTCATCGCCTTCGCAGTCGGCATCGTCAGCGCGATTATGATCATCGTCGTTCCGAAGTTTGAGGAGATTTTCAAGGATTTCGGAACGAAGCTGCCTGCGGTCACTGTGATGCTGATCACCCTTTCGGACTGGTTCATCCGCGGTTCGCCTCCGGGCTGGGTGGTCATCTTCCTCAGTCCGATCGCCATCGTCCTGCTGTTGAAGCTCATGAAGAAGTCACACGCGGGCCGGTATGCCGTCGACCTGATCAAGCTCAAGATCCCGATCCTGGGCATGATCCTCGCGAAAACCGCGATCGCCCGCTTCACGCGCACGCTCGGCACACTCATCGCCGCCGGCGTGCCGATCCTGGAGGCCCTGACGATCGCCAAGGACACCGTCGGCAACGAGGTGTACGCCCGGGCGTTGGGGAGTGTACATGATTCGATTCGCGAGGGCGAGAGCTTCGCGAACCCGTTGCGGGCAGCCCGCGTGTGCGACCCGATCGTCGTCAACATGATCGACGTCGGTGAGGAAACGGGCGACCTCGACAAGATGCTGATGAAGATCGCCGACAACTACGACGAAGAGGTCGATACGCTGGTCGGCGGCCTTGTCAGTCTGCTCGAGCCGATCATGGTCGTCGTGCTCGGTGGTATCGTCGGTTTCATCGTGATCGCGCTGTTCCTGCCGCTGGTGACGCTGATTAACTCGGTGTCGGGAGGCTAGAGGGAAGGCAGAAGCCAGAAGGCAGAAGGCAGAAGAAGAAAAGACAGAAGACCAGTGACAGGCACCTACGGCACGGAGGCATTGGAGGCTTGTGATCGAACGGGCGGGGCGGCGATGGGAACGGACGCGTATCGCTCAGGAACGAGTTGTATGCGCCGTTTAAGCGCGCCGGGATTATGCGGTAGCTCTATTGCAGCAAGCCGCCTAGAATAGAGTGGGCGTCCGCAATGTGGCCCGCCGGACCACGCGAACATGGTTTCATACCATCACGGTGATCTCAGGAGAAGCGTCATGACCCACGAGAACCGAAAACATAACCGCGGCTTCACGCTGATCGAGCTGCTCACGGTCGTGAGCATCATCGCGCTGCTGATGGGGATTCTGCTGCCCTCGCTCAACAAGGCAAGACAGCAGGCCCGTAGGCTCAAGGCTCAGGCTCAGGTCGATGCCGTCACCAAGGGCGTCGAAATGTGGCGGATCGACAACAGGGATCAGTATCCCACGTCCGAGCCGGACGACGATCCGCTTGGTCCGGCGTCCGGCCCTAGGCTTTATGGTGCCCACTGGCTAGCGCGGGCTATGGTCGGGCACGACATGGATGGATTCCTGCCGGGCTCGATTCCCGAAACTGGCGATCTTCCCGGGAATGCAACATCGCGAACAGGCACGTATATCGATCCCGCTTTCAACATCGCGCGAGATAACGATGCGGTCGCATTCCGAGTGCCGCTTGCAGCCACCTACCAGACCAGTCAGCTCCTTCTGCTTGATGATTATGGTTATCCGCTTGTCTATTTCAGAGCACGCACGGGTGGCATCGCTTCGAACAAGTACCTCACGCTGAACGATCGCTCGCAGGGCCCGGCCTTCTACTACCGAAACGACAATGAGCCATTCCTGGCGTGGGACTTTGCCGATACAGGCGAGACGCATAAGCTGGAAACCGTTCGGCCTGACGATATCGATCCAACCCTACCGGCCGCAACGCTGCAAACGAACATTCATAACGCGTCCGACTCCTTCGGATATTACATCCACAACCACAATGTCGGCGAAACCGCCGGCAGGCTCCGGCCGTACAACGACGACAAGTTCATCATCATCGGCGCCGGCTATGACGGTCTGTACGGTACGCGTGACGACGTCAAGAACTTCAAGGTGGGCCTGTAGCAGAACGAACCTCGGCGTCGTGGCACGGTTCGCCGGCCGGCCACGCGACGCCGAACGGAGAGATCCAATGCGAATCCAACGACGAGGCTTCACGCTTGTCGAGTTGATGGTGGTTATCGGCATCATCGGCATCCTGATGGCCATGCTCCTGCCGGCCGTGAACCAGGCGCGGATCCAGGCGAAGCGTGCGGCGACTCAGGCGGCCCTGGCGGCACTCGATCAGGCGATTGTCTCCTTCCGCGCGGATACCGGAGTCGGCGGCGCGTACCCGCCCTCCGCCGCGGTGACCGCCCGCGACCCTCTGGGGATCAGCCCAACGATCTTCACACAAGGCGCTGAACTGCTCGTCTGGGCCCTCGCTGGCGCTGACCTGCTCGGCAGCCCGGGGTTCCGGGATGTGGATGGGATTCCCGACAACGATAACTCGCTCAATTCAGCAAACCCCGATGTCGGCGGCTGGGCGAGCGATACACACAGCGGAGTCTTGAACCTCGGCCAGCCTAACCAAGTGGCGGGCCTCTACGCCTTGAACCCCACGCCTCCCCAAGTGCCGCTTCATCGCCGCCAGATGTTCGTCGACATCGACCGGGTCACGATTCGCCGGCGCGGCGAGCTGCCAAGACGCGGCCCGCAGATCGCCTCGCCGAGCGCGTGCTTCCTCGACTCGTTTGAACAGCCGATTCTCTACTACCGTGCCCGGCCCGGTGTCCCGACGGCGATCGCCAGACCGCTACGATGGCGGAAGCATCTGACGGATGTTGCCACCTATTATGCCGACAACAACATGTATACGGGTGATTCCTCGACTCCAGGCGTCGACCTTGGCGCCGGCGCGGTCACAAACGTACTACAGATGCACCCATTGGGAGTGGTCGGCGATGTTCCCGGCGTCAACCCCGCTGTCGGACACACATTCTCCGACTTCATCCGGGATTACCGAGTTACGGCCAGGCTCGCCGCACAAAAGGCTGACTCGTACCTTCTGATCTCCGCCGGGCCAGATGCGATCTACGGCACCGCCGATGACGTGACAAACTTCGAGCCGAATCGCTGAGCGGCGAGGGCACGACCGCCAACACCAACTGACGCCAATCCTTCTGTCGAAAAGGGTGCGGTGTATCGCGTCCTGACGTCCCGGTGGGGCGGCATGAATCCAGGTTGGTATTTCAATGCCCGGCAGCGGCGCGCCGTGCCCCGTCTTCCCCCCCCTTCAATGATTACGCACCGCGTTCCTCCAGGACGCGAACCAGCGGGAGCCGGGCCTGTCGGACGTCGCGCTACCGGGCTATGATGGGTACGGAGTCGTGCTTATGGATCTCACGGACAAAGTGGCGGTCGTTACCGGTGCCGCACGGCGGGTCGGACGGGCCATTGCGATCGAACTGGCCGAGGCCGGCTGTCATGTCGTCGTACATTGCCGCCGAAGCGAGGCCGAAGCGGAGGAGGTCGCCGCCCTCATTCGTGGCCTCGGCCGCGAGGCCACCGTCGTTGCGGCCGACCTGGCGGATCCGCACGCCCCATCGCGAATCGTTGAACACACGATCGCCGAACACGGGCAGCTCGATGTGCTCGTCAACAATGCCGCCGCCTTTCCGGCCACGCCGCTCGAAGCGATCACGCAGGCCGCCTTCGCGGAGGTCGTGCAGACGAACCTGATTGCGCCGGTCCTGCTCGCGGCGGCCGCCTGGCCGCATTTTCAGCGTGCCGGTGCCGGCAAGATCGTCAATATCCTCGACATTTCGGCCGAACGGCCCTGGCCGAGCTACATCGCGTACTGTGCGGCCAAGGCCGGCCTGCGAAATGCCACACTCTCGCTCGCCCGCGTCATGGCCCCGGCTGTCCAGGTCAACGGGGTGGCCCCCGGCGTCGCCGAGTTTCCTGAAGAGCGCAGCGCCTCGGACCGCGAAAGGATCCTCGCGAAGGTGCCGCTGGGCCGCGCCGGCTCGCCGGCCGACATCGCCAAGGCGGTGCGCTTCCTCGTCGCGGACGCGGACTACGTGACTGGCCAGGTCATCACCGTCGACGGCGGCCGAAGCATCGCGTGGTAGACGGCTGCCGCCTATTTGCTTTCTGCTTTTGGCGGGACCGCGTACGGCGTGATCGACTCGATCACAATCGCGTCGGCGCCAAGGAAGTAGCCCTTCGATTCGGGGTTCCTGCCAACGCATTCAAACGCCAGCATATGCTGGCCGGCGGTCAGCTCGACAAACTCAAGCGCATAGTCCTGCGCCGCGACGGCCGCGTTGAACAGATCGACCGCGTCGAGCCCGGCAAGTACCTTCCCATCCAGCGAAACCTTCCAGATGCCATAGTCCCATGACCGGGTCAGCTTGAGCCGGGCGACGCCGCTGATCGGCTCCGACGCCGTGAACGGCACGGTCAGCTTTGCCTCTGGCCCGGCGAACATCGCGAAAAGCCGCTTGCCGCCGCTGCAGTCGCTGCCGTCCTGTGCCATCATCTGCGTATCGGCAGGCTCGCAC
Source organism: Phycisphaerae bacterium (assembly GCA_016928855.1). Lineage (GTDB taxonomy): Bacteria > Planctomycetota > Phycisphaerae > UBA1845 > PWPN01 > JAFGKA01. Next base: position 4,680 of record JAFGKA010000293.1, read on the forward strand.
GTCGTCTCTGCAAGCGAGGCCTCCACCTCAATCACGCGTTCAGGCACGAGCCGCTCCTCGATCGGCGGCACGCTGGCGAAGCGTTTCGCCTGGCCCGTCTGATACCAGAATGCAACTGAACTCATCAGGTCCTGCCGTTCATGGAAGCCCGAGACGAGCTTGCCATCCGTGTCGAACATGACGCCCTTATGCTCGATCGTAACCTTGAGCGACTGGGTGAAGTGCACCGGATCGTGAATGTGCCACCGGTACGTGCTCACCCGATCGCCGAGTTCGTAGCCGTCGAACAGCGTGATGCCGTAATAGGGCCGCATGCCCAGGCGATAGCCCCATGCGTCGCAGAAATAGTCCTCGGTGCCGGTGCCGCGAAGCGTCGGCTCGCTCGCCCCGTCGATGTAGAACCGGTCGTCGCCCTCGCCAAACCACGACGCCGTCCGGATCTGGGCTGACTGGACCGTCCCGACGTAATGTCCCCGGCCAACCGCGTCGAGGATCAGGTAGTCCTGGCCCATCGTGCAGGGGTATTCCTGGCGATACTGGGCGTGGAAGTAGGCGGTGTCCGTCGGCAGGCTCGGCACTTCCTCGTAGTCGATGTACCAGTACACGCCGGCGTCATGTTCCTTTGAGTCGTTGGTCAGCGTGATCCGGGCCGCCTTCCGAAACGGCATCGGCCAGTAGCAGTTGTACGCTTTGGCATCGGAAGTCACCGCCACGGGCACCGAGTTGACCAACCGTGTGGCTCCATGCCCGACGGCGAAGAAGTCGCCCAGCGGCGACTCGACGGCCGGGGTATCGCTTCCATCCCAGTACATCCGTAACGTCAGCACTCGTGGGAACTTAGGGCCCCCGCCGTAAATCGTGAACCAGATATGGCGAATGATGCCGGGGCCCTTGAGGTCGGCCAGTTCGAGCGTCTGACCTTTGGGGATCGGCCGGGCGTCGGCGTTGCCGTCCTGCCAGTTGGCGTCGGCACTCGACGACCGGCGCGTCCGTGCGTCCCGCAGACGGAAGAGGTCCCCCAGCGCACCGCCAACCGCCGGGGCCGCGGGGCCTCCAGCCATCGCGGAAGGCACCTCCGGCTTCGCGTCGGGCGCCGTCGCCACGGGACCGGACGACGGCGTCGCACAGGCGGTCAGCAGCGTCAGCACGGAAACCGCGATCACCCGGCACTGTGGTAGTCTCATCATGAGCGATTCTCCATCTCAATCGTTCAGCGAACAGATAGGCTCCAATTCCGCGAAGAGGAAATGTAACGGCGTCGCCGGTAGAATGCCAGCATGGACTCACGCCATGCCACCATTTTCGCTCTCGTATTCGGTATGATGGGTGCCGCTTCAGCCCCGCTGCGCGGCCAGACGACGCAGCCGGCCAGCCCCGACGTCATCGCCGAGCTTGTCGCACGGCTGGGCAAGGGTTCGTATCGCCAGCGCGAACAGGCCGTCCGGCAGATCGCCGAGCTGGGCCCGGCCGCACTGCCTGCTTTGCGGCACCAGGTACGCAGCACCCGGCATGAGGCGGCGCTCGCCGCACGCGAGCTGATCGAGGAACTCGACGGCGTCCTGTTTACGGGCGTTTCGTTGCGGCTCGAACTGGACCCGCCGCGCGCCCGCTGGAACGAACCGTTCCGCCTGCGCGTCATCGCGGAGAACCGCTCGGACTACGAGGCCCTTCTGCCGTGGGAGACCCGTCGTCCGCCGACGACCGCGCCGGCCGACCTCGCGTACACCGTGGGCCTGACGCTCGACATTGCCGAGTTCCTCGAGGTGGTCGGGCCGGATGATGAACCGGTCGAACTCAACGTGGATACGATCGGCGAGGATGAGGCGGTCGAACGCGCCGTCTGGGCGCGCGCGACCAGCGGTCCGGTCCGCGCACTGGCCGCCGGCCAGCGGCATGAAGTCGAGCTGGCGGCGATCAATCGCGGCTGGGCGCGGTATCCACTTCTGGCCGCCGGCCGTTACCGCTTTCAACTCATCTATCAACCCCAGTGGAGCCGCGAAGCATGGATTGACGCGAAGATCGGCCGGGTGGAAAGCAACGTGGTGGAGATCGAAGTCACGGAAGCTGCCCCTGATGCGATTCTCACCGCCGCTGGGCCGGTGCGACTGCGCGTGGTCCGCACGAACGGGCAACTGGTGGCGCATCTGGCCAATACGCTCGATGTGCCGCAGTTGGTCAACCTGAACTTCGGCACGGATCCGACGCTCTTCGCCGAGCTGCGATGGTCGATTCGCCCCCCGAACGACCAGAGCATAGTCGTCACTCCGCCACCAACGGCCGACAGTGAGCCCATCGAGTTCGATCCGAAACGGCTACGACTGCTCGAACCGCTGGACGAGGTGGAAGTCGGCCGCATTGACGTGGAAACGCTGCTCGCAACAGCGGCCGCGAAGCTGCCCGGCATTCCGCGGGGCGACCTGCAGGTTGCTGTCCGCTACGCGAATTTCTGCTCGCGGGAGACGCTTCGTCGAACAGCCGACGAAGCCACCAACGAACGAGAACGACGGCTGGCACGGTGGGCCGAAACGCTCCCCCATCATGTCTTTACGGGCTCACCGGGCGCCGAGCCGACCCCACTCGTGGAACAGGAATAGCCCCGACAACGTTCGCTACTTCGCCGCACATGGGAGACGTATGCTACTTCGCTGGGTCGGGGTTGCGGTCGAGCAGTCGCGCCACCAACGGATCGGCGGGGTTGAGCTTCTCCACCTTTGCCAGTGGGATCGCGGCATCCTCGCGGGCGCCTGTGTATCGATAGACATAGCCCAGGAGCACCCATGGGGCGGCGGCCTTTGGATTCGCCTGGGCCTCTGCCTTGAGTCTCTCCAGGTGTTGCTGGAAGTCGCCGGCGACCCCGTACTCGTGGCGCAGATCGTAGCTCAAGAACGCGATCTTCGGCTGCAATTCGAACGCCCGGCGCAGATAGCGCACGGCGTCATCGTATTCACCAAGTGCGAAGCATGCATGCGCGGTCAGCAGCCGTGCTCCGGCGTCGCCGTGATCGGAGGCACCGGCCAGACGAAACGCCGACAGCGCTTCGGCGTAGTTGCCGGCGAAGAAGAACTGCGTTCCCCTGTCCAGCGAGGTGCGGGCGGTCTGCAGCAGGTTGCGGTGGCGTGCCAGCCAGAGTTCGGCCTGGTACTGTCCGCTGCGGTAACCGGAATCGTATGCCCGGCCCGGCACATAGTCGGGGACGGCCAACCCGGTGTATGGATCGAGGACGTCATCCCGCCGGGTCGGGTTGCCCATGCGTTCGTTGTAGATGTCCAAAACCCCCTTCTGAAACGTCTCTCGCCGGCCCATGTACTCAGAAGCATTGAACGTACGGCGGAGCGTGCGTCCATCGTAGTCTACAAACCCCAGCGGGATGGCTCCGTGGAACAAGCCCGGAATCGGCGCGTACAACATCGGACATGGCTGCTCGGTGCGTTCCGGACGGTCCTCCTCGGCCGCCTCATCCCAAACCGTCGGCGACACCTCCGGTTTCCGGACGACTTGAGCCGGCCGTTGCGCCTCGCCAATGACCGGCATATTGGAAACCACGGCAGGCGGCGCCGCAGCGAAGGACACGCCGTCGCCGACCGGCGCGCTTCGGCCCGCGCGGCACCAGCCGACACGGGTCACGCCATCGGCGTTGAAGCGGATCGTCCCACCGGGCTCAAGTGGCGCGGCGGCGACGCTCAACCGCGCCCACTCGTCCGAGGAAGGATTTGTGCTTTCGCCGCTCATCTGCGCGATTGCAACGGATGAACCGAACAGCCCGACCACAGCCAAGACCGCAACGAAACGACATGTGGGCAACGACATGGGAGGCCTCCGCATGAGAGTATGGACGACCTGACTGCAACGCCCCCCTCCCGGAATGACACAATTGTGTTCCCCAGGTTAGTCGGCGGCAAGCGCGGAATTCAGGCCCCAGCCCGCGAAAGCCCGTTGGCGCGCCGCCCGCGCCGCCGCAAGTCGGACACGAAACGTCGCCGAAGCCGACCGCTGGCTACGGCGTTCGAGGCGGGCCCGCTACTCCCACGCCAACCAAATCGGTTGGGCGTAACTCGCCTTCCGCTACGCCGCATTCCGGCGTTTCCGCTGCACCAGTGAACGATAAGGGTACAGCCGACGGCGTTCCTGTTTGACGCGGTGCTGCTGGAATGCCTCCCAGTCGCCGTTGATATAGACGGCCCGCAGGTCAACGGAACAAAACGGCGTTTCGTGCCCTAACGGGGCACAGGTATGTGGCCAAGCGCGGAACGCTTGTCGTCGTTGTCCACCGGTATCCAGATTCCATGCCCCAACGGGGCACAGGTGTGTAGATGGGTATGAAAACCCGTTGCTCCGCCTACCATACGCAGGTAGGCGTGTAGATGTTCTTGCAGAAAGGAGCAACGGGTATGAG
>JAFGKA010000294.1 GCA_016928855.1 Phycisphaerae bacterium
CGCACGCGGCCCGGCCAGCGGCGAGGCGGTGGTCCAGGTCTCCGCGCCCGGCGGCAGGATGAATACCGAGTCGAGGTAAGCCGGGGTCACCGCGTCGGGCGATGCTGCTGTCGCTCGCATGCCGCCGGCTACGATGACCGCGCCGTCACTCGTGCCCACAAAGGCTCCGGCCACCGGCTCCGGCAGGCTCGGCAGCTCCGTGGCCACGAGATGGGCGGCTTCTTGCGCCACGGCGGGGCCGCTGCCCAGGCTCGCCGCGAGACCAGCCACGATTCCGCAGAGCTGCACAGCGCGGTGCCGTCGGCGGCGTGTCGTACGCATGCTGGCAAGGCCAGCCCGATCCCATCCCGAAGCACGGCTATGATTCTGCATCGTGAGCGCATCCACTGTGAAGAAGAGGACAATCCGCGCCCACCTTCCTGGAAACCGGCCGGAGCGTCAAGGCCGAACCCGCAGCTTCGTCCGGCGGTCTGTGCTCGAGGGGCCATTCTTGGGCAGCGAGCAGGGACTTCGCGATGAACGCTGGCCAGAAGTCAATGGCAGGACGCATCGTTACGTCCGATGCAGATCCGACCTCTGAGGTGATGAATGACGGTCACTCGGCCGTCCCCTTCCTGAACACGAAAGAGTACAGGTCGCAATCCTTCATGTGGAATCGCAGTCGCACCGGCTTGCCCTGCAAGGCGGCCAGGTCCGGCTGCGACGTCCACGTGACCTTCCTGTCGATTTCGTTGCCGATGATCTCAGGGCAACTGACTTTCTCGAAGCCCGGCAGGGCGGTTCCGTCCGGATCACAGATCTCCACGCGGATCCCACCTGCGGCGGATGTGGAATAGTTGATGAAGAGCCCCGTCGCTTCGAATCGCAGCGGCTTGGTCAGCATCCAGCCATCGTCGAAGCCGGCGTGCAGAGATGCGAAGCCGTCCAGTCGGAGCGAGAACCGCCGCAGATGGGACGTCGGTTGGGCATAGTTGTGATTGACGTAGATCGACATTTCCGAATCGCTGGTCTGAACAATGTTCAGGGCGGCGTAATTGGTGCGCGAAACCCAGTGTTCGTAGCCGATTCCGGGCCGCATGAAGGCTTCGAGGAACGTTTGCTGAAAGATATTGCCGCCTCGCGAGGTCAGCAGGAGCGTATCGCTGCAGTCGTGGTAGTACTTGGGGTTGACCCCGATCGCCCTTGCGTGCTGCTCGCTGATGACTTGCCGATCCGGCATGAAGCGGGCGGGGGTAGCGATGTAGATATGCGGCGCCCTGAAATAGGGAGAGGTCTGGTTTGTGTACAAATGAAACTGTGGAACCGCCCCGGAATCGCCGTGCCTGATTTCCATGATCTGTGGCTGCGACCAGTGCACGAAATCGGGACTGGTCGCGCGCGCGATCCAGCGTATGCCGTCGAGGTAATTGCCGTTCGACGTGTCGGTCTGTGTCCACAGTCGGAAGTAGCAGACGTATTGCTTCTCCGGCACAGACCAGAACGCCGCACTCTGTGAGTCGAAGGCGTTCTGCGGGGGGCGGCCGATTACCGGGGCATCCTGAAGCATGCGCCAGTGAATTCCGTCGGGGCTGGCCAGTGCGTAGAGGCCTTTGACCTCAGGCATCTTCGTGTAGCGGTACAAGCCGCCGAGCGCTTTGTAGCGCGCCTGCGGGTCGGCGTCCGGGTTCGCGTCGATGAATGGTGAGAAGTTGTGCGCGATGACATGGACGCCCTTGAACACGATGTTGTTCCGGGTTGACCCCTGGCATTCGTACAGGCCGACATCCGGCTTGGTCCAGCGTATTCCGTCACCGGACTCTGCGTAACAGACAACGCCGCCCTCGAGCCTGTCATTCTCCGTACCGCGATAGTACATGCGGTACCGATCGCCATCCTTCAAGACCGTGATGTAGCCGGCGAATGGCCCCTCCCAGGGATTGTCAAACTTCAGGGCGACCTCGCGGCGCACCGGCTCGTGCATGGCGAGATCGGTGTTCGAGAACTCGTCGATCAGGTAATGATCGACAAACAGCTCACGGCGTGAGCCGATATCGAGCACGTCGTCCGCCAGGCCGGGCGAGCAGACGCCGAGGATTGCTAGCAACACACGACAGATGCTACGTTTATGGGTAATCACAAGCAGACCTCCATCGTATTGACTGATGACCGGCTCTATGTGTTAAGCGGCCGTGGCATTGGCCGTCAAACGAAGGGCAACTGTCCCCGGGGATTGGTCCTCTGGTATTCCCTGGACGTGGTCAGCCGGCGTTCTGCCTGTGCATTCAGGCTGCTCCGTACTTGCCCACCATATCCATCACCCGGCAGTAACGATCGAACGTGACCTCCGGTGGGATGGAGTGGTCGGAGTGGTAGATGTACCTGCCGCCGTTTTCGCGTGCGAAGGTAAGCTTGCTGCGAATCTCTTCCTCTACGGCCTCGATTGGCCCTGACATCGTCGTCGCTGAGATATTTCCGTAGAACACGAGCTTCTTGCCGTATTTCGGGATCAGCTCCCTGATGTCCATTCCTGCGTTGACCTGGATCGCCTGCAGGACATCGAGCCCCGAATCAATCAGGTGAGGGATCAGCTCAGAAACGTTTCCGCAGGAGTGGAGCCAGAAGGATATGGCATGCCCGCGCAGGAAGCGGGAAAGCCGCTCGTATTCCGGCTGCAGGATATCGCGCCACATGGCGGGGGAGAAGAGAAGCGCCTTTGTGCTGCCAAAGTCATCTATGAGGAAGAGCCCGTCAGGCGTCATTCCCAGCGTGATGCAGTGGGACAATGTGTCTATCAATAGCGATACGTGCACATGGATCATCTCCCGTACCCAGTCGGGATCGATGGCGATATCCATCAGGAGTTCAGTCAGGCCGCGATGTCGCCATGTTCCTTCCCAGGGGCCGTACGCCTGGAAAAGGAGGTACTTGCTTCGTTGCCGCAATGCGTCGTACTTCCGACGGGCCTCTTGCCAGGCAGGATAGGGATCCATGTGGCAGAAGTACGAGGCGTCGTCGATTCGTGCGGGGCCCTGTGGATCGACCGTGAAGTGGGGTGCCAGCGTTTCCCAGGCGGTTCGGTCCTTGGTGACGTGGTCGATGAACTCCAGGCTGCGGGATTTGCCTGCGAATTTGCGGATGGTGTAGCCCGAACGGTCCTGAATGGTCAGCAGGCCGTTTTCCTCGGCCAACAGTTTTTGTGGAAGACTGGCGGACAGGTCGAGGTACATGTGGTCGAAATCCATATCGAACCTGTCCGCGGGTGCGTCGTCGCGCAGTCCCTGGGCCCGCCACGCTGTGAGCGTGTCTTCCCAGAATGAATCGCTTCGAGGGATCCTGTCGACGGGCTCGCCGGCGAGTGTGCGACGTACACGTTCTCGGTGTGTCATCTCGTGTCGTCCTGCAGTCTTGATGAACGGACAGGCCAAACCGCGGCGCAGGATGCGCTCATTTCGGTGGTTCGTATCGGTCCTTCCCGTCCGTCAACCATTCCAGCGTAAAGCGGACGAATGTGATCGCCGTGTAGTCGTCCTTCTCGAACAGGAGGCCGATGTCGCCGTTCTCCAGGATCGTCAACGACGAGTAGGCGGCCTTGCCCGGGTAGATCGTCTTGCCTTCGGTCCACGACTGACCCTCGTCGTAGCTTACGCGAACGTTGAGGTTTTCGCGACGCTTGGGGGTACTGGCGTTGGAGAATAGAAGGCGGTCCTTGTCGAAACCGTCGCGCGTGGAGGTGTAACGAACGATGCTGCCGTTGCAGCCGGGATCGATGAGCGATGGCGCTGGCGAGGACTGCCATGACAGGCCGCGGTCCTTCGACGTGTGCACCCAGCGCATTCCCTTCTCGTTGACGCGGCTGTTGATCATCAGGCTGCCGTCATTCAACTCGACGACCTTGGATTCGTTTCCAGGCGTGATAGGGGCATCGAGCAAACGCCAGGATTGACCGTGATCATTGCTGCAGAACAGATGCAGGCCGTGCTCGAGGTTCACCAGGGTGTGAAACAACTCACCCGACCGGGATTGGATGCCTCGACCGGACGTGATGAACTTCAAGTCGTCCCGCCACTGCGACCTTGCGATCTGGGACGTGATTTCTTGCGGCTCGCTCCAGGACTTGCCGTTATCCGAACTCGTCATTACGTGCAGACTGTAGACGCCGGGCTGTTTGTCGAGGTCCATCGAGTTGAAGAACAGGAGGACCTCTCCCGTCTCTTCATCCACAATCATCGATGGGTCCGAGGCCGGATGGCCGTCGGGCAGGTCGGCAACGGTTTCCAGCTCGGACCACGTCAGACCGCCGTCGCCGCTGCAGCGAACCACGACGTTGATGTTTCGGTTGCGGTGCAGATCGCTACAGCGCGGGACACGTTCGTCGACGGCCACGACAAGATCGCCATTCGGAGCGGTGACCAGCGATGGGATGCGAAAACAGGAGACGCCCTCGCGCATCGATGCGTCGAACAGAACGCAATGGCTCGAAACGCCGGTGGCGATCTCGGGCTTCGCGTCCGCCCGGCCGGCCCAAGTCGTTTCCGTAACGGGGAACATGCAGATCCGGAAACGCGTACAGCCATAAGGCACGAGCGCTACGCGGGTCTTCCGTCCGTCGGCGATCGGTTCCTTGGGTAACGGCTGCTCTTTCATCGGCGACCAATCGAACTCCTGAACGGGAACGTCGAGCTTCACGGGCGCGTCGAGCCCCCACGGCCATTCGTCCGGCTCGGCGCTGCGGACCACCTTGATCTCGTGGTCCACATTTGCCGGATCGACGTCCAGGGCGTAGTTCCATCTCGCGTTCGGATCCGCGGCGCTGTCGTCGATATCGGCAATGGGCAGAGCGAACAGCAGCGGCCCGTAGGAGACCGTCGCGAAGGGATTGGCGACGTCGCGCACCTTGGCCAGCGAACGGCCCCGGAAGTAGTTGTCTTCGGGGAACGGCGTCTCACGGCCTTGCGACACGCTCACGCGCATGGGCAAGCGCAGTGTGATGCGGTCGTTCTTCTCCCACATGCGGTCGATTCTCACAAATCCCGAGTCGTCCGGTTTGGCGGGAAGCTGCTCGCCGTTGAGATGGAGTTGCGGCTCCTGGCACCAGGACGGAATCCGAAGGTGCAACGGAAACTCGACGTTCTCCTCGGGCCGGACGAACATTCGGATTTCTTCTTCGAAGGGATATGCGGTATCGCTCTCGATCACGATCGGGACGCCGCCGGTCGTTTCCGTCTTCAGGGTGTTCGGCCCGTAAAGCGTGGCCGCCACGCCACCGTCCGGGGTGCTCATCCACATATTCAGGATGTAATTGGGCACGACGCGGTTGACATTGCCGACGCAGCACATCGTACGCCCCGCCGTGAGATCGTACGATCGGTTGCCGCCGGCCAGGGGGGTCTCAACCGGAAAAGCCGCCATTCGATTCGGGACCTGGAAGTAGGGCAGCATCCGAAAGTCGCGTGAAATCGTCACCGGCGCGGCATTGAAGAAGATCTTCTCGATACGGTCGGCGAAGAGCCGCTCGCCAGTCAGGCGAAGCATGCATGCGAACGTATACGCGCCGCAGGCCACGTTGCATGTCTCCACATGGCGACTGGGGCCAATGCCGGCGAGGTGTTCTTCCGAGGAAACCAGGCCAATGGGGAGGCCGTTGTGCTCAATGCCCAGCGCCAGCGCCTTTGTCGAGGCGGCGAGCATCTCAGAGTCACGCGTCCACGGGTACAGCAACGCGGGAAGGCGAACATCCTCGTAGTAGATGACCCCGTGGCCGTGCGGGACTTCGCCGCCAGCCCATCGCTTGACGAACTGTTGAAAACCGTCGCTGCGGGCGAAGCGCAGGACGTTCTCCAGAATGCGCTTATCGCCGCTCAGGACATAGGTTTCCAGCATCGGGTCGATATTGCAGGCGCCGCTGACCTCTTTGAGTTCCTTCATTTCGCCGATGGGAAAGTCCGCGTAGATCTTGACCAACGCATCGAGGATGCGCCGCTGGCCCGTGGCCTGGTAGTACGCGACCAGCGCCCGGCCCATGTGAGAATGGCCCCAGTTGTTGAAGTCGTTGTCCAGGACGGACTCCGGCTGCCAGTAGAAGAACGACTCGCCGCCGTTGAGAACGCCGTCGACGATGGGATCGAGACGCGACTGCGCCTTGGCGATCAGCACCTCGTCGTCGAGGATGTAGGCCAGTCGGACCAGCCCGTCGAGCCAGTACGCGCACTGTTCCACCGGCCAGCCCATGCCGTTCGGCTGCACGCCCCGGCATTCGAAATGGTATCCTCGATAGGCGTGCTTGAAGACCGGTGCGCGTTCGTCCAGATGCCCCGTCATGTCTTTGGCGAGCGCCCGGGCCCAGTGTTCGAGCCAGCCCTCCGGCGTCACCGCGCCCGGCTTGAACGGGACGAACCGAGGCGGCGTCTTGCAGGAATTCGGCAAGCCCTCCTCGGCCCAGGCCGAATGCCATGCGCCTGCGGCCAGCAGCAAGAAGACCCAACAACTACTCACGCGATGATTCATGGGATGAACTGGTGCAGCCACTTGTTTCTCGGCTCCGTTGCTCTGAGCTTGGATGGATCAATCCTCCCTTCCACCCTCGAGGGCAAGCCGCCAGGTGGAGGGGGCCACGTCATCTCTTTGGCGACGGCGCCAGTCTACCTCATTCTCCGGCAACGTAACATCGTTGCATGCCAGCGACCGCTCGTCTCGTGCCCGCATCCACTTGTATGAACACGTCCGGTGATCCGTTCAGCCACGTGTGAACAGATCACCGGAATCTGTACATGCAGGTGGACGGGGGAATCAAAAGGGGAATAAAAAGGGGGAATAAAAAGGGACATCACTGATTGTTCGCATTCGTCGGGGTCGTCGGTATGTTCGGGATCATGCCTCGGACAGCCAGAGCCATTGAAGCCGGGTTGGTCTACCACGTCCTGAACCGCGGCAACGGCCGCATGCGGCTGTTCCGCACGGAGGAGGACTTTGCGGTGAATCCTCTTGCCTGAGCGGACGAGCGAAGGGGTGTCGCGCTACACAGAGAAGAGAGAAAACCACAAAGCCACCAAGCCACGAAGAAGAGACAGGGAGGAAGAA
>JAFGKA010000295.1 GCA_016928855.1 Phycisphaerae bacterium
CGCCGGGTTCATTTGGCGTCGTGGATCAGGAACGTGGCGCCGGGGGAGCGGTAGCCGAGTTTGCGGAAGAACGGCTCGGCGGAAAAGATCGCGTCCACGACGATGCCGCGCGCGCCGAGCTGGTTGGCGCGGTCCAGTAGTTCCGCGTGGAGGGTCGAGCCGATGCCTCGGCCTCGCTGGCTTTCGAGCACGCCGATGTGCGTGAGAAACATGTGGAACCCGTTGAAGATCGACAGGACGATGCCGACGACGTCCGGGCCGATTTCGGCGACGAGGCAGCAACTGTTGGGCAACTGAACATAGAAGGCGATTCGTTTGTTCGCGTCGCTCTTGGGGTAGAGCTTGACCTGGGCCAGGATCGCGGCCGCGGCGTCCACGTCGTCAACCGTCATGGGGCGGATCGCTATGGGTTTTCTCATGAACCGTTGCATAGCCGTATTCTACGCGAAGGGACGAGAAGGCGAAACGGGATCGGCCAAGTGTCGTCCATGATCCGCCGCGTGCTCCCGGTGGGCCGGATCTGTTCTTCCGAAACCGACATCTACATATCGGATTTCGGAGATACGCTACCAGAGCCGGTAGCGAAACACGCATCGTGCCCCCGGCGTCGGCCGGCATCGCTGCCAATTGAGCAATCCGGGCCGCGCGAGTATATGGGGGCCTGCGGCGGCATCCAGCAGGGTCGCCGCGAGAGGCGGGCAATCGGGCATGTCGGAATCGGGAAGCGAATCTGGATCGAAGCGCTCACGCGGCATGGGGGCGCGCGACGTGGCGATCTGCGTCCTGGCGGACGCCCGTGCCGGCCGGCGCACAGCGAAGCGGTCGATCGACGAGCTGCTCGGTCGCTACACCGTGCGGTTCGAGGATGTGGGCCTGGCGAGCGAATTGGTCTGGGGGGTGGTCCGCCATCGACTGACGCTGGAAGCGGTCTTGCAGTTTGTCGTTACGGCGAAATGGGAGCGGCTTTCGCCAACGATGCAACATGTACTGTTGGTGGCGGCGTACCAGCTCTTGTGCCTTGACGGTGTTCCGGCGTTCGCGGTGATCCACGAAGCCGTCGAGCAAGCCAAGCGAGAGGGTGGCCGTCCTGCCGGCGGATTCGTCAATGCGGCCCTGCGGACGCTGCAGCGCCGACTGATCGGCCGCGGGCAAAGCGCCCCAGGCGATGATCCGCGGACGTGCGTGCGGATAGGACCGCAGCGGACCTGCCGGTTTGATGGGCCCGTGCTGCCGGACCCGACGGCCGATCGCATTCTCTATCTTTCTGTTGCGACCTCCCATCCGACGTTTCTCGTCGAGCGATGGACCCGGGCGTTCGGGCCGGCTGCGGCGGAATCGCTCTGCCGGATCGGCACCTGCCGGCCAGCGGCCGTTCTCCGGCCAAACCGGCTGCGAACGGATGCAGCGGCTCTGGCCGCACGGCTGGCGACCGAGGGCTGTGAGGTCGAAGTCGTTGGCGATGAGGCGGTCGTATTGATCAACCCGCCGGCCGTCGGGCCGATTCTCGCAGGCTCCAGCTTCCGCGAAGGCCTGTTCCAGCCACAAGACATTACGGCGATGCACGCGGTTCGGCTGGCGGATCCGAAGCCGGGGGCGGTGGTGCTGGATCTGTGTGCCGGCTTCGGTACCAAGGCGACGCAGGCGGCGGAGCGGATGCGCGATCAGGGTGTCGTCCTGGCTAGCGACAGCGACAGTCGGAAACTCAAGAGCCTTCAGCGCAACTGCCAGCGACTCGGACTGACGTGTGTTCGCCCGATCGCCGTCGACGCGCTGGATGCGGCCGTGGCGGCTGAGCCTCGGCTGGATGTGATCCTGATTGACGTGCCCTGCAGCAACACGGGGGTGCTCGCCCGGCGACCGGAGGCGAGATACCGCGTTTCCAGGCGGTCCCTGGCGGCCTTGGCAACCGCGCAACGTTCGTTGTTGGAGCGGGCCGCCAGCCTGGCGCGGCGGGAGACACGGCTGGTCTACAGCACGTGCAGCGTGGAGCGGGAGGAGAACGAGGCGGTGGTTGATTCATTCCGCCAAGGGCATCGGGAGTGGCGCATCGTACGCATGGAGAAGAACTTGCCGCAGGCCGGCGGGAGGGCCGCGCAATGGCGGGATGGGGGGTTCGTGGCTTTGCTTGTCCGGGTATGATCTTTCCTCCTGTGATAACCGAAGACGGCCTCATTACCGGTCGATACACGAGGTGTACGCTCTGGATTCCGGTATCGCCCGTGGGCAAGGTACGTGATGGTCGAATGGCACGTCCTCGGTTTTCTGACGGTTCTGCTTTTTGGCGGGTCCTTGTTCCTGCGCATCGTGGCCAAGGAGGCGCGCCGGCGTGAAAAGCACCTGCTCTTGCGCCTGGAGAACGAGCGGAAGGCGGAGGAAGAGGCGGCCCTCATGGCGAAGAACAAGAACGGCAACCAGGGGGCCGAGATGTCCGCCGAGGGCGAGGCCGTCATGGCGAATTGACGGGGGCGCCGCTTTGCGTGATGCGGGCCGGCGCGGGTCCGCGTTGACTTGTCTCCGATCCGCTCATAAAGTCAGGTCAGCCGTGTCCAGTGTTTTTATCGGATGCCTCCGAAGGGGGTAGATGGTGGCCGACATACCGCTTCGATTTCGGTGGCTTCGGCAGGTGGGCGCAGTCTACGTGACGGTCGGCGTGATCAGCGGGCTGGTCATGCTCATCACGGGCGTCCTGTTGCTCGTCCGATCGGGGGGTGCGCAGCCGGCAGGCGCGGCGTTCTCGTCCGTTCTGGGCGGCATTCTGGTGGCGGCCGTGTCCCTCCTTTCCTATGGCGTGCTGCTGTTGATCCTCAAGATTGAGGCCACCACGCAGCGGCTTCACACGACATTGATGGATCTCGACGAGCGCCTTGTCGCGGTGAGTGATCCGATCAAGGCGATCGCGAAGAACACGCAGATTTCCGACGCGGCGAAGTCGATTGCGCACCGGGCCGCGGAGCGTGAGGCGCTGCGGAGCGCGATTCGAGACGACATACTCCATCAGGATTGGGAGGCGGCGTACTATCTCATCGACCAGATGGAGCACCGTTTCGGATACCGTCAGGAGGCGCAGAAGATCCGGCGCGAGGTGGATTCGTCCCGGCAGGAGACGATCGAGCGCATGATCATCGAGGCCGTCCACCACATCGAGGATCTGTGCAACCAGCGGCATTGGGA
>JAFGKA010000296.1 GCA_016928855.1 Phycisphaerae bacterium
AGGTAGAAGAATGCCGTCATGCAGTAATCGTCGTCCCAATAGTGGTTAGCTCGGCAGCTCGGGAAGTTGGCGTCGTTCAGGTCGACGGCCTGATCGTCGTTGAGTAGGTGTGCGAGGTCGCTGCCCCCCGGGTGCCGGACATGGGCATCAATTCCTTTCTCTCACTGACCATCTTGCACATTTGGTCGGCGCGTGTGTGCTGCCGATCATCGCTTTCATCGGGTCGAAGACGGTTCCTCTCTGTTGACGTGCCGGCGGTCGCGGAACGGAGCCACGTCCGTTTCCGGTTCCGCGATGTCCGGAGCAAGGTCGTCGCCGAGCACGCCACCACAACGCAACAAGGGCGAAAGGAGTAGGGGGCTCACTCTCAGCCTTCGCGCGGCGGCTTTCATCCGACCGGCCGGGGGAGTACCATGCAGCCGTACGAATCGGTCCATGCGGGATCGCACCTCGATGTGAAACAGGAGATCGGCCTGGATGGATGACCCGACCGCACAGGCGACAGCGGGCGATCTGCGACGGTGGCGGATCCGGATCGTCTCCGCGGTTTGGATCACCTATTTCGCGTACTATCTCTGCCGCTACAACATGCCGATGGCCGGGACGCGTCTTCGCGATGTTTTCGCGTGGGGCGCCGCGGACATCGGCATCATCTTCACGGCCTTGACGGTCATGTATGCCGTCGGCCAGTTCGTCAACGGGCAACTGGCCGATCGTTTTGGCGCTCGTCTCGTCGCGACGACGGGGGTCTTCGGCTCCGTGGTGATGAACTTGGCGGTGTTCGCCATTACGTTCCCTGCGTTTTCGAAGGCTAACGGTCCGCAATACACATTGCTTCTGGTCTCGTTGTTCTGGGGGGCGAACGGGTTCTTCCAGGCGATGGGCTGGTCGCCGATGGTGCGCATCATGGCGCACTGGTATCCCGCAGAAAACCGCGGCAAGGTGATGGGCTTCGTGGGCACCTGCTATCAGTTCGGCGGGGCGTTTTCGTGGTTCCTGGCTTTCTTTCTCACCGGCTATTATGTGCAGGTGTGGGGCGGAGACTGGCGTGCCGTCTTCTGGGTGCCGTCGATTCTGTTCGCGGCGGTGGGCCTGTTCTTCTTCTGGGCCGTTCGGAACAGTCCGGAGGAAGCAGGGCTTGCTCCGATGGAAGAGGAAGCGGCGCCCGACGGCCGCGGTGGCCACCCACCCCGGCGGACCCTCGTGCAGAACGTGATCGGGACGCTGACGAACCCCTACCTTTGGGTCGTCGCCGGGACGTTCTTCCTGCTCGACATGAATCGGTACGGCTTCGTCAATTGGCTGCCCATGTTCATGGATGAAGCGGCGGGCTCCGTGGAGGTGGCCGGTTTCGACTTCAAGCACGTCATGAAGGTGTGCATCCATCCTCTGTGCGGCGGGGCCGGCGCGATCTTCGCCGGCTGGGCCACCGATCGGTTCTTCCAGGGCCGACGCGCACCGGTCATCGCGATCCTGCTGCTGGTGCTTGGCCTGTTTACCATGGTGTTTCCGTATCTTGATGCGGGCAGGACCTGGCTGGTGATGACGGTTGTCGCCGCGATCGGGTTCTGTACCTACGGCGCGCACATCCTGATGGTCGGCCATGCCGCGCAGGATTTCGGCAAGAAATCCGGGGCCGCCGGCGCGGCGGGCTTTATCGACGGGATGGGCTATATTGGGGCGAGCTTGGCTGGCTGGGGGGCTGGCGAGATGATCGAAAGCCGGGGCTACGAGTGCACCTTCGTGGTCTTCGGCCTGGCCGCGATCGCCGGGGCGATGCTGGTGTGCGTGATCTGGAAGGCGGGCCCGACGGTCCGCGCGGCCCAGTAAGAACCGAGAGGCTATGCGAATGGACGCACGGGAACGTTTTGCACGGACCATGGCGCACAAGGAGCCGGACCGCGTGCCGATCGACTACTGGGCGACGTCCGAGATCAACGCCCGGCTGTTGAAGCGTTTCGGGCTCGCATCGCAGGAAGAGCTGCTGCAGCATTTCGACGTCGACTTTCGGTATATCGAAGGACCGCGGTACATCGGGCCCGCGCCCGCCGTGCACGCCGACGGCAGCGTGGAGGATGTCTGGGGCGTGCCACGCGTTCAGGTGGACGTCGGGGCGGGAGAGCAGGCCGGGGCCTACCGCGAGGTGCTCCATCCTCCGCTCGAACATGCCGAGACGACCGAGGCCATCCGCGATTATCCCAAATGGCCAAGCCCGGATTGGTTCGACTACGACTGCGTGCGCGATCAGGTGGCTGAAGTGCGGCGCACCGGGAAAGTCGTCATCTTCGTCGGCGACCGCATGAACCGCTGTGCCCAACTCAAGCCGGCGATGTACCTGCGCGGCGTGGCGCAGATTCTGGAAGACCTCGTCCTGAACCCCGAGATCGCCGAGTATCTCTTCGGCCGCATCAGCGAGTTCTACCTCGAATATGCCAGGCGGACGTTCGAGGCGGCCGGTGACGGGCTCGACGTCTTCATGACCGGCGATGATTTCGGTACGCAGAACGGGCTCTTCATGTCGCCGGTCATGTGGCGCGAATTCCTGCGCCCGGGCTTCGAGGCGCTCGTCGCGCTAGGCAAGGCCCGCGGCTACACGGTCATGCACCATTCCTGCGGCTCGATCAAGCCGATTATCCCGGACATGATCGAGTGCGGCCTCGATATCTTGAATCCGGTTCAGCCCGGCGTGGCCAGCATGGATCGTGCGGAACTCAAGCGACTCTTTGGCGACCGGTTGTGCTTCCACGGGTCGATTTCCATTCAACAGACGTTGCCGTTCGGCACGCCCGACGACATCCGGCGCGAGGTCAAGGAACGCTTCGACACCCTGGCGTCCGGCGGCGGATTCATCTTCTGCACGGCCCACAACATCCAGGTGGACACGCCACTGGAGAACGTCGAGGCCCTGTTCGACGCCTATCATCGCTTCGGCCGGTACAACGCGTAGGTATTCTTGCGGGCGGCGCTATTTCTCCGGCAGACCGATCGTCCGTTCGCTCAGCGGTTGCAGATCGGGCAAGTCGCTGGCCGGCCGGTCGAGGTAGAACAACGCCGTCGCGCAGTAATCGTCGCGGCGGTAGAAGTTGGTGTGGCCTTTCGGGAAGTCCGGATCGTTCAGATCGGCGGCCTGGCCTTTCTCGAACAGGGATACGAACTGGCCGCCGCCCCCGCAGTCGACCGAGATGGGCGTCAATTTCTTGCCTTCACTGACCATTTTGCGCACCTGGTCGGTGTGCGTTCCGCCGATCTGCTGCACGGTCACACGGCAGTCACTCCGGAAGAAGATCGGGTCGGGCACGTGGTATCGATAGAAACCGACGCAGGGCGATTCGTTCACGTGGCACCCTTGGTAGCGATGGTCGAACTTCACGAGTCCCCATGAGTTGCCCAGGTAATCTTCGAGGCCCGTGCCGACCAGCGTCGGCCAGCGGTCGTCGCCGTCGAGGTAGACCTTGACCTCGCCTTCACCCCACCAAGCTTCATAGTCGGTGTTGACGATCACGCCGATGTGGCTGCCCAGGAAACGTCCGCGCCCGCGCACGCGTGGGAGGATTTCGAAATCTTCACCCAGCGTCGTCCGTTGCAGCCGATGCCAGTACGCATGGAAGTAGAGCGTCTGGTCGCCGTGCCGGTCGCCGATCGTGTAGTCGATGTCGTAGAACAGGTGCGCGAGTCGTACGTTGCTCTCGTTCGTCAACGCAATCCGGGCGGCTTTGTGGAAGGGCATCGGTACGATGCAGTTGAACGTTCCACCGTTGGGGTTGGAGAAGAACTCGTTCTCGAAGACGGCCCGTTTCCCGTGGATGTGTCCGAAGAAATCGCCCAGCGGCACCGAGACCGCCGGCTTCGCGCTGCCGTCCCAGAACATCTCCAGCCGCAAGGACCGCAGCATCACAGGTGAGTAGCCGCTGATCGTCAGCCAGATGCGTCGAATTGTGCCGCTGCCCTGGACATCGGCGAGTACGACTGTTTCGCCCGCCGGGAGCTGATCGAACGCATGGCCTTTGGCGCCGCGGTTCTCACGGCCGCCCTGGCCCTTGCCGCCGAGCGGATTCTCGAAGCTCGCCCATCGTGGCTCGATCGCCTGGTATTCGTAGAGGGCTCCGCCGGAGCTGCCGCAGCCGAGCCACTGTACGCAGAACACGAGGGCCAGGCCGCCAAGAAGGATTCGCCGATGCATCGATGCTCTCCGTCAGCAGAAGGGTTCAAAACGCGTGTCCGACCGCCGCGGCCACAAGGGTAGGTGGATGAGAACCGAAACTCAAGCCGGTTCGTCGATTTAGCGTTCGGTGTGTTCCAGGCCGGTGCGGATCATGTACTCGGCGACGGCCTGGAGGCTTTCGTCGGGCAGGCGGAAGGCGGGCATCGGGGGGAAGCCGGGTCGTTTGCGTTGCGGGGCGTGGGTCCAGGTGACGATGCCGGCGGGGTTGTCGCGATAGAGTTCGGCGATCTCGGTCAGCGGCGGGCCGACGACCGTGCGGTCCGGCACGTGGCAGCCGCTGCACGCCTGACGATAGAGCCGCTCGCCCGGCGGCAGGTCGGCGAACGGGTCGCGGCCGGCGAATGTGTCAGAGGCCGCCGCGGCGACGGCCCATTGGTGGTCCTGCGTGCGTTGGGCCATGGCGAGCCGGTGGTCGCGGATCGCCGCCTCGCGATAGAGGTGCCGGGCGTAGCCCATGCAGAAGACCGTGCACATCAGCAGCGTGACAATCGGCACGAACCGCCGGCCGATCACGTCCGCGGGCGCGATCACCTCGCGGAACAGCAGCCATGTCGCCGTCGCGGCGAGCGTGATGCCGATCAGGATGACGATGATCATCGGCCACGTGATGCCGTCGTCCGGCAGCGTGAAGTACACCAGCGGCCCGGCGGAGAACTGCATCGCGGTCGAGGCGAGTGCGATGCCGTAGAAGAGCCGGCGCAGTGCCGGGCGATCGAGTCGTTCGAACGTCGATTCGACCGGGAAGCCCTTACGCGTGAGGTAGCCCAGGAGGAACAGGGATGCGACGCCCAGGCACGCCACGACGAAATGCAGGTATCGCGGCAGCACGTTCGGCAGGAGCAGCGTCGAGAAGAAGCCCTTGACCTGCGTCCACTTCGCGGGGAACAGCATGAGGTTGATGTTCGATAGAAAGATCAGCGGGATGGCCAGGAACAGGGCGACCGCGCCGGCGCCGAGCGCGAAGTGCAGCGAGCGCAGGCCAGAGAGCCGGTCCCAGCCGTACTTGTAGGCGTAGGCCAGGAGGAACGCGAGCGTCAACAGCGGGACGATGGAGATCCACGCATGGCCGGTCAGCGCGTTGGCCGAATAGAAGTAGAGGGTGTACATGACGTTGACCACCAGCAGCGGCGCCACGCCGATCACGACGGCGAGGCTCTTGTTGACGGTGATCGTTTTGGTGATCTCGCGGGCAAGCCGGTCGTAGTCGGGCCGCGTGCGCCCGGCGATGGCCGTGGCCAGCGCCAGAATGGAGCCGCCGACCATCAGGTTGACGAAGAGGATGTGCGCCAGGAACAGCAGAACCAGCAGTGCTTCGAGCACGACGCGGTCCGCCGGCAGCGGCAGGGGGATGTCTCGTGGCAGCGGCATGATGTTGGCCAGGTCCATCCTCGCTCCTACTCCGGCACCACCACGCCGACGCTTTGGGCGCCGGCGAGCGGCCGACTGTCTTCGCGCAGGGCCATCAGATAGCCGGTCATTGCGTCGAGTTCGTCTTCCGTGCCGAGAAACGGCGGCATGAACGGCCGCGCGTGGTGCATCGTTCGAATATAGCCCTTGACGCTTTCGGCCTCCCACGGCGGGGGGCCATAGAGGCCGGTCAGCTTGGCGACGATGCCATTGACACCCGTTGTGGTGTGGCATCGCGTGCATGAGATTGAGAACAC
>JAFGKA010000042.1 GCA_016928855.1 Phycisphaerae bacterium
ACGAAGACGGCCTCCGGCGAGGCGCAGAGCCACCATCGCGCCGGCTCGGAGACGGACGATACCGGCGTGATCGGCGTGACGTAGTCCCAGCGGGCTTGTGTGTAGGTGACGAGGTGGAACGTGGTGTCTTCGGCGTCGACGGTTGGCGCCGTCTCGGTCGGTGGTGGTGCGGTCTGTGCTTCCGTGGGTTGCGTCGCGGTGTCGGCGGTCGGCTGCGTGGCCTGGGCGGCCTCCTCGGCTTCGCGGAGACGTTCCTGCGTTGCGTGTTGGACCTGGACGGCGACCGTGCCGTGGACGATGGCGTAAAGCCCGGCTTGTGCGCGGCCGGTGACCGCCTCGGGTACGGCCCGCCCCGGCAGCGTCAATTCGACGCTGCGGCCACCGGACGAGTAACTGTGGTGCGTTCCGTCCTCGAAGAAGACGTGGAGCTGTTGACCGGAGGCGGCCCACCGCTGAATGCGGCCGACCTCCGGCGGGATGCGGAGTCGTTTGAACTCGGCGCCGCCCGGCGTCTGTCGGGCGAAGCGGTTCAGGATCGGGCGTTCCGCGGCGGGGTCGGCTTTGAGGGCGGCCTCGGCGGGGCTCGAGTGGATCAACCACACGATGTGCTCGGTGCCGGCGACCGCGATGCGCGGCTTGGGGGCTTCCGCGGCGTTCGGTTCGCCATGCGCTGCCGCGGCAGTCATCAGCAGCCCCATCGCGACATAGAGGCGGCGTGCGAGCAGGCCGTTCACGGCGTGGCCTCCGGTGCGGTGAGCGTCGGCGCGGCGGGGGCCGTCGGGGCCGATGCTGGTGCAGTCGTGGCCGGCCACGGCTCTTCGGACAGCTCTGGCAGCGGATCGACGCAGACGGCTTCCTTGAACTCGGCGCCGTATTCCCGTGGGTTCTCCGGCTGGATCACCATATCCGGATCGGTCTCGACGGTGTACTGACGGATGCGCAGGTCGAGCCAGCTATCGGCCGCCGGCCAGTCGATGCGCACGGTGTGGGCGGCCACGGCCAGGGCGCCACGAACGCGTTTATACTCGCTGAGCTGGGCGTGCATGCGGATCTGGCCGTCCATCTCGCGGAAGAGAATCTCGCGAATCAGGAACGGCTCACGCCGATCGATGTGGTATTCCTTCCAGATGAAGGCCTTCCCGTCGCGGTCGTACTCAAGGAAGATCAGCACGTTGCGTTCGGGTTCGGGGCGATACACCGGGCCGTAGATGCCGCTCGTGTCATCGGGCAGATCGTTCAGGCCGAGCGCTTCGATCAGGTGCTCGGGCCGGAGCGGCATCGTGTCGGCCTCGGGCGTATAGAGCGCCGCTGTCTGGGCAAGCTGGGCGTAGGTGCCCCACCAGAGTTTGTTGATTTCCGGCCTGACCCAGAGCCAGTACTCGCGCTCGTTCGAGCCGGCCTGCATGACCTCGCCGAGCATGCCGTGGCGCAGCGACAGGATCAGATCGCGCGGCTTCGTGAAGCGGAGCGAGCCGTGGAGCCGTTCCTTTCGCGGTCGGGCGTCGGGGTGTTCGCGGAACTGGACGGTCGCCTCGATCGGTGAGCCTTTCAGGCCGCCGGCGGTCGTGCCCAAGTGCATGTTGTTGACGTTGACGCGGCTGACGGTCTGTTGCATCGGCACGAATGGCGGGGGGGCCTGGGGCTCGCAGCCGGCCAGCGCAAGGGTCAGCAGGCCCACGCCGAGGGCGGCTCGCGTGCGGATCGATCGGCCGGGTTGTCGGTTACTCAGGGGCATCGTCCGGTCCGTCAGCGTTGTCGGTTTCGGTGTCCTCGTTGGCCTCCGCCAGGTGCGCCGCGAGCGAATCGGCGACGTCGCCGTGCAGGATCGCGCTGAGCTGGGCGGTGACGGCTTCGGTTTGTGCGTCGGTCAGGTGCGGGTTCTCGACGCGATGGACGCTCTGTTCGCGGACGAGCCGCATCTGCCAGTACTCGCGGCCGTCGTCGTGGAGCGTCTGCTCGTACTTGAGGATTTTCTTGCGCATCAGCAGCAGCGCGAGGACGAAGCGGAACTGAACCTTGATGTCTTCGGTCTCGTCGGCCAGTCGCACGAACAGGTTGATCAGGACGTCGTTGTCGACCCAGAGCTGTTTCCGGGCGGTCTTGACGGGCACGCGGGTCCGCCAGAAACAGAACGCGCCTTCCGGCGGGCCGGTCCATGCATCAAGCGCGTAGTCCAATCGTTCGAGTGTTTCGCCGCGGTCGATGAGGACCGCATAGAATTCCTCGCCTTCGGCAAGTTCCCGCCCCGAGGCGGCACACTTGCCACTCGTCCGCTCGATCTGCCAGTCGGCCATGCCTGCCCGTACTCCTTCGTCCAGCACGCCTTACCCGAAGCGCGGCCCTATCGCGCCTTAAGCCTTGTCGCCCATCCGCCGGGTCTTGTCAACTTCGCACGCCCGGCCGACCGGCTATTCTCGCCAATACTCGGGCCTGGGTGTGCCCATTTCTATTGGCGACAAGGAAGAATTCGCGCCATATTTTACTTGCGCTTTGCGTGGTCGGATGGGATACTTCCTCTCGTGTGTTTCGATTCTTGACAGACAGGAGGTTCATGTGGACAGGGAAGTCTTGATCGACCAGATGACGGAGCGTTTTCAGGCGTTGTACGGCAAAGCCTTGGATGCGCTGGAACGGGCACCCGACGGGCAATGGATCACGGCCAGTGAGTTCGCCTTTCGGGACGCTTTTCAGGAACTGATGAAGGAGTGCTATGAGGGAGCGCTCCAGGGCAAGATGGATGCTCATCCCGCCGCCAAGCAGGCGGCTTTCCCCCCCTCCGGACCGCGCGGTGGTGGACGCCCCGGCCCTACGGAACACGGGCGTGCGGGAGGTGAAGGTTCTGATGGCGGGCGGTGAAGTCTTGCTGTCGCGTCACTATTTCTGGTCGGAAGCCTCAGGCGGGACCTATCCGGTCGATGCCTTGATCGGGATCGCGGTGGGCTGTGTCTCTCAGGAAGCCCGCGAATTCAGTTGTTCGATGGGCATCGTTCAGGATTTTGCGCAGGGGGCGGAGGATCTGGCCCGGCTGACCGGGCTGCGGGTTAGCGCCGAGCGGCTACGCCGGATCACCGAGCGGGAAGGGGAACCGATTGCCCAGGCCCAGCGGGAAGGGACCTTGTGTCCCTCCTGGTCGGCCGAGGACGCGAAGGTGGAGGGCACCGAGCAGACGCGGATCTATGTGGGAGCGGATGGGGTAAAAGTTCGGACCGTGACCCAGGCGCAGAAGGACAAGCGGTGTCACGAACAGAGCCGTATTCATACTCACGCCTTCGCCACAAACGAAGACCACATGGCGCTCGGGCAAATGCTTGGGGAACAGGCCGAGGCCATCGGATGGGCGGAGGCCACCCAGAGGGTATCGCTCACGGACGGGACGCCGTGGATCCGCAATCAGATCCTCAAGCACCTCCAACCGATCGACGCGATGCTCCTAAATCTCTACCACTTCAGCGAACACGTGTGGGCCACGGCTCATGTTTGTCTGGGCCGGGGGCAAGCGGCCGAGACATGGGCTCAGGAGCAACGCACCGCGATCAAAGAGGCTGGTCCGAGACCGGTGCTGGCGGCTATCGATGGGCTCCGCAAAAAGATGCGTTCCCCAGGCAAGCTCGACAGCCTTCGGCTGCAGCGGAACTACATCGTGGAGCGGTGGGAGATGGTGGATTACCGGCTGTCGCTGGCCCGGGGGTGGGATATCGGGCCCGGGCCAACAGAAGCCACGTGTAAGAATCTGACCTTACGGCTCAAAAGGCCGGGGATGAAATGGGATGCCGATCATGCTGCGGCCATGATGAGCTTGATCGCCCTCAAAGAGAGCGGCCAGTGGGCGGACTACTGGCAGCCACGAAAATGTGCCTGATGCCAAAGTCGACGGGCAGACCCGAAGCGCTTCTGCCCTCGCAGTTTCCTTGACTCAGACCCGTCAATGGCGATAATGGCAAGGTGAAGCAGATGCCCGGTCGGCCCGGCGGATCGATGTCATGTCTTCATCGCCCGCTATGGACAATTCTGAGCAAACGGGTCGGCGACGGCATTGGAGGGCGGATCCGTGACGGTTGTTGCGGGGTGGGGTGCGGTTGCGGGCTGGCACGTTGTGCACCGTGTTCGTTCGCCCGCCGGATTCCAGGATCTCGTTCAACAATCCACGTTCCCGTCGCTTGTTCAGCAGTGTGTGAATCGAGTTCCATCGAGAATGACCTGTGATCGTATGGATCCGTCCCTCCGCACAGATGGACGGAGATTCCCTTTCGCCAATCGGTCAGGAGTAGCACAAATGCGCAAGGTACAGAGCCCGTCTTTGTCAGGTGTTTCTCGCGTGTTGTTCAGCGCGATTGTGGTTCTGCTCATGCTCCCGATGGCGGTGTATGGTGGTGTGGCCGGCGCGGGCGGCCCAGCCGTCGGCGAGGCGCTGCGCTTCGACAACCCCTCGTATTCGCCGGACGGCAAGTGGCTCGCGATGTCCGATGGGCGTCGTGACGCCCTGTATCTCTACAACATTGCGGACAAGACCGTTGTCGAGATGGCGAATTCGCCCAGCGGTGGCTACGCGTACAACTGGGCCCCGGACAGCACGCGAGTCGGCTTCAAACGCCTGATCCCCTCCGGCCAGGGTGCGCTTCCATTACAGGTGCCGGTCTTCTTTGACATCGGTACTCAGACGCTGGTGTCCCTCTGTCCGCCTGTCCAGCGTGCCGGCGTGCCGTCGTTGGCCGCAACGGGACAGATCGCTTTCTCCGTCGATGAGGAACTGCGCATTGCGGATGTCTCAGGCACGACGCTCAAGACGTTTGCCCTGGGCCATTACGCGAACCTGACGCCGATATCGCCCGACGGTACGAAGGTGGCCTACAACGATCGTGACGACCGCATCTGCGTCATCGATCTGGCGACGGGCGAGAGAAAAGCGCTTACGAGCGATGAGAACGCCTACTTCAACCCGGTCTGGTCGCCGGATTCGAGCCGACTGATTGTGAGCACCGTCTCCGGTCAGCTCAAGGTCGTCGAGATTTCGAGTGGAACGGTGCATGAACTCGACGAGGGCGACTCGCCGTCGTGGGGGCCCGACAGCCAGACCGTCTTCTACAACAAGGTGGACCGGGTTCCGAGCGTGAAGGTCAACAGTGCCGATCTTTGCCGGATCCAGTTCGACGGCAGTTCCATGACAAACCTGACGCGAGGCTCCGGAGTTCAGGCCATGGCCGGGCGTGTTGCCCCGGACGCGGGCAAGATGACCTTCGTATCCCTTGCCGACGGCGAACTCTACGAGGCTCCGCTGATTCGGGCGGCCGCCGCTGCCACGATGGAGGGGCCGGCAGGCGTTGCCGGTGGCAAGGCCGAGGCCGGCGCCTGTTCCCTGGGCGCGGCCGTGAAGCTCGACGTCGAAGGCGCGGGCTTGTCCGACATGCCTGCTGCCGTCCTCGATTCGCAACCCGATGCGCAGGCCGGCGACGAGCCGATCGCGCCGGAGGCGCAGACCACCATCAGCAAGGCCGTACCCTACCTCCACCAGGTCTATGACACGCCCGACAATTTCAACGGACACTCGGCGTGTGGGGCATCCTCGGCCATGATGGCCATCAGCTACTATGAACGGTTGCCGTACTGGGACGTCACGTGCTCGTCGCCGTACTCGCACGTCAGTCATTATGGACGCTACGTCTGCCAGATCTACTCGTACAACGGATACACCTACAACATCGCGGGACGGGATCCGAACGGCAACTGGTTCTATGGGGGCTTCGGCTACATCATCCAGAATAACTGGGAAGACACCAAGGGGCACATGCGTGATTACTTCATCAACCACAGCATTTCGTCGAGCGTCGATTGGTCTCCGACATGGTCGAA
>JAFGKA010000297.1 GCA_016928855.1 Phycisphaerae bacterium
CTCCCAGATAGCCGCCGCGCTGACGAACACGTCGCTTTCCGGCTCTGCGATGGCTGCCCGGGTGTCCTTGTTGATCTCGTCTGGACTCGAAAGCCACCACAGAACGACACAGGTGTCCAAGAGAAGCCTCATTGGCTATCCCCTGAAAATGCTCCCTGTATCTCCGGAGGAAGTGGGGCATCGAAATCATCACGGATGCGTACCTTGCGCGCCCACACACCTCCCTTTCGGGGACGGGCGGAGGCAGCGGTGAACTTGCGGATCACGGCTACGGGCGTGCCTCGGTTCGCGATGATGATCTCCTCGCCACCGGCCACATCGTCGAGCAAGCTCGACAGGTGGGTCTTAGCCTCGTGGATGTTGACTTGTTTGGGCATGGACCACTCCTTTGTCCCCCGAAGCGTACCCTACTTAGTCCACTTAGTCAAGTGTTGGCGTGGGCGTGTCCGAGGCGGTCGCGGATCGAGGTCTTGGGGGCGGAGGTCACGGATCGTCCCATAAGATAATTCAGGTAGGGACCACTCTTCTTGTCCGGTTCCCCAATCGTCAGATGTGATTGCCCTGGGCCCGAAAGCCGTCGGCAGGAGTGTCTGCCCGTGCTGGACGCACGACCGGACGTCCGTGTCGCCGGGCTGTCATGTCACGGCATCTGAAACCGTCTGGCCGCGAGCCTACCGGCCGCGGGCGACCGCCTCCCGATGGCGGGTGACGATCTCCTGCTGGACAGCGGCCGGCACCTGGTCGTAGCGGGCGAATTCCATGGTGAACGTGCCGCAGCCCTGCGTCTGGCTTCGAAGGTCGGTCGCGTAGCCGAACATGTTGGCCAACGGCACGTCGGCCGTGACCACGGCCACGGGGCCTTTGACCTCGGCCGCACGGATCGTGCCGCGCCGGGCGGACAGGTCGCCGACCACGCCACCCTGCGAGGCCACGGGCACCTCGACCTCGACCTTGACGATCGGTTCGAGTAGCGCGGGTTTCGATTGCAGGAAAGCATCGCGGAACGTCTCGCGGGCGCAGACCTGGAACGCGAGGTCGGACGAATCGACCGCGTGGTACGAGCCGTCCTCGAGGACCATCTTGATCCGCACGATCTCGCAGCCGGCCAGCGGGCCCTTGCCGCGGGCATCCTGGAAGCCCTTGTCGACCGAGGGGATGTATTCCGTCGGGACGCGGCCGCCGGTGACGACGTTCTCGAACTCGTAGTCGTTCGGTGCGTCGGCCGGCAGCGGGATGAGCTTGCCGATGATATGGGCGTATTGCCCGGAGCCGCCGGTCTGTTTCTTATGCTTGTGGTTGAACGCCACTTCCGCCGTCGGCGCTTCGCGGTAGCTGACCTTCGGGGCGCCGACTTCGACGTCGATGCGGTGTTCGCGGCGCATCCGCTCGACATAGACGTCGAGATGCAGTTCGCCCATGCCACTGATGAGCGTCTCGCCCGTCTGGCCGTCCGTGCGGACGTGGAACGTCGGGTCTTCCTTGCAGAAGCGGCTCAGGGCCTTGGCAAGCTTGTCGCGGTCCGTCGTCCGAAGCGGCCGGATGGCCATCGCGATGACCGGCTCGGCCACATGGATCCGTTCGAGTGAATAGCTTCGGCCCTCGCCGCACAGCGTATCGCCCGAGACACACTCAACGCCCATCAGCGCGACGATGTCGCCGGCCAGGGCACAGTCGAGTTCCTCCCGATCGTTCGCATGCATTCGCAGGATGCGGCCAATTCGCTGTTTCTTCTGCGATCGCGTGTTGATGTAGGTCTGGCCTCGCTGCAGCCGGCCCTGATAGACCCGCGTGAAGGTAAGCTGCCCGAACGGCTCCTCGACGGTCTTGAACGCCATCGCGACAGGATCGCCGTCAGTGTCGGCACTGATGGCCACCTCGGCCCCCTCGTTCGCGTGGTCGCGGGCGAAGGCTATGCGGTCCAGGGGCGACGGCATATAGCGTGTGACGGCATCCAACAGCGGCTGCACGCCCTTGTTCCGGAACGCCGAACCCATCAGGACCGGCGTGATCTCGCGGGCGATGGTGTGCTGGCGGATGATGTTGTGCAGCAGATCCTCGCTGACGGGCTGGTCCTCGATCAGCAGCCCCATCAGTTCATCACTGTAGAGCGAAAGCGTATCAAGCATGGCGTGGCGGGCCCGGTCGGCCATTTCCCGCAGATCGGCGGGAATGTCCGTGCGGCGCGGCTTCTCGCCGGTCTCGCCGTCGAACAGAATCGCCTGCATCGCGATCAGGTCGATCACGCCCTTGTGGTCGTTTTCGAGGCCGATCGGAATCTGCAGCGGTACGGCGACATGTCCGAGCTTGGCTTCCAGCTCGGTAATGACGCGGGCCGGATCGGCGCCGGTGCGGTCGAGCTTGTTGATGAACGCAATGCGGGGAACGTTGT
The DNA here is from genome assembly GCA_016928855.1 of Phycisphaerae bacterium. Lineage (GTDB taxonomy): Bacteria > Planctomycetota > Phycisphaerae > UBA1845 > PWPN01 > JAFGKA01. The sequence continues at coordinate 2,390 of JAFGKA010000297.1, forward strand.
ACCGTCGCATCTGCCGGTCGACGGTCAGCGACTGCGACTGGACGCCACCGACGGCACAAAGCACCAGCACGGCGCCATCCAGCACGCGAAGCGACCGCTCGACCTCGACGGTGAAGTCCACGTGGCCGGGCGTATCGATGATGTTGATCGTCTTGCCGGTCCAGGTCACGCTCGTAGCGGCCGCGGTGATGGTGATGCCGCGTTCGCGCTCGAGTTCCATGTGGTCCATGGTCGCGCCGCGGTCATCGCCCTTGACCTCGCCCATCCGATGGATCCGTCCGGCGTAGAAGAGTATCCGCTCGGTCAGTGTCGTCTTGCCCGAGTCGATGTGCGCCGAGATCCCGATGTTTCTGATGTTGCGAAGCCTTACCATCCTCAAAGCCTACCTGTACTCGTTCACTTGGCCCGAACGGCCGAAACCGGCTCGGCGGGCCTCAAGTTTCATCCCCGCCATACGTAGACGGCGATTACTCCTTGCCTGACAAATCTTTACGCTATCGAAGGGGATTCAATGCCAGCAGGTGTATCGACCACGGACCCAGCTCTGCTTTACCCCGGATTGACGTCCGTTTATTCGATTTCCGCCCTCGCTACGTCCGTACGCTCTCCTGCTGAATCTCCAAGAGTACATCAGTGTACACCAGGTCGCCGCGGAAGTCAAGCGATATTCCATGGTGTAAATTATGCAGATTGCCGAAGCCCCTCTTGGCGAGTGGCATGCTGTGGTCGGGCAGTGACGGCGTAGGCGGAAGCAGGTTAGGCTCCGTGAAAGGTCAGCGAACCGATCAGCGGCCTGCTCGAAGCATGCAACCGTTTCCTGGAGCGAGAGTTAGCGCGCTTGACGCTGCCGGGCCGGCCCACTACCGTTCCAGAATTGTCGTGACAGTCCCTCCTGGTGCAGCTCCCTATGGCGTCCGATGAGAGGTGACGCATGGACGTTCGGTATTTCATCGACCCCGACACCGGACAGCCACATGTGTATAATCATGGTGTGCAGGAGCAGGAAGTCGAGTGGGTACTGAGCCACGCCGGTGAGGATCGCCCAGGGCTCGAAGGCTCGCGTGTGGCGATCGGACAGACCGAAAGCGGCCGTCACTTGCGGGTGATCTATGTTCCCGATCCAGAGCCCAACGGCGTTTTCATCATTACAGCGTATGAGTTGATCGGCAAACCTTTGACCGCATATCGGCGCCGCCGGCGGCGAAGAGGACGGCAATGAAGATGAAGAAGAACGAGTTTCCTCCCGGATGGAACGAACAGCGAGTGCGTGACGTACTCGAACACTACGAGAGCCAGTCCGAAGAGCAAGCTGTCGCCGAAGATGAAGCCGCGTTGGAGGATTCCTCCCAAACGATCATGGGAGTGCCGAACGACCTCGTTCCCAAAGTGCGTGAGTTGATCGCCAAACGATCGACCTGAGCCCACACGGCACGAGTCAACGAAACGAGGATCGCCCCCCCGTCACACTGGAGGGGCGATCCTCGTGTTCATGAAGTCCATCCGGTCCCGTGATGCGCGAGATCGCTATGGTGCACACGCCGGCGCTCGGTTCGGGCCGTTGAAGCAGGCCGAGAACACGCCGAAGTCCGTCAGGTCCACGTCACCGTCGCCGTCGGCGTCCGGAGCTTCGCAGTTGGCTTGTGCCGGGGCGCGGTTCGGGCCGTTGAAACAGGCCGAGAACACGCCGAAGTCCGCGAGATCCACGTCGCCATCGCCGTCGTAGTCGCTGCGGACGCCGCCAACCGGTGGCGTCACAGCGATCGTGACGGTGGCCATCAGCTCGGGCGGACACTTGCCGTTGTTGGCCCAGAGGTCGTACATCGCCTGGCCCTTGGTGTCGGTGGTGTTCTCATCCCGCAGGAACTCCATGAACTCCTTGCTGGTACTCTGGTAATAGAGCGTCACCTCGGCTGAAACCGCGCCGGCCGGGACCGGATAGAGCGTGTCATCCCAATACTGGCCGTCGGCGTAGCTGTGGCCAACCGGTGCCCCGCCAAAATCGGCGAAGGCGGTATTGGTGAAACCGCGTGGCGGAATCCGGTTGTCCTTGAAGACTGCGTTGTTCAGGACGAAATGGAACGATGGACCTTCGGGCACACCGACCAGCGGCGCGGTAACGGAATCGAGCCCCGGCTTGACCTCATAGATCTTGTCGTCGGCTTCGTGGCTCAGCACACCCGTGGCGGCGTCATAGACGCCCGATTCGTGAACGATCGCCGAGGCCTGGTCGCGGAACTTGACGTTGATCCACATGCGTCGGCCTTCCGGATAGCCGGTCGGCAGCTTGTGGCCGGTATTGTTGGTGATGGTCACCTTCAGGTCATCGCCATCCTGCACGGCGACAAGCTCGGCCGCGTTCTGCAGCATGTATCTCGCCCGCTGGATGCCGGCGTTGATCGCCGTTGTGTCGACCTGCCCCGGGTAGAGACTCGGCAGCAATCCCGGAAACCAGGTACTACCACCCGTCATGTCGTGCAGCGGCAGGTCTGTCCGTATCGGCGGCGTGCCGAAGTTGCAGCCCTGGCCGGTTACATCGCGCATGTGGCAGTCCTGACACGTGGCGACATAGTCCTTGTTGCCACCGAACTCGGGAGCATACACACCCGTCGGCGTGTTGTATTCGCTGAAGAACCATTCGCTGTAGGTTCGCTCGACCGGTGCGAGCGTTTCCGCCGAGAAGTCGGTGGCCGGCGCGTCCAATGTATTGGGTACATAGTTGCCGTTGCCGTCCTTCTCGAACGCCGGGTTGTGCACGTTGTGGCACGTTCCGCAAATCGCGGCCTCGCGATGGAACGGCGAGACCAGGATCGGATGGCCGGTGTCCGCGTCAAGGAACGGACCGCGACGGGCGCCGGTGGGATCGATCGTGCCCATGCCATTGCCGAACGTGTTCGCCGGGAAACTCAGCGCTGCCAGAATCGCCTGGTCCTGGAAGGGGCTCACGCCCGGCTCATAGATCGGATCGACGAGACGGTGGCAATAGTCGCAGGCTACGCCGCTCATGTCGGTCGTGAGCATCTGACTGCCGTCGGTCGGCACGGAACGCCCCTGGAGCCAGCCGCGCGGCAGGTGGCACCGCAGGCAGATGTCGCCGGAATCGGGTGCATCCTGGTTCGCGATAACCATGTTCGCCTCGAAGAGCAGATCACGC
>JAFGKA010000298.1 GCA_016928855.1 Phycisphaerae bacterium
CGCGGCCGGGCGGCGTCGACGCCCAACGGGTTGGTGACGTATTCACAGCGAAGGTTTGTGGGGGTCATGGCTGCAATTACCGACATCGGCGCCGACAGCAACAAAGTCAGGGCTGTTGGCAGGGCCATTCCGCGTAACGTCCTGGTCATGGCGAATCGTGCTCCCGGTTAACAGATACGTGTGGCCGTCGGGCGGATCCTATCGCGTGTGAGGCCCTGCGTCCAAGCCCGCTTGCAGCGAGCCCCTCGCCGTGTTCGAATGTGTGATCTGGTTTCGCAGGTTTTCAACCAAGGAGTGGATCATGGTCAATCATCAGCGACGATTCGGGATGTGGGCTCAGATCGTAGCATCTGTGGCGGTGGTGCTGGCCGGTGCGGCGCCCTTGGCGGCCGAGGTTCGGCTGCCGCGCGTGTTTGGCAGCAAGATGGTGCTGCAGCGTGACTTACCGCTGCCGGTCTGGGGCTGGGCCGAGCCGGGCGAAAGGGTCGTTATCCGTCTGAAGGACAGCGAGGCCAGCGCTGCGGCCGACGCCGACGGTCGCTGGTCAGTCAAGTTGGCGGCGATACCGGCGGGCGGGCCGTATGAGTTGACCGTGGCGGGCACGAACAAGATCGTCCTGAAGGATGTGCTCGTCGGCGAAGTCTGGGTCTGTTCCGGGCAGTCCAACATGGCGATGTTGGTGGGGAATTCGCTTGATGCGGAGAAGGAGATCGCCGCGGCGAATCACCCGACGATTCGCCACCTGACCGTGCCGCGCACGCTTGCCGGCGAGCCGGCCGAGGATGTCGCCATCGAGTGGGTCGTGTGTTCACCGGAGACCGTGAAGGATTTTTCGGCGGCGGCCTATTTCTTCGGCCGGACGCTGAAAGAGAAGCTCGACGTGCCGATCGGGCTGATCAACACATCATGGGGCGGTACGCGCATTGAGCCGTGGACGGCGTCCGCGGGCTTCGCGGCGGTACCGTCGTTGGCCGAGATCAGTCAGGCCATCGAGGACGCGAACAGCGATTACCGCAAGGCGCTCGTCACGTATGTGGGTCGCGTCGAGGCGTGGGTCAAGGCCGCCCGTGCGTCGCTTGCTGAGAAGGTTACGCCGTCCACGATGCCGGCGTGGCCGGAGCACCCGTTGTTGGCCAAAGGCCGGGCGGCGCCGACCGTCATGTACAACGCCATGGTCCATCCGCTGGTGCCGTACGGCATTCGCGGGGCGATCTGGTATCAGGGCGAGGGGAATGTGCTTTCCGACGACGGCATGACGTACTGCGAGAAGATGAAGGCTCTCGTTGGCGGTTGGCGTGCGGCGTGGGGCCAGGGTGACTTCCCGTTCTACTATGTGCAGTTGGCGCCCTGGCGGTACACAAAGCGATATCCGGGCGACGACGGCCCCGTACGCCTGCCGCAGATCTGGGAGGCTCAGTCGGCGGCGCTGGCCATTCCCAACACCGGGATGGCGGTCACCACCGACATCGGCAACCTGGACGACATTCACCCGAAGAACAAGCAGGAAGTCGGCCGGCGGTTGGCGCTCTGGGCGCTCGCGAAGGACTTTGGGCAGAAGGGTCTCGTCTACTCCGGGCCGCTGTACAAATCGATGAGCGTCGAAGGGGGTACGATCCGCGTGGCTTTCGATCACGTGGGCGGCGGGCTGGCCGCGCGCGACGACAAGCCGCTGACCTGGTTCCAGATCGCCGGCGAGGACCAGAAATTCGTCGATGCGAAGGCCGTGATCGACGGCGGGACCGTGGTCGTTTCGAGCGAAGAAGTGGCCAAGCCCGTGGCGGTGCGCTTTGGCTGGCGTGAAGACGCGGAGCCCAATCTGATGAACAAAGAGGGGCTGCCCGCATCGGCGTTCCGCACGGATCGGTGGTGAGGCGGCGTACGCCTTCTTCAGCATGATCGTGTTTCAACGGCGTGCGCCGGTTTTCGCAACGTCAGGCAGCATAGCGCGCCGACAAAGCGGGGCGGTTCGCGCTTGAAGGGCAGCGCTTCGCCCAGCGACGCGAATTCGCTCGTCGTGCGGAATGGTTCCTCGAACAAGGCCAGTCGCAGCGCGGCGACCGGCAAGCGGCCGTGGCGGTGCGCGAAGCCGCGCAGGATCTCATTGGGCGCATCGGTCACGAAATCATACAACAGCGCACAGCCGCCGGGATGCAGCACGCGATACACCTCGCGCAGCCCGGCGTCGGGATCACGCCAATGGTGCATCGAGCCGCTGCTGACGACCGTGTCGAATGACGCGTCGGCGAACGGGAGCGATTCCGCTGCTCCGATCGTCAGTTCGATGCGGTGCGCGAGCTGCATGCGCGCGACGTTTCGCCGGGCCACTCGGACCATCGCGGGGCAGACATCCACGCCGACCAGGGTGTCGGCCGGATGGTGTTCGTGCAGCTTGATGAGGAGCCAGCCCGGGCCGGTGCCGATGTCCAGCACACCGCCGTCAAGGCGGCGTTCGGCGATATCCTTCACCAGGAGCGCATAGTGATCCCGGAAGACCGGACCCTGACTCAGTGCGTTGTAGAGCACCGAGAACGGCCACGGGATGCCTTCCGGCTGAATGCGTTTGAGGAACCTGCGCCACATGGTTGCCGTCCGCGGGTTTCGTTTCCGGTCCGGTCCGATGCGGCCCATTGTAGCCCGGCCCGGTCCGATGTGCGCGGTCGTCGGGACTGGTTGGACAGGCCGGCGGCGCCGCCGTAGATACGCCGGCATGCATCGCGTGACCGCCGCAGAGATTGGTGTCTTTGACGTGCTCAAGATCGGCATCGGGCCGTCGAGTTCCCATACGCTCGGGCCGCTGTTGGCCGCTCGGCGTTTTCGGGAGGTGCTCGCCCGGCTGCCGGTCGAGAGCGGCGTGCACCTACGTGTCAGCCTCTTCGGGAGCCTGGCCGCCACCGGCCGCGGCCACCGCACGGCCGAGGCCATCTGCGCGGGCCTGCTCGACTGCGACCCGAGCGAGTCGGCGATCGAGGCCATCTGGGGCGCGATGTCGCAAATCGCGTCGGCACAGGGCTTTTGCGTCGGCGGCGTGCAGGTAGCGTTCCGCCCTGAGCGGGACATTGCGTGGGAGCTGACGCCGGCAGAGCCGCTGGTACATCCGAATACGCTTCGATTCGTCGCCGAGCTTGAATGTGCGCCGCCGCTCGTTCTGACGGCGCGTTCGGTCGGCGGCGGCTTCGTGGAATACGACGACGCGACCGATGCCGTGGTGGCGCCGGTCGGACCGGCGGCGATACCGTATCCGTTCGATTCGGCGGACAAGCTGGTGCGGCTCTGCGAAGCCGGACAGATATCGATCGCCGAGGTGGCCCGGGCGAACGAGGCGGGCCGTGGCATGGGCGAGCCGGAGTTGCGGGCGCGTCTGGCGCGGCTCTGGGCAGTCACGAATGAGGCGATCGAACGCGGGTTGCACACGGAGGGTGTTTTGCCCGGCGGGCTCGACGTGCGTCGGCGGGCGCCGCAGCTCTTTCGACAGTGTAGTGCTATAAATGTGACATCCGGCCTGCGCGCGGATCTGCTGGCCAGTGCGTACGCGATGGCTGTCAGCGAGGAGAACGCCGCCGGTGGGCGCGTGGTGACGGCGCCGACGAACGGGGCGGCGGGGGTGTTGCCGGCGGTACTGCGACTGCTGGCCGAGGAGCAGGCGCTTGCGTTGCCAGCGATCGAGGACGGCCTCCTCGTGGCCGCGACGCTCGGGGCGATCATCAAGCGGGCCGCGTCGATCAGCGGGGCCGAGGTCGGCTGCCAGGGCGAGATCGGCACGAGTGCGGCGATGGCGGCCGCGGCGGCGGTCCACGTGCTCGGCGGCTCGGCTCGGCAAGCCGAGGCGGCGGCGGAGATGGCGATCGAGCATCACCTCGGCATGACCTGCGATCCGGTCCGCGGGCTGGTGCAGATTCCCTGTATCGAGCGTAACGCGATGGGGGCGGTTAAGGCCCTCAACGCGGCGGCGATGGCGCTCGCGTCGGACGGCACGCATCAGGTCAGCCTCGACCGGGCGTTGCGGGTAATGAAACAGACGGGCCTCGACATGCAGGCGAAGTATAAGGAGACGGCGACGGGCGGCCTGGCGGTGGGGTAAGTGCGTCTCTGCCGTCATGACAGTTCGGGCGTTCAACGAAATTGGAGGATTCATCATGCGGTCAATCATCGCGGCTGTCGTGTGTGGCTGTGTTGGCGTCGTCGTGGCGCGGGCCGAACCCTGGCGCGTGGAATCGCTGGGCATCGCATCCAACGCGGTCAACTATGAGAACACCGGCGGCGTGCTGGCCGCCGGGCCCAAAGGCGAAGGCGTGATGTTCTACACGTCATACTACCGCAGCACGGGCGCCGAGCTCGTCGGCTACGACTTCCGGCGGAAGACGGCGATGCGCACGAAGCTGCCGTCGAATGGGGGCTATGGCTTGACCGTCGGCAATGACGGATCAGTGTACATCGGTGGTGTGATGCCGGGCGACCTGTATCGCTACGAGCCGAAGACGGACACGCTGACGAGCGTGGAGACAAAACAATTCGGCGTGCAGTACATCTGGGACGCGGCGACCGCCGGCAACGGTGTCGTGTACGGCGCGGCGGGGTATCCGCTGACCAAGCTCGTGTCGTTTGATCCGAACACCGGCCAGGTTCGCGATCACGGCGAGATGACGCCCGGGCAACAGTATCTGCGGTCGGTGTGTGTGGACGCGCACGGCAAGGTCTGGTGTGGCATCGGGACACAAGCCCACCTGGTTGTGTTCGATCCGGCCGCCGGCACGAAGAAGGAAGTGCTGCCGGAGAAGTACGCGACAGATTCGATGGTCTATGACCTGACGGCCGTGGGCGATTACGTCGTGGCGAGTATCCGATTCAGCGGCGACGTACTGGTGTATGACGCCGCGACGTGCAAGGTCGTCCGGACGATTCCCAAGCCCGACAAGCAGAAATGTTGGGCGCTCGCCGACGGCGGCAGCGGGCATACGGCGTATCTCTGGACGGTGCCGTCGCAGGATGCCTATCGGTGCGATCTGCAGGATGGCAGTCTGACGTGCCTCGTTGAGCGGTTCGGCCAGGTCAAGGTCGTCGAGGACGATCGTTGGCTGCACGCGATCGAGGATCAGTCCTACGTCGTGTACGACGTCGAGGCAAAGCGTGTGGTGACGGAGCATCGCCTGACCGCAGGCGGCGACGGCATGGTCGTCTTCTCGTTGACGAACGGGCCGGATGGCAACGTCTACGGCAGCACGTATATCAACATGCACATCTTTCGTTGCGATGCGGCCAGCGGCGCGTTGACGGATCTGGGCAAGATCAGCCAGTGGGCCGGCCAGGTCGACAGCATGAGCCTCGGCCGTGACGGGCGGATCTATATGGGTGCGTACACCGATGCGGTCGTGAGCATCTTCGATCCGGCGCAGCCGTGGCGACCGGGGTTGAAGGCGGATTCCAATCCGCGTGAGATCGGGCCGGTCGGCGAGGGGCAGTACCGTACGAAGGCCAACTGTCTCGGGCCGGATGGGCGTATCTATGTGGGGAGCATCCCGTCGTACCGCAGCGCGGAGACCGGAGCGTTTACCATCTGCGATCCGAAGACCGGCGAGATGGACGTGCGGCTGGATTTCGTCCAGGGCGGCGCCGTCCACGCGCTGGTGGCGGATGAGCGTTACGTCTATGGCGCTGGCGGCGGCGAGTTCTTCGTGTATGACCCGGCGGCGAAGGAGAAGCATTTCCGTGTCGAGCGGCCGGTGACGGCCATCGCCAGGATCAAGGGTGGAAAGGTGGTTGTGTCAGGCGGCGGCAAGCTCTTCGTCTACGATCGCGAGACCAACACCATCGCGGCGGAGCGGCCGAATCCCGCCGGCGATTTCAGCCACATGGCCACCGGCCCGGACGGCCAGGCGTACGGCGTCAACAAGAATCGTGTCGCCCGGATCGGCGAGGATGGTACATCGGTCGAGATCCTTGCCAACGAAGGGGGCCAGTTCGCCGCCGTCGACGGCCACGGCCGAGTCTATTTCGCCCGCGGCCCAGCGCTCTTCCGCTGCGCCCCGCCCAAGTGACCGGTGACGGCACAAGAGTAGCACGCTCGGATGGCCGGGTGGCCATCCTTGCGCAGCAAGGGTGGGGTCGCGATGACGGAATTGTGCAGGGTGTTGCTTTGCGA
>JAFGKA010000043.1 GCA_016928855.1 Phycisphaerae bacterium
CACGCCAACAAGGCGCAGAAGACCTACCCGGGCTGCGAGGATTGCGGCGCGCTGCTGTTCGAGATGAACAACGGCGGCCAAGCGGTGCTGACCTTCGACTATCTTCGCCCGGTCACCGCGAAGAGTCACGGCGACGATCGGCTTCGGATCGTCGGCACAAAAGGGGTGATCGATATCCAGCATGCCGCCACCGTCACGGCTGAGTTGACCACGATGGATGCCGGGCCGTGCGAACTGCCGCGTCCGAAAGAGGAACGCAACCTGCTCGTGGATTTCGTTGAGGCTCTGCGCGGGATCCGCCCGCACATCATGGCGCCGGACGAGCCGTTCCGGGCGACCGAGGTGTGCATCAAGGCGCGGATGGCAGCGGATACACACAAGACAATCGAGCTATAGGGCCGCAGTCGGCGGGGCGACAGGTGCGCGGCCTGTCGGCGCCTTGGTCATCACTTCAAGCCGAACCAGGACTTGAACGTCTCGAGCGATGTGTCGCGCTTGAGCGTATATCGCGGCAGGCCCATCAGATCCGTCGACTGTTTCGTGGGCCGGTTTCCGACAATTGTGGCCGTGTGGAATCCCAGCTCTCGCATGAGTCGGCGCACCGCCGGCGTTTCCTCGCCGCTGGGGTACGCATGGTGCATGGATCGCTTCCCACCCAGGTGACGCTCGATCGCCTCGTTGCATAGGACGAGTTGCTGCCGCGCGGCTTCCACGGTGATCTTGGAAAACGCCGGATGGTTCGCGGAGTGGTTCTCGATGAGCATCACGCCCGACGCATCGAGTTCCCGAAGCTGGTGCCAATCGCAATGATTGGCTGTGCCGATCCAATCCGTCGTGATGTAGGAAATCGCGAACATGCCCCGCTCACGGAGGATCGGCGCGGCGTGCGTATGATGCCCGTCGTACGGTCCGTCGAACGTGATGCAGACGGGCCGGGCCGGCAGCGTCGCCTCGCCCTCGTGCCAGTCGGCGATCTGGTCGAGCGATATGCACGTGAAGCCGCCCTCGACAAGTGCATCCATCTGGGCGCGGAAATTCGCGACGCTTGTCGAGTAGATATAGTTCGCCACCGGCACGACGTCGTGATAGAGCACGATCGGGACGGTGGTTGCGGGTTCGCCAGCCGCCCGCAGCGAGGATCTGTTTTTGGCTGTGCCTGTCTTGGCCGCTACGGCGGGCTTGGCCGGCGGCGGGGCAGTTGTGGCGGGACCGGCCGTTGTCACGTGGCCGCGGCCACTCAGGATCGCGACCGTACCGTCCAGGCTTGCGGCCGCGACATCCGCTACGCCGTCGCCGTCGCAATCGCCAATCGCGATTAGTATTCGAATCACGTCACCACCTTGCCAGCGCCACAGCGGCTTGCCCGTCGCTCCGGCGAGGGCGACGACCGCGCCGTTCTCGGCTGCGACGATGACGTCGCTCTCGCCATCGGCGTCCAGATCACCGGGCGAGATGACGGCCCGGCAGACGTCGCCGACCGGGGCCGTCCACAACGGAGCGACCGCACCCTGGTCGGCGCCCGAGAAGCAACTGACATGTCCGCCGGCAGTGACGGCGAGGGCATCGGGTTCGCCGTCGCCGGTTACGTCGGATGTGACCAATGCATCACGAATCGGCCGGTCGCACGCTGCGCTCCACAGGACATGGCCGTCGGTGCCGGCGCACAGTCGCGCCATGCCGCTGTTTCCGCCAACGAGAAACTCCGAGCGCCCGTCGCCGTCAAGATCGCCGGCGGCCGTCATCGCATCGGTGAAGCCCTGATCGATGCGGTTTCGCCAGAGCACGCGGCCGCTCTTGCCGTCGAGCGCGACCAGCGTTCCCGCCCATGTCCATGCCACAAGCTGGGCGGCGATGCCAGAATCGGCGTTGACGCACGCTACGAGGCGGTGCACGTACTGTGTGCCGCCCCAGGGGAGAGCCTGTCTCCAGATCGCCTCACCAGTACGACCACTTCGCAGATAGACGCATTGCTCGGCACCGGCGGCAGCGATCTCGGGAACGTCGTCGCCATCGACATCAGGCACCGCAGCAAGCGCGGCAATGCCGCAAGACGATGCGAACGACCAGAGTTCGCGCGCGGCTTGCTCGCCGGCGGCTACGACACAGCGAACGTTGCCCAGGTCGTCGCCGACCACGAGTTCCGGGTGCGCGTCCTTGTTTACGTCCGGCAGTGGCAGGACCACCAGTACCGATCCAGGCATGGCGGCCGACCATGCGATGCGCGTGTCCGGCTGGGCAATGGCGTCGAGACAGAATACACGTCCGGAGTCCATGCCCACGACGATGCGAGGCGCCCCTTGGCTCGCCGGTTGGTCGAGCATCGCCAGACACAGCGGCACATCGTTCGGTGTGCGAAATGTCCAGAGTGGCGCCGTCTCAAACGGCACAGCTAGTGCGGGCATGGCCGTTAGCGCTATCGCCAGCAGACCGACGACATCGAAGCCGCGTCTGGATCCACAAGAGGTTGGGATCGGCAGGCCCACAGGCTGAAGGCCGGAGGCGTTGCCCGGGTCCGGCCATTCGGCGGACCTCGTGTTTCGACGGGGCGTAAGGCGGCTCGCACGACCAGGTGTGTGGCGACGTATTGCATCGGTCATGGAATGTCCTCCTCGCCTGCGGGCAGGTGGGCGGAAGCACCAGCTCACTTCGTGCCGCGCACGGCTTTGTACATTTTACCCGGGATGGCGAAACCCCGGTATTCCCGCGCCGGCGAGCGCTGCGATGTTACAGACCTGTTACGTATTGGACCCGTCTTGTGTCGTATCTTTCTGTTGAGGGGCCGGCGCCCGAGTGCGACGGTCGGTTTGGATGTTTCCAACGCCCAATGGAGGTACGGCCATGAGACGAATGACGGCTTCGGTGATCGGGATCGTGATGCTATCGGTCGGCGTGTGTGCCCAAGCGATGACCGGCGACGATCGGCCGGACAACCAGCACGTCTGGAGGCCCGGCGTGCGGAGCGTCGCGGTGTTCAAGAATGGGATCGGCTTCTTCGTCCGCGAAGGCAAGGTGACGCTGCGCGACGGGTGGTGCATGGCCGAGGCCGTACCGCCGGCGCTGTTCGGGACGCTGGCGATCTGTTCGCTGGATGAAGGTCGCGCCGTCGATATCGTCGGGGCCGGTCTGGGCGAAACGGTCGAGTTCGACGGGCGAGACGGCCCGAAGGACGTCGCCGGCAAGCTCGCCCGGCTGCGCAGCGTTATGGGGCTCAACGTGGCGCTGACGTACACACATCACGACGCGACGCAGACCGTCTCCGGCACGCTGACCGACGTGACCGAAGAGTTCGCCATTCTCGAACAGGACGGCCGTCTCCACGCGATCCGTCTGGACGAGCTTTCGAAGCTGCAGGCGCTCGACTATCCGTTGCGCGTGCACGTCGAGGGGGCCGAGACGCCGGACGAGTCGGCCGAGTTGGCGATGGCGTATCTGCGCAAGGGTGTGACGTGGGTGCCGGAGTATACCCTCCGCGTGCTCGACGACGAGACGGCCGAGCTGACCCTGCGGGCGACGCTCGTCAACGAGGTCGAAGACCTCATCAATGCGGACATCCACTTCGTCGTCGGCGTGCCGAGCTTCATCTTTGCCGAATACCTTACGCCGATCGCGGTCGGCCAGGCGATCAAGGCGGTTGCGGCGGCCGTGCCCGACCAGTTCATGAGCCAGTTGGTGTCGAATGCAATCATGACGCGTGCCGGCGTGGCGCAGGACGAGCGCGCCGGCCTGCCGACCACGCAGCCGCCACAGCCGGAGGCGCCGGTTGATGTCGATGGCCTGCTCGGCTCGCTGCCGCAGATGGGTGGCGCCGGTGCGAGCGACTTCGCCGTCTACACCAAGAGCGGCATGACCGTGCGGCGTGGCGAGAAGGCGATCGTGACGCTCTTTCGCGTCCGCGTGCCCTATACACATCGGTATCGCTGGTCCTCGCCGGGCGACCTGAAGCATTACCTCGTGCTGCACAACGAGAGTGAGACGCCCTGGACGACCGGTCCGGTCATCGCCGTCAGCGAGCAGCGTCCGCTCTGCCAGGACCGGATCACGTACACGCCGCGGGGCAGCCGCTATGAGTTGCCCGTGACCACGGCGGTCAACATCGCGACTGGCCAGAGCGAGACGGAAATTGCCCGCAAGCTCAAGGCCCATGAACCGGCCCACAACGTTTTCCTCGATCTCGTGACGATCGAGGGCCGCGTGCACGTGCGTAACTACGAGAGCCGCCCGGCTGATCTGGTCGTGTCCAGGACAGTTGCGGGCTTGCTCACGACGGCGTCGCACGATGGCGTCATCCAGCAGGACGTCTCCGAACTCCGCCTCACCGAACGCCGCGGCTCGGTGAGTTGGAGCCTGGCGCTCAAGCCCGGCGAATCGCGCGAGATGACGTACCGCTACGAACGCTACGTGCCAAGCCAATAGGCTTGTGGCCGGGGTGTTTTCACTCGTACCCTCGCGAGGGTACGATCGTCGTTGTTGAGGGCGCAACGCGTAGGTGTTTCATGCCACGAGGTACGATTCTGGTTGTCGAAGATGATGCCGCGATTCGCCGCGGCATCGTCGATGCGCTTCGCTTTGCCGGCTATCAGACGTTCGAGGCCGCTGACGGCCAAGTTGGCCTGTCATCCGCGATCGGGGCGGAGATCGACTTGGTGCTGCTCGACATCCTCATGCCGAAGATGGACGGCTTCGCGGTGCTTGAAGAACTGCGGCGCGTACGGCCGGCGCTGCCCGTTATCGTGCTGACTGCGCGCGGGGCCGAGGACGACCGCGTGCGCGGTCTGCGGGGCGGCGCCGACGATTATGTCGTCAAACCCTTCAGTGCGAAGGAGTTGCTGGCCCGCGTCGAAGCGGTACTGCGTCGTTCGGCGGAGCGCCCGCAGGCTGTGGCGGCGATTCGCATTGCCGGCCGGACCATCGATTTCGAGCGGCGAGAGATTCGCCAGGCCGATGGCCAGTGTGCCGTGCTGTCCGTGCGCGAGGCGGCGATCCTGCAGTACCTCGCCGCCAATCGGGGTCGGGCGATCGATCGATCGGAGCTGCTGGCGCGGGTCTGGGGCTTCGATCCGCGGGGCGTGCGGACGCGGACCGTCGATATGCACATCGCCCGGCTGCGCGAGCGGCTCGGCGACGACCCCGTCAACCCGACGGTGATTTGCACGGTGCGGGGCAAGGGTTACATGCTCGCGGCGGAGGAGGACGCATGACGCGAACGCGGCGGACCTGGTGCGTCTTCGGCGTGGGCGTGGCGGTTGTGGCCGCGGCGCTGGGGTGGATGACGCGTGCGTCGCTGCGTCTCGAACGCGGCGAACGCGAGGCGCGTGCCGAAGCGGCGTTTCAAGAGACGCTGCGCCTCGCGCTGTGGCGCATGGACTCGGCGCTCGCGCCGCTGATCGCCCAGGAGGCCGCCCGGCCGCCGGGCCACTATGTGCTCGCGCAGGCCCATCTGCCGGGGGTGGCGGAGACAGGTTCGCCGTTGCTCGGCGCTACGTCCGAACTGATCCGGCTGTACTTCCAGATCAATGCCGACGGTGTGATGGTTTCTCCGCAGGTGCCGACCGTCACCGTTCCAGACGCCCTCCAGACTTCTTCGGCATCCTCGGATGCGGTGGCCCTCGCGCGGGCCCGGCTTGCCGAACTCGATCAAATCGTTACGCGGGATGCGTTGCTGGCGGCATTGGCGCGGGAGCCTGATTCACCGGCGTTCGCTGCCGCGCCTTCGCACGATCAAACCGTGCAGGAGTTCAATGCCCGCAACATTCAAGCGGACATCGCACGGCAGAATGTCGTGATGTCAAACGCGTTCCTGATGAATGTCGCGGTGGCGGGGGCCGCACCGGGACCGCTGGTGCCGCTCTGGTATGCACAGCCGGACGGTGGCGGGGCGGAACTGCTGCTGATCCGCTCGGTGTACATCAACCAGAGCCGCACGATCCAGGGCATCTGGTTCGACTGGCCGCGGCTCGAGGCGTGGCTGCTGCAGGGCATTGCGGATTTGCTGCCCGATGCCCGGTTGGTCCCCGTGACGGGCGGGACATCGTCGGACCCTGGTCGCTCGCTTGCGAATGTTCCGGCGAGGCTCGATGTGGATGCCGTTGCCACGGGCTTGCCGCCGCTGTCGTTCTGGACGCCAACGCGTGTCATGCTGGGCGTGGCGTGGACTGCCGTGCTGTTGGCCGGCGGGGCGGTGGCATGGGTGTTGTACGCGGCGATGGACCTCGGCGAGCGACGCGGCCAGTTCGTCTCCGCCGTCACACATGAGCTACGAACGCCGCTGACGACGTTCCGGATGTACTCGGAGATGCTGGCCGGCGATATGGTTCCGGACGAGGCCGCTCGTCGCGAGTACCTCGCCACGCTCAGTGCCGAGGCCGACCGGCTGGGCCATGTCGTCGAGAATGTCCTGCTCTATGCCCGCGTCGAGCAGCGCCGAGGGGTCGCCTCGCGTGAGGTGATCACCGTGTCCGACCTGCTCGGTCGGGTCACCGATCGCCTCGTAAGCCGGGCGGCCCAGGCGGACATGCGGCTCGACGTCGAGAGTGATGAGGGTGAGGACGCCACCGTGTGTGTGGACGTTCAGGCGGTAGAGCAGATCCTTTTCAATCTCGTCGACAACGCCTGCAAGTATGCCGCGACCGCCCAGGATCGGCGACTGCAGCTTAGTGTCCGGCCCGTCGGTGGCATGGTCGAACTGCTCTTCTACGATTACGGTCCCGGCATCCCGCACGCCGACCGCAAGCGGATCTTTGCTCCGTTTCGCCGCGCCTCCGCCGAGACGGCCTCGGCCACGCCCGGCATCGGTCTGGGGCTGGCGTTGGCTCGCGGTTTGGCACGCGGGCTCGGTGGCGACCTGCGGCTCGTTCGACATCCGACTTCGGGCCCACGCGGCAGCGACGGCGCGGCCTTCCTGCTCACATTGCCGCTAGCGCGGAGTTGAGCGTTCGTACCGTGTTTCGCGCAATGCGCTCAACAAGCGTTGGACGTTGACAGGCGCGCCGGCCGTTCTTACTGTTGTTTACGGCACTCTTGGCTTCGTCGAACAGGAAGGCGTAGCAGATCTCTCACACGGCAGGAGGCGGGATCGTGGTGGCCTACAGGTCTTGGAATTCGATGCGATTTGTGATGCGAATGATCGCTGCCGCGGTGGGATGCAGTAGCGCCCTAATCGGGTGCGGACCGGTGCCACCTGCAAACCATGCCCCCGAGGCGCACGCGGGGACGGATGAGTCTGTGCTGATCGGCGTACCGGTGACGTTGAACGGGACGGCCAGCCACGACCAGGACGACGATCCGCTGACGTACGCCTGGAAGCAGACTGGCGGGACGAATGTGGTGCTGGCCGGCGCGAATACGGCGGCGGCGACGTTCGTATCCCCCGCGGTGGCCGGGACGCTGACATTTACGTTGACGGTCAGCGACGGACAAACGAGCGACACCGACAGCGTGACAGTGACGGTGTGGGAGGTTGTGCCGCCGAGTGCGCCTGTGCTGTTCATTGCGAATGTGGCCGGGAACAATGTCGTGGCGTACGACCTGACGAACTCGACTGGGTTGCAGGGCGACGTCGTTCCGGATGCAAACCTGTTCGGCGGGCAGACGCAGTTGCTCGAACCGTCCGCCTGTGCGATCGATGTCGGTGGCGCACTGCTCGTGAGCAACTTCCGCACGCCGTCGATCACGGGGTATCCCGATGCGGTGGACCTTACGGCGATCGACGGGGACGTGGCGCCGACGCGTCTCGTTGAAGGGTCGGCCACGCGTCTGGCGGCACCAACGGCGATGGCCGTAAGCCGGCTGCGGAACCTGTTGTTCGTCGCCGACACGACGCGGGATGAGATCCTGGTGTACGTGAACGCGTCGACCAGTGCGTTGGATGGGAATGTCTCGCCGGTGCGGTCGATTGCCAGTGCGAGCCTGGCGGATCCGTTTGGCCTGCATCTGACCGTGCGCGACGATCTGTATGTGGCCAACGCAGCGACGGACAATGTGGTTGTGTTTGCGGGTGTGAGCACGCTGAGCGGCACCGTTGCCGCTGACCGGATCATCGACAGCGCGAGCTTCGACGATCTCTTCGGCGTATTCGTGGACGCCGACGACGTCCTGTACGTCGTGGATTCCGGCGACGCGCAGATTCTCATGTTCCAGAACGCATCGACGCTGTCGGGCACTCGCGTGCCGGACGCCACGCTGCGCGTGCAGGGTGCCGGCAAACTGACCGCCATCGCCGTCGATGCGGCGGGAACCGGTTACATCGTGGACAATACGGTCAGCGCCCTGTACTCGTTCGACACCATCGCGTCCCGCAGCGGCCTGCTACCCCCGGACCGCCGGCTCGAAGGGCCAGGCACCCGCCTGACCAACCCCATCCGCCTGTTCCTCCACGAGTAGTGTGCTTTCTGTTAGATGCCCAAGGCTGTCTGGCTAAGGGCTCAGGGTTCCTGGCCGGCTTCGGGGCCGTAGAGCCTGCGGAAATGCTCGTAGGGGCCGATGGCCTGGCTGGCTTCGAGTCCGTTCTTCGCGTTGGCGTGGCTGGATGAGACCTGGACAAGCTCGACGATGCTTTCCAGTAACTCGGCACAGCGGGCGGCGTAGAGCATTTCGCGCCGGGCGGTGGCCGCGTCGCCTCGTCGGTGGGCCAGGGCCGTGCGAACCAGGTGGTACATGAACTCGTACGTGGTCTCGCCATAGGCGAAGCGGCGTTCATCTTCCAGAATTCGGGCCTGTTCGACGGGGTTGGCGCATTCGAGCAGGGCGGCGTCGATTTCGGTGCGTGCGGCCTTCATGGCGTCGATGATCTCGACGACGTCGGGGCCGTCGTTGATCGGCGGCCGATGCGCCCCATAGCGCAGGTGATCGAGCGGGAATATCTCCTGCTCGCCGGTGAGCCGGTTTCGCAGTGCGTAGCGCGGTTCGACGTAGTGCTTGAAGGCCTTGCAGTTGGCTGACGCGACTTCGAGATGTCGGTAGAACGAACGCATGTGATCCGTCGCGGTGGGGTAGTACTCGCGGAAGAACTCGTCGATAATCGTTGTGCTGTCGGCGTCGGGATCCCAGAGCAGCCGGGCCATGAGGTACTGATTGAGCGTCCACGTGCCCCACAGGCGCGTCGGTGTGTGCATGTAGTGGAAATGGCGGGCACCGATGCGGTAATACCAGGGGATATCCGCGGCCATGATGGTCGGGAACACGACCGGCAGCGACTTCAGCGAACTGACGTTGTAATACTCGCCGATGAAGACCGGCCCCGTGTAATGGCGGCCCTCGCCAACGGTCCAGCCGCGGAGGTTATCAGCTAAGCGGCGATTGATCTCCGTGCACGCCGGATCAGCCAGCGAATGCGCGAAGCATCGCTCGATCGGGAAGAACGTCACCGAGCAATGGGCGAAGTCGAAATCCGGCGGCAGCGGCTTGCTTGGGGGATCGAGTGTCTCGTGATAGGCGAGCGTGATCAGCTCGATTTCGCGGAGCAGCCGGCCGGTCTGCCGGGCCTTGTTCAGCTCCGTCAGAACGACATGGACGGTTTCCATGAGCCGGTCGGTGAGTGTGCCCTGGCGCTTGCAAGCGTCACACTCGCACCATGGCATGGCGTCGAGCATCCAGAAATTGAGCGTATCCGCATGGCGCCACTGGCCGTCGATGAGGTCCTGGGTGAGGTTCTTCGCCAGCTCCAGCGTGGCGTCCCTGTTGGACGTGCAGTAGTTCACGCCGCCTTGGCCGTCCTCGCCGGTGAAGCGGTCGGCCCGCTTGCCCTTGCGCAGGCCGTACCATTCGGGGTGGGCTTCGTAATAGGTGAGCGTGCCGTTGTCGTTGGCGTCGCCGAGATACTCGCTACTCACGGCGTAGGGGTCGTCGGGCTTGTCCTCGTCACCATCGAAACGCGGATGGTTGTACGGATAGGCCGCCTGAGGATCGAGAAATCGCTTCTGGATGTCGTGCTGGCCTTCGGTCAGCTTAAGGCCGAGCTTCTTCAACAGGCCCAGCGGACGCTCGGCGGCGGTCCAGAGGTTCAGCCGGTTCCGGGCCATCCAAAGAAAGAATTCCTCGTCGCCACGGTCCTCCCACGCCCAGAAGCCGCGGGACAGGAATGCCGGGGCTTCGGCCACGTCGAGTTCGGCAGGCAGCTCGACAGGGGCGGCGGGCCAGGCCGTGCCCTGTTCGCCGAGCCCGAAGAAGCGCATGCCGATCCGGTTGAGATAGGCATACACGCCGTAGAGCGTGCCGACACGATCGGCGCCTTCGATGACCGTGATCAGCCGGCCGTCCTTCTGGAAAGTCTGAATTCGGAACGATTCCGGCGCCGTCGGCGCGGGGTGCTTGCTGGCTGGGGCGTCGAGCGTGGCAAGCAGCGGATTCGAGCCGCCGCTGCCGAGGACGAAGACATGCGCGGCCGCTGGCATCGTCGTCGGCGAGGTCAGGACAATCTTCTCGTCCGCAAGATCCGTGCACGCGGCGAGAAATCGGCGCAGCTCGACGGCCGCGAAACACTCGGTGCAGGCGCGGTCATCGGTCGGGTCGGCATCCCAGAAATCGACCTGTTCCTCGGCGGTGGCCGCAGCCTCGACGGTCGCGAACCCGCCCGGGCTCGCGACAATCGCCACGGGGACGACCGGCTCGGCCGCCGGCGCGATGATTGCGACCGCTGCGATCCATAAAGGAACGATGGCGCTCGTGAGGGCCCGGAGTGTCATGGGTGCTGATCTCCTGGTTTTCGAGTTCAACGCGGCCATCTCGACACGGTGACACACGCCGCCGTTGCCGCGGGCATCGTGGGCGCTTCGGCCGGGCAGCATACGCAGAGGGGCCCAGAACGCAAAACCGACGGCGTGCAGTGGTGCCACGGAGTCGTTGCAGGGCACGATCGAGTGCCGCAAGAACCCGGCGGTGGCCGATAATGGACGCCGCGATCGATTCGTGGGGGGCTATCTCGGCGGGGACGCCCGCAGGCCGACCTCCGGACTATAATTCTGTTGGGCGCGCCTGGGGGAGTGAGCTCTCATTCGCTGATGGCCGAACACGTGGCGCGCACTTGCCTAAGACGACAGGGGCGGCCGAAAGAAGCAGGGAGAGGCTGATGCAGATACAGAACCCCCGGGTCAGAACGATTGCGGCGATGCGCGGTTGCCGTTGGGTCGTCTCCCTGGTTGTCGGCGGTGTGGCGCTGGTCCATGGCACGCTCGGCCATTCGCCGGCGCATGCCCAGTGTGAGATGGCCAAATTTGTGGCATCGGACGGCAGCAGTCGGGATATGTTCGGTGAGGCTGTGGCTGTGTCCGACGATGTGGCTGTCGTAGGAGCCGGTCTGGATGATGATGGTGGGATGAATACTGGCTCCGCATACGTGTATCGCTTCGACGGCGCAGGCTGGGTGTTGGATGGGAAGCTGCTGGCGAATGATCGGGCGCCTTCCGATCACTTCGGTCGTGCTGTGGCGGTCTCGGGCAATGCGATTCTCGTCGGCGCGCACGGCGATGATGACAACGGCATTGACTCCGGTTCGGCCTATGTCTTTCGTTACAACGGTTTGGCCTGGATGCAGGAGCAGAAGCTGACGGCAGCGGACGGCACGAGCAGTGACGCATTCGGCAGCGCCGTCGCGATCTCGGACGATGTGGCTGTCATCGGGGCGTGGGGTGATGCGGAAAATGGGGGCAAGTCTGGCTCCGCGTACGTCTTTCGATATAACGGATCTGTGTGGGTGCAGGAGAGCAAGCTGCTTCCGGCTGTCGGTGCCGCGTATGAGTACTTTGGCTGGTCCGTGGCCGTCTCGGGTGATGCGGTGCTGGTCGGGGTATGGGGAGACAGTACACTTGGTTCGCTGGCCGGAGCGGTGTACGTGTTTCGACACAGCGGCTTGACGTGGGCTCAGGAGATGAAGCTTCAGGCCTCCGACTGGTCCGATCAGGCCTTCTTTGGCTGGTCAGTGGCACTTTCGGGTGATGCGGCGGCGATCGGTGCGTGGGGCGACGCGGACAACGGTACCGATGCCGGGGCGGTGTACGTGTTTCTCGACACGGGTTCCGGCTGGGTGGAGCAGGCCAAGCTAACCGTGGACGATGGCATGCCGAACGACTCGTTTGGCCGTGCGGTGGCCGTTTCCGGGAACACTGTTGTGGCTGGTGCATTGGGTGATGGCGACAACGGAGACGAGTCGGGTTCGGTGTCTGTGTTCCAGAACGCAGGCTCGGGTTGGGCATCGGTCGGCAAGCTTCTGGCTCACGATGGCGCGGCCGGCGATCGTTTCGGCGAAGCTGTCGCGGTCTCGAACGGGCGTCTCATGATCGGGACGCCAAAAGATGATGACAAAGGCTCGGATGCGGGGGCGGCATACGGCTTCAGTCTGACTGCCGCCGACTGCAACGACAACGGTTTCTGCGATAGCCGGGATATCGACGATGGAACCAGCACGGACACAAACGGTAACGGTGTGCCTGACGAGTGCGAGGGGTATGGCGACTTTGACAGCGACACGGACGTGGACTTGGCCGACTTCGGTCATTTCCAGACATGTTTCAACGGTCCGAATCGGCCGCCGGCCATGACAGGTTGTGGGAATGCCGACTCCGATATCGACGGGGATGTGGACCTCGTGGATTTTTTCGCGTTTCAGGCCTGTTTCAATGGCCCCAATCGGCCGTTGGCATGCCACTGAGCCCCGGACCGGGGCGTGCGGCTCCATCATCCGCATGGGCGGCACGGATCCCACGGTCCGGACTGCCACCCTTCGTCGGTCTGAATGCGATGGATTGGTGGTCTGTCGGCTCATACGGGCGTGCGAGGTCCGTGGCCGCCGCTGGGTGCTGTGCGTCGCGTCGCTGTCGCGTCGCGAACGCCGCCCTTTCCAGCAACATAGGCCGATGGTATACTGCGGTGGCTCACCGTGGGATTCCGTCTCGATTCCCGTCTTGAAGGGAGCCCGGCGTGGCGTCGGAGCAGCGGGGCGGA
>JAFGKA010000044.1 GCA_016928855.1 Phycisphaerae bacterium
CACCAGGTAGCAGACCGTCGTCGAGCGATGCGCGATCTCCGCGTGCGCGTTCGGTTGCTTGCGGGTCCGCATGCAGTCGAAGAAGTTCGCCAGGTGGGGCACGCATTCGCCGGGCGAGTTCGCGGGAATTTTCTCCGGGGCGCCCTTCAACAGTTCCTCGTCTTCGGGGTGATACGAGCCCCGTTGGATATCGATCTTGCCCTTGTCGCCGATGAAGATGGCGCCCAGATCCTCCAGGTGGCGCTTGGCGCCGTGGAGCTTGAGCAGCGTGCCGTTGGCGTATTTCATGGTAACTTTGCCGGTCGGGCCGGGCTCATCGGGCCAGATCTCGACCGGCCCGGTGTCGTCGGTCCCGAGAGCGCACTGCACCTGGTCGAGCGAGTGGGTGCCCCAGCCGGTGACGCCCCAGGACTGCCCGCCGCCGTCGTAATCCCACCAGAGGCCCCATTTGCGGTGCAGGTCCGGATGATAGGGCCGCAGCTCGGTCTGGTTGCACCAGTGATCCCAGTCGAGCCCTTCCGGCATCGGCTCGCCAGGCTTCGGCGTCCAACGCGCCGGCGGCTCGAAATTGTACGTGATGACCGTGTGGACCTTGCCGATCGCTCCGTCTCGCACCAGCTTGCTGGCATAGACGTTGACCGGAATCGACCGCTGCTGCGTGCCGACCTGCAGGACCCGCTTGGTCTTCTTCACCGCGTTGACCAGTGCGCGGCCTTCCGCGATCGTCAGGCACACGGGCTTCTCGGCATAGACATCAAGCCCGGCCTGCATCGCGGTGATGGCGATCAGCACGCGGGCGTGCGTCGTGGTCGGCACGAACACCGCGTCGAGCTTCTCCTTCTCAAGCATCTGCCGGTAGTCCTGGTAGAGCGTGATTTTGTCGGCGCTCGGCAGGCTCTTCGCGGCCTCGCCGCACTGCGGCAGAAAGCAGTCGGCGATGGCGACAATGTCGCCGTTGTCGGAGAGGCGTTCGGCGGTCATCAGGTGCCGGGCCCGACCGCCCGCGCCGATGAAACCCACGCGGATCCTATCGTTGGCGCCGAGCCGGCCCGGGGCGGCGAGCACGTGCGAGGGAACGAGATAGGGCGCGGCCAGCGCGGTCGTTGCCGCGGCCGCCGATTTGCGTAGAAAATCGCGTCGTTTCATGGGAATTCCCTTGTCACTATTGAAGGTATGTCTCGGGCGGCAGAACCGCCCGGCCGTCTTACCAGCTTCCGGTCCAACCACCGTACACCAACCGGATGCACAGCACAACTCTACCAGGGGAGCGGCCCGTCATCAGTTGGATAGAGCCCGCCCTGGCGGATCATTTGTGTAATTACGATGGCGTTGTTCATGCGATGGTGCGAGGGCGCAGACCCTACGTGTTGGAGACGATGCCATCGGCAGTTGGGGAAGGCTGGTCCCGGCTCTGTTCGGTATGTCTGTCGCCGTTCGCGCGGCGGTCTTGCATCGCCCTCACCGCAGATTCCCCAGGTCGCGCCGGATCAGCACCTTGCGGATCAGCAGGTAATTGACGCCGCGGTACTCGGTGAGTTCGCCGCTGACGAGGAACACCATGCTGTGCGTCCCGCCGGCGGAGGCTGAGACGATGACTTCGAGTAGCCGGTTGGGCAGCACGCGATAGGGCTTGCTCGCGGGCTGGCCGCCGCGTGCCTCCCGGATGAGCATCCACCAGGGGGCGACCCGCACCAGCCTCGCCGGAAACTCACGGACGATTGTGCCTTCCCGGAAGACCGGGCCACTTTCGTCATCGCTGGGCGCTGGTAAGTCGACCGGTGCGGTACTGACACTCGTATCGAGCACGCGGCGCGGCGCATCCTGCATCAGTTGCTCGATGATCTCTTCCGGCGTCGGAGGCTGCCCGCTGGTTGTGTCGTCGGGCGTTGCGTCTGGCTGGCCAGCCGTCACAGGCGCCGGGTCGGACGGCTTCCGGGCGGCGACTACCTCTTCCAGCAGGATGTGGTTGCGCCCGAGGAATTCCGTGATGCGGCCGGTGACAAGATAGGCATCGTTCGCGCGGCCCTCGGTCAGGATCTGTTCCAGCAGCATGAGTTCGCGGTTCGGCAGCACGCGCAGCGGTTGCGGCGTCGGCAGCTTCTCCGCGGGTTCGAGTGTTACCATCCACCACGGTTCATCCCGGGAAAACCGCCCGGCGCGGCGCGCGACCACATAGCCATCCGGCAGGATCGGCTCGCCGGGATCGACCTCGGCGATCAATCCCTCGTCGCGGAGCTCCGGCGGCAGATCCTCCTCGTCGGGCGACGATGGCAGAATGATCGCGTGCTGCTCCTGCTTGCGCAGCACGCTGCTTGGGATGGCCAGTGGGTGCGGGTACTCGGGAACCCGTTCCGCCGCCACGGCCTGGCTCGCCGGTGGCGTGGGTTGCGTTTCCGGTTCATCCGCGCGACTGTCGTCTGCGTCCATAATTCCGACCACGGCAGCCGCGATACAGCCCATGACGGCAACGGCTCGCAACCGCCGGCGGGGTGACGTTCTCATCCAGCATCCTCCAGGAGGCCAACGCTCCAGATGGCTATTGTGCCGTGACTTGCCGGCAGGGGCAAGGTGGCCGCCGCGCGCAGATTGCGGGAGGCCCGAAAGAGGGGCGGCATGTGCCGGCTGGGACGCATCGAGGTCGGGACGCGGTGGCTGCGGTGGATTTCCGGCGCATCATCCCGTAGGATTCCGACTCAATCGCGCACAATCCGTTTGGTTCGACTAGCGACGAGGGCCCAGATCAATGGCAGTAGACGATCCGCAACTGGCTGACAAGGCTATGCCGTGGTACCGGGGACTGAGCCGGACGCAGTGGTGGATTCTGACGATCGCGTCGATGGGGTGGATGTTCGACACGATGGATCAGCAATTCTTCAACCTCGGCCGCGGCCCGGCGATGAAGGACGTGATGGGCCTGGATCCCGTCGCTGCGGGGCTCGATCAACTGGGTACGCACGAGCAGGAGGCGTATACCTCGGCTGAGCTGGACAGGCTCGTGACCGAGGGCGTGCTGACGGCCGTCCAGCGGGATCGGGCACTCGACGGCATGGATGGCGAGATCCGCCAAACGGCCACGCGCAAGGATGTTGCGGGGGCGATCGGGGAGGACCTGCTGCGGCCGAAATACGTCGAGTTCGGTGAGGAGGCCCTTGGCGCTCGTGCGGAAGGCTCCGAGACGACCACGCAGCCGGCGTCGCGGTTCCACTATGACTCGTTTGACGAAGCACGTTTTAGCGAGCTGGTCGCGGCGAACGTGTTGTCAAGAACGGCGGCGGACAAACAGCTTGCGCTGTACGCCGATGGCTCGGTGCCTCGATCGGACTTGGCGTGCCATCTTGGCAAGGAAATCGCCGAGAAGCGGATCGCGGATGCCGGAAACACGTCCACGACGATCTTCGTGCTCGGATGGGCGATTGGCGGCCTGTTTTTCGGGTGGATCGGCGATGCCCTGGGTCGGGCGAAGACGATGGCGCTGACCATCCTGGTGTACGCGCTATTCACCGGGCTCAACGGGTTGGCGCAGGACATGCTGACGTTCAACGTGTTGCGTTTTCTGACGGCGCTCGGTGTCGGTGGCGAGTTCGCGGCTGGCGCGGCGCTCGTGGCCGAGTCGATGCCGGAACGATCGCGAGCGGCGGCCCTGGGCACGCTCCAGGCATTGTCGGCCGTCGGCAACATGATGGGGGCGGCGCTGGCGTATTTCATTCTCCCCGTCAGTTGGCGATGGCTGTTCTTTGTCGGCGCGTTGCCGGGCATTGTCGCGGTGTTCGTCTTCCTTAAGTTGGAGGAGCCCAGGAAATGGGTCGAGGCCCGCAAGAAATGGCTTGAAGAGCGAGCGGCGGGCATCACGATGAGACGCGCTTCGTATCTCGGCCTGCTTGGTGAGTCACGGTGGCGCAACCGCGCGATTGTCGGTCTGCTGCTGGGCGTGGTCGGTGTCGGGGGTCTGTGGGGTATCGGTTTCTTCACGCCAGAACTCAATCGCATGATCGCGGCCGCTTACTCGGAGGAGGCCAAGGAGAAGTTCGTGTCGATCGCGTTCTTCCTGCAGCAGCTCGGTGCGTTCTGTGGGATTTCGGCCTACACCGTCATTTCGCTTCGAATGGGCCGGCGGCCAGCCTTTGCGATCTTCTTCCTCCTCGCGTTTCTCGTCGTGTCGTACAACTTTCTGTTCACGGACACGATCGTGGAAGCCTATATTTTGGCGCCGCTGATCGGCTTCGTCACGCTGGGGCCGTTCGGCGGATTCGCGATTTACTTCCCGGAGCTGTTCCCGACGCGCCTGCGCGCGACGGGCACGGGCTTCTGCTACAACGTGGGTCGTATCCTGGCGGCCGCTGTGCCGAACATGAAGGGCGGCTTGCAGGGGCTGTTCATCAGCGGCGCGCTGGTGTTGCCCCTGTTGCCGTCGGCGGTGGGCGATGCCCAGCGGGCGATCCGCTATGGCTCGTTCCTGATGCTCTTCATTTACATCATCGGCCTGTTCGTGCTGCTGTTCGCGCCGGAGACGAAGGATCAGCCGTTGCCGGAGGATTGACCCACACGGTCGGCACGTGGCTGGTGAGAGCGTCGGTGGAAGGGGCGCGTGGGTTTAGGCCCAACGCTGCAAAGAGGATAACCACGAAGAGCCCGAAGGACACGAAGAAGACTCCAGATCGGACGAGAGGCCGAAGAATCCAGCTATTCGGCTTCAGGTTCCGTCTCTTTGCGTGAACTGGATCGTCACAAATCCCATTCTTCGTGCTCTTCGCGGGCTTCGTGGTGGTGTCTTCTTATGCAATTGGGGGGCGTAGCCTCAGCGTGCGGACAGTTGTGTAGGCGGAATCAGCAAGGAGGATGTCGATGCGCCGTTGCATGCATTTCTTGCAGGATCGTCGTTGTCGGCCTGTGCTGGCCGCTGTCGCGTTGATGGTAGTCGGTTGCGGGACGAGTGAACGTGTCGGATCACAGGACGTTCAGGTGCCGATGACGCTCGAATACCACAACCCCGTCTGGGACGGCTATCTGGCCGACCCGCATGTTCTCAGGACGTCCGGCGGATATTACGCCTATGGGACGGGCAAGGCGCACGAAGGCACGCACTTCCCGGTGTTGCATTCGACGGACTTCGTCCACTGGACGTTCGTTGGAAACGCTCTGGAGCGCGTGACCGACCCGCCGTTGAAGGCCTATTGGGCGCCGGAGGTCGCCGAGCACGACGGCCGGTACTACCTGTACTATGCCGGCGACTACAAGATGCGCGTGGCTGTCGCCGATCATCCGGCCGGCCCGTTCAAGGATGTCGGCAGAATCCTATTTCCCGACGAGCCGTTCTCCATCGACGGGCATCCGTATCGGGATCCACAGACCGGCAAGTGGTATCTCTTCTTCGCGAAGGATTTTCTCGATCAACGGGTGGGTACGGCGCTGGCCGTTGTGCAACTGGCCGACGACATGATCTCGACGGTCGGCCCGGTCAAGACCGTGCTGCGCGCCGTCGGCGACTGGCAGATCTACGAGGCTCCGCGCACGATGTACGATCAGACCTTCGACGCCTGGCATACGGTCGAAGGGCCGGCCGTGATTTTCCACGATGGCCGGTACTGCTGCTTCTATTCCGGCGGCAACTGGCAGACGCCCGGTTACGGCGTGGGCTTCGCCACGGCCGATTCCGTCATGGGGCCGTATGAGGACACGGCGAACCTCGAAGGTCCGACCGTCCTGCAGAGCATCCCCGGCAAGCTGATCGGCCCGGGCCACAACAGCGTGATCCTCGGCCCGGACGACACCACCTGGTTCATCGTCTACCACTGCTGGAATGAAGACCGCAGCAAGCGCCAGATGTGCCTCGACCCGATCGAATGGACCTCAACCGGCCCCAAAGCCTGGCACCCGGCCCGGGGAGCCAGGCGGGTGATTCTGCCGCTGGCGGGCCAGCCGGCTGAGTGAGCGAGGCTGGGATGGCATGTGGTCAGAGGCAACGCGAGGCGTCTTCGATAATGCGAGCAAGCCAAACCTATTGTTCGGAGTGAGACTTACGCGGGAGGACTGCAATGACACGAGGGAATTCAACGCAAGCGGTGTACGTTATCAAGATTGTGTTACGCGAAAGCAAGCCCGCCATTTGGCGTCGCTTCCGTGTCCCCGGAGCAATAAGTCTCGACCGACTCCACGACGTGATCCAGATCGTCATGGGTTGGCAGGAGAAACACCTGCATTGTTTCGAAATTGGCGATCAGCGGTATACGGAGGCACCGGAGGACTGCGACACCGAGGGCATCGAGGAAGCGCATTTTACCCTGGATGATCTCGTCTCTAGCGCAAAGACCAAGTTCGCGTACCAGTATGATTTCGGCGACAGTTGGTGGCACACTCTGAAGGTCGAACGTGTCACCCCGGTTCCACGCGGGCACTGCGCCTACGTCGCTTGCATGGACGGCAAACGAAGCTGCCCGCCCGAGGACGTGGGCGGCATCGACGGATACAGCGAGTTCTTGAACGCAATGAAGGACCGAACGCATCCAGAGCACGAAAGCTACCAGGAATGGCATGGCAGCGCGTTTGATCCGAAAGCGTTTGATGCTGACGCCGTCAATCTTGAGTTGGCCAAGTATGTTCGTTGGACGCGTCCACGCGCAATAGCGCAGGAGCTGCAGGGAATAGACTTCGTGGGCTCTTGACATAGCGTTCGACTTGGCTTGAGGTGCCTAGTGCATGGGGCGGAGCGATGCATCAACAATCGGTCACATCAGACCTGCTTTTCTCGATTGTGTCGGAGACGGACACAAACGAACTGACGGTGTTTGAGCGTCTCTTCATCGCAGAAAACGCCGGAATCACACCACACGAGGGCTGGCTCGCAGACCTCTACGTCAGATGCGGTTGCCTGGAGAAAGCCTTGCAGTGCTACAAGGCTCGAAGACACGCCCGGAAGTTAGGAGACCTGAGTTGGGCGCGGGGCGACCTGGACTCGGCCTGCGGGTACTATCTAGCCCCCGGCGACCCCACCGGACACCCGTTCCGGCATGACAAGGACTGGGACCGTCTTATCAAGCTGTCGTTTTTCCGATCTGACTGGTCCGCAGTAATCCGCTTCCTTACCGAAGCAGCAATCCGGCCTTCGCCACTCGGGAAGACGCGGGTCATTCTGGGAAACTCCGAATCAGCCGGCATGCCCTACGTGAAAATGTTGGCAGTTGCTTTGTGCAAGACCGGTACGCCGATTTGCGAAAATCTTCGTGACCTCATAACCCGGGTCTTCCAACTTCGCCATGAGGAGTGGGACGCTCTCTCGTCGGTATCGGCCGCTACGGATGACGCTGAACTCAGGAGGCTTCAAAAGCAATCGCTCCCACTGCCGGCTAGAAAACCAATCATTTCGTTGTCAGAAGCATGCGAACGTGGAAACACCCAGCGAGCCAGGTCATTGCTGAGTTTCCTGCGTGAAGCTGAAGGACATGTGACACGTGCGAGGAAGAATGTCCGAGCATTCCTGGCAACTGGAGACGAACAACTACTCGGCGAATTCCTGAGCACGGTACTCTTGCCCGGTGTTGCATCGATCGGCCATTCGATCTTGTTTCGCTGCCTTGAAATGGGCGCGGGTAATCTGCCCGCTGCTACCCCTGACCGACTCATGCGCCTTTATGGCTCACATCCCATCATGCACAAACGGTATTTTGGATGTCTACTCGCAATGAAGTTCGAAATGCCAAGTCCGGTCTGTGCCGATGACATTCTGACTGGAATATTCCAGAGAATCAGCTCGATAGCCCTCGAGATCAAATCCATCCAACGAACCGAGAAAGCTACCGCCCTTGACTTTTCGAAGCTGGCCTCTTGCCGCGATTGGGCTTTACTTCGTCTGGAGCAGTGGCTCGCGGAAGGCGGTACGCATGAATTGGAGAAGGTCGCTGACATCTGGCGCAACCGGACTTTCGCGCAAGTGAGAGGGCCGTTCGACCGAAGCAAGAGAGTCCCGGAATCGCCTCGCGACATGGCCGAATGGGCCAAGCTCATCGATGACGTATTCGAGTGGCTTGGGGAACGATGGAAGGAGGAGATCGGGATCAGCCCCTGGGTATCGGAGAACAAGCTGTTTCAGCTAATGAAAGCGGCGTTCAAATCATCGCAGGTGGTTCAACACGCCCAACCCCTGTGGCTGGCGCCACAGCACCTCGACGTATTCGTCCCCGAATTGTCTCTTGCTGTGGAGTACATGGGACGACAGCATTACGAACCAGTCGAGTACTTCGGTGGCGAAGAGGGACTGCGTCGAACAAGGGATCGCGACCAGCGAAAACGCCGCCTGTGCAATGCAAGCGGCATCGACTTGGTCTATGTTCGTCATGATGAGGACATGCAAGGAAGAGTGCGTCAGATACGAGCGATATACCCGTGTTGCCGGCTAGGCAAGTCCAACCGGACTCAGGCAGGTAAGAATCAGTCATCGTGAAGGGCAATAAGGAACAGTAGGGATGGCATGAGCGAATACCAGTACTACGAGCTCGTCGCTATCGATCGACCGCTTGCCGATGCGGACATGCGATGGCTGCGCCGTCTGCCCACACGGGCCACGATTACGAGCACCACGTTTGTCAACGAGTACCATTGGGGCGATCTCAAGGGTTTCCCCACGAAACCCATGAGGCGTCGCTTCGATGCGCACGTGTATCTCAGCAACTTTGGCGACTGCCGGTTCATGGTGAAGCTGCCGGCGGTGCGGCAAACCCAATGCATCGTGTCGAGCCCTGGGGGCGCGGCTGGGCCAGTCGTGCCAGCAGAGCCCTTTTCACAGGACCGTGCAGGGAATGCGATGGGATTTTAGAAGGTCCAATGCGTCCTGCACCTGGACGGGAGCGGGGGTTTTCAGCCGCGGATCGGGCGGGCGGCGGCCCAGTTGCTCGTACTTGGATCCGCCCAGCGGGTGATAGGGCAGCAACTCAACTCCGTCGAGGTGGTGAAGGCACTGGCATAGTGCCGCGATGTTCTGGATGTGCTCGCGCTCCATGTTCACGCCATCGATCAGGATGCATCGCAATACGGTCTTGCCGCCGGCGGCGTCGATCTGGCGCAGCCGTTCGAGGCCGCCGGCCAGGGACAAGCCGGTCAGCTCGAGGTGGCGCTGGGGGTTGGTGTCCTTGATATCCCAGAGAAACAGATCCACCAACGGGACGATCGCGGCGTAGTGTGACGTCGGTGCGGCTCCACTGGTTTCCAGACTCGTATGCAGTCCCCGCGTTCGGGCGGCGGTCAGCAGTGCGGCGGTGAACTCGAATTGTTGCATCGGCTCGCCGCCGGAGAGGGTCATCCCGCCGCCGGACTCCTTATAGAACACGCGATCCTTCTCGACGATTTCCAGTACCTGCTCGGGCGTGTAGCGTTCACCGCTGATGTGGATGGCGCCGCTGGGGCAGACGGACGCACAGGTCAAACACTGGCGACAGATGGAGTGATCGTCGATCCGATCCGCCAGAACCCGGCGAGCGGAACCACCAGGACACACAGCCGCGCAGGCGTCGCACTCCATGCACAACCGCGGGCTGAACAGCAGCTCGGGCTCGCTCCGCTGCGACTCAGGGTTATGACACCAGACACATCGGAGCGGGCAGCCCTTGAGAAAGACGGTGGTACGGATGCCTGGTCCGTCATGGGTGCAGAACCGCTGGATGTCGAAGACGAGGCCCGTGATGGGAAGGCCGCCAGCCACACATTTCCTACAGCATCTGCTGGGTACGGTTGATGATCATGTCCTGCCAGTCGCGGTGGAGTGTCGCGAATCGGGCGGACCAGCCGGCGACGCGTACCGGGAGGTTCGGGTATTTCTCCGGGTGGCGCTGGGCATCGACCAGCATGGCCGAGTCCACGACGTCGATGTGCACGAACCAGCCGTTGAGCCGCACGAAACTCCGCATCATCGCCACCATCGCGTTGATGCCGCGGTCGCCCTTGACGGTGGACGGATGCACCTTCAGCTCCAGCGTCGCGCCGTTGGGCGTATTGGAGAAATCCAGTGTGCAGTACGATTTCAGTACCGCGGTGGGGCCGTGGGTATCCGTTCCGGGCGAAGGCGAGCAGTTGGTGGCGAGCATATCGCCGCTCCGTTGGCCGGCGGCGGTGGCCGGTCGTCGGTGTTCGCCCCGGCTCCATTCGATTTCCCGGCCAAAGGTGCTGATGCCAGCCGGTCGCAGCACTCCGTTTCGTTCGCGCGTTTGAGCCATCAGGTCGGTGTATGTGGTAAACACCCGCCGCACCATCGCATCGCTCTCATCGTTGTCGTTACCATAAAACGCGAACCGGCTCTGGATCAAGCGCCGCAACGGCTCATTGTCCTTCCAGTTGCCGCGCAGCAGATTGACCATGTCCGTCAGCGAGAGGTACTTGTCCTCGAAAATCAGCTTCTTGAGTACCAGCAGGCTGTTAGCGGTGTCGGGCAGGCCGCCGGCATGCAGCGCCAACACACTATAGCGGGCACCTCGGTTGTAATAGCCACGAGCCCGCTCGATGCAGTCTTCCACGAACAGCGACAGCAGTGGGGCGGGGTGGTCGTTGGCCGCCCACGCGTCCGCATCGCGATGATGGGCGGCAACGCGCTCGGCCAGTCTCGCTGAAAAAGCTTCGTAGAGGCTCTCGAAATCGGCGTAGTCGGGAATGGCAGCATTGCCCTCGGCGGCAAGGGTCTGCTGCAGGATCGCCAGCATGTCGAACGGCACGTAGCTGAACACCGTCCGGCCCGGCACGAGCGTTTCCCAGCAGCCATCATTGGCGAAACCGCGAGCTTCGGCCAGGGTGTAGCCCATCTTGATCAGGCCGGCAATCACCACGTCCTCATTGTATAGTGCCACTATGCCGCCACCGTGGCGCTGCACCTCGGCGATACGCCGCAGCAGGCGCTCCGGTGTTCGCGGATTCAGCCGCACCGCGATCGGATAATCGCTGATACGCAGCTCCTCCACTACGTCCAGCACGAGATACGTCATCTCGTTGGTGACTTCCTGGCCCTCGGCATTGACGCCGGCCAGGACGATATTCTGATAATGCTGAGCATCGCCGCTGCCGTTGAAGCTGGTCGGCGCGCCGCACCATTCGCAGCCCTTGATCCAGAAATGGGCGATCAGTTCGCGGGCTTCGTCGAGGGTGATGCGGCCGGCTTCCAGGTCGGCGTGGAGGTACGGGCCGAGCATCTCATCGATACGGCCAATGCCCGACCAGTTGCCCATGAGCCGCTGGAAAGCGAACATGGACCACAACGACTGCACCGCTTCGTGAAATGTCCGCGGCGGATTCTCGGGGACATGCTCCAGAGCGGTCCGAACCCGCTGGTAGTTGTCCCTTTCCGCCCCGCTGGCCTGCGCCGCCATGTGGCTCAGTGCGTCCAGATGCCGACGATTCCAGAGTGTGGCCGCGTCGAGGCAAAGCTGCATGGATTTGAGAAAATCGATGCCCTTTGCATCGAGGTCGCCGCGGGCCATCCGTTCGGCAATCTGCTTGCGGAGGCCGGCGTATCCCAACTTGAGCACACGATGAAAACCGATGGTGGTGTGACTGACGCTGCCCACATTGGCGATCGGGGCCATGTGCCGCGGTCCCTCGGCCAAGGTGGCTGATCCGACGATCCGTTCGTTCGGCAGAATCCGCAGTGGTGCTTTCTCCGCCGCCAGCAGCGTCGCCTGGGCGTAGCGCATGTTGGCCGATAGTCCCTGGCACCGGCCTTCATCCAAAGCGAAGGCTGCGTTGCCCAGAGCCCGGCCATGCTCACCGGCCAAGGCTTGCCGGGCCAGCTCGCGAGTCGTCCCGCTCAATCGCTCCGGTCGGGCTGGACGCCAGAACTCGCCCCATGGAGCGAGCGGGTCCACCGATGTCACGGGCCGGTCGGTCGGCGCACCGGTTACCGATTGGTTCAACGCCAACCCGCCAGCGGCGGCCAGGGAGAGACTCTTCAGGAAATCACGGCGATTCGATTCGCTGATCATGGGCATGTCCTCGACTGCCGGCAGTACTAGCGCATGCCATTGTACCGGTCCGCCCGCACCATTGCGACCACCCCGAAGCCGCTGCGAGCAAAGGGCCTTGTTGTTCGGAGCGATGCAGTGCGTGTGAGGAAACCGGTCAGAGGAGGGATACCCGGATTGGGGATCACGTTGGCGGAGTCGTTTCACAACGGAACCGCTTCCGACGGTGCTATTGCGTTCCCGCGGCGTCCGCGGGCAGTTTGATCGTGCACGACGTTTCAGCGGTCAGCGTCTTGCCTGTGAGGTAGTCGGTGAACTGCACGCGGATGGTCAAGCCCCGGTTGGCCGGTGGCTTGCGGTCCGGCGGCGCCCAGGGGCACTTGACGGTGAAGTGGTTTGTCATGAATCGGCCATGCCATGCCTGGCGCGTGTTCGGCTCGTCCAGCTTTGCCTGCGTGATGAGCTTGGGGGCCGTTGGCTCGGTCAGGTCGAAGACCGACATTTCGATGGCGCCTGCGGCCTTGATGACATGGCCGTCGGCGTCGATCGGTTGTACGTAGGCGACCACGCCGTCATCACCAGGCTGGCCATCCTCGTCATATCCGCCACTCAGGCGTTCGAGCTCGATTCTCACCGGAACGATGAGCATGGCCGGATCGAGCTGGCCACGGGCTTGGAGCGTGGCGATCTGCTCGTCCTGGTCGTCGGTGCGTTGCCGAAGCGCGATGATGGTCTCTTCGAGTTCCGTGATGTGCTTCTTCTGGGCGTCGATCTGAGACTGCAATCGTCCTACGTCGGTGCCGGAGCCACCGAGGCCATCACAGCCGGCGAGGCCGGCCAAGATCACGAGGACGAGCACGGGGCGGCCGACACGTGTCACCAAGGTATCGAGAGTGTGCATGCTTGAACCCACCGTCATGGCCGCGGGATACGACCGGTCCACGTTAGGCGGCACGATAGCCCAGAGTGCGACGATCGGCAAGTGTCGTTGCCGTCAATCACTTCCGGGCTTGGGCTGGCTCGTCGGCCGGGTCGCATGGGGACGCATCGGCTTGCCGGGCGCGATTCGTGGGTCTGTTGTCCCTCTGTGCGAAAACGCGGCTCAGTCATCCGCCGGCTTGGGCTGCGTCTCGGGGGCTTGCTTGAGGATCTTGTCGGCCAGACCGTAATCGACAGCCTCTTCGGCGTCCAGCCACTTGTTGCGGTCGCAATCCTTCTCGATCTTGGCGAGATCCTTGCCGGTATGCTGCCCAAGGATTTCATAGAGCCGCTGGCGCAGCCGGATGATCTCGGCCGCTTCGATGCTGAGGTCCGTCGCCGGGCCCTGCATGACGCCGCCGATCAGCGGCTGGTGGAGCAGGAGCCGCGAGTTGGGCAGCAGATAGCGCTGGCCTTTTGTACCGCCGCACATCAGGACCGCGCCCATGCTTGCCGCCAGCCCGACGCAATAGGTGGCCACGTCGCAACGAAGGAACTGCATTGTGTCGTAGATCGCCAGCCCCGCCGATACGGAGCCGCCGGGCGAGTTGATGTAGAAATGGACTGGGGCTTTGCTGTCCTCGTTCGAGAGGAAGAGCATCTGTGCGATGATCACGTTGGCGCTGTCATCGTGGATGGGGCCGCCGAGAAAGATGATCCGGTCCTTGAGCAGCCGCGAGTAGATGTCGTAGGCGCGTTCGCCGCGTCCGGTCTTTTCAACGACGATGGGCACAAGCTGCTGATTGATAGCCATGCGATTCAATCCTCTTGTTCGTCCGGGGTGTCCCGGTTTCGGGGCCTGTCGGCGCGGCGTCGTGGATCCGGCGCCGGGCCCTGCTCACGCGGACGCGATGTCCGCATACGGGCCTACTTGCTCTTGTCTTTCTGCGGTTTGTCCGACTGGCCGAGGATCTCGTCGACCAGACCGTACGCTTTCGCCTCGGCGGCGGTCATGTACCGGTCACGTTCGGTTTCCTGCTCGATCTTTTCGATCGGCTGGCCCGTATGTTTGGCCAGGATCTCGTTGATGAGTTTCTTGTCCTTGAGGACTTCCTCGGCCTGGATACGGATGTCCTCGGCCTGCCCGGTGATGCCGCCGTACGGCTGGTGGAGCATCACCTTTGTGTTCGGCAGGGCGAACCGTTTGTTCTTCGAGCCCGCGGCCAGGATGATCGCGGCTCCGCTGGCCGCCTGGCCGATGCAATAGGTCGCCACTTCACAGTTGAGGAATTGCATCGTGTCGTAGATCGCCAGCGTCTGGTCCACCAGCCCGCCGGGCGAGTTGATGTACAGGTTGATCTCCTGGTCCCGCTTGATCGACTGCAGGTAGAGCAGCCGCATGATCACGACGCTGGCCGTACGCTCCGTGATCGGACCGGCCAGAAAGATGATGCGGTTTTCGAGGAGCATGTCCTCGATCGACATCTCGCGGTATCGCTGATACGGAGGATACTGCTGATTGAATGTGTCCAACGGAGATGGATGATTGTGCATCTCGTGTGTTCCTGCCTTGGCTTCCCACGCCACCGTGGGGTTTATGTTTCGGTCTACGCGTCCGACGCCTCAGGCTGCATCAGGTCTCATCGGTGGATTCGGCCTCT
Organism: Phycisphaerae bacterium; assembly: GCA_016928855.1. Taxonomy (GTDB): domain Bacteria; phylum Planctomycetota; class Phycisphaerae; order UBA1845; family PWPN01; genus JAFGKA01. The sequence continues at coordinate 14,510 of JAFGKA010000044.1, forward strand.
TTCTCAGTTGCAGCTTTCTTCTTGGCCGGCTTTCTGGCTTTCTTCGACTTCTCGGCCGCCTTTTCTTCCGCGGCATCCGTCTCGGTGATCGCCGCCTTCTCGATAAGCTGGTCCACGATCTTCTCGTCGCGCAACTGAACGGCTAGAGACTGGATGCCGTCGTTCTTGATCAGATCGTCGCGGACCCGGTCGAATCGCCGGTTCTGCTGTTGGGCGATCAGAGCAATCTGTCCGTTTATTTCGTCCTCGCTGACGTGAGGCTCCAGTTCTTCCGCGATTTTCTCCATGATCAGGGTGCATTGCAGATCGCGGGCGGCTTCCTCGCGGGCAGTCGTTTGGAGCTCGTCCATGCGCTTGGCGACTTCGGCTTCCGGCAGACCCTGTCGGTACAGATCGAGCATCCGGCGGATGACCATGCGGTTCGTCTGCCGCTCGCTTAGGCGCTCCGGCAGGTCGAGCTTGCACGCATCGAGCAGGAACGCATAGACCTGGTTCCGCAGGTGGCGGCGCGTCATCTCGGCCAGCCGCGCCTCCATGTCGCCCCGGATGTACTGCCGGAAATCGTCCACGCTGTCGAAGCCCATCGGCTTGACCATCTCCTCGGTCAGCTCGGGTACGTTGAGCCGCCGGAATTCCTTGATCGTCAGCTCGAAGTCGATCGACTTGCCTCGCAGTTCCGCCGGCTCGAAGTCGTCGGGCGCGGTGCCGCTGATTTTGCGGACGTCGCCGCTCTTGGCCCCAACGAGCACGTCACCGAGCGTATTGAGCGGAATGCTGTCAATCGTTTGCGGCCGCGCAGCGAGCTGAACGTTTTCCTGCGTCTTGAGCGGCTTACCGTCGGCGCTCGACTTCAGATCCGCGAAGACTAGGTCGTCGGCCTGGATAGCGCCATCCGCAACCGGCTCGTAGCGACCGTACATCCCCCGGTAGCGCTCCACCTGCTGATCGACGTCTGCATCCGTTATGCTGAGTTTCGGCTTCTCGAGCGGGATGCCTTCGAGCGTCGGCAGCTCGAACTCCGGGCGCACCTCGACTTCACACGAGAACGTCAGCGCGCCTTCATCCGGCAGCACGATGTTCTCCATCGCTTCCGTGACGGACATGAGCTTCTCAGCCGACGCTTCGGGCTGATCCTTGGCCGGCTTCTTCGGAGCGCACCAGATCAGCGGGTCCCCGAGCACCTTCAGCTCGGTTTTTTCGACTGCGGCGAGGTAGCCTGTGCCCACGAGTGTCGAGGTGATCGTCTCGCTGACATCATGGCCAAACCGCTTCTCGAGCAGCCGCCGAGGCGCTCGCCCCTTGCGAAACCCCGGAACGACGGCTTCGCGTGAGAGCTCGCTGTATTGCTCTTCCTTGCGCTCGTCGATCGCTTCGACCGGGATGGTGACGGTGACCTTTTTACGAAGCATGCCGATGTCTTCGACGGCGACGTCGATCCGCTCCTTGAGCTTTTCGAGTTCGGCCTTCTCTTCGTCCACCGCCTCGGCGCTGGTGTCGACCTCTTCCTCGCTCTGGTTGCCTACTGCCTCTTCGTCAGCCATCGGGGAAAGTCTCCTGTACTTTTGCTCGTGAGGCGGAGCGTCCCGCGAGGAACGCATGCCCGCTGCTTCCGCGTGGGTCGGGGCCGACGCGATTCGTCGGTCCGTTCCCAAAGGATCATGGATCGTGCTGAGCCCTCAGGGGTCTCCGCGCCAGGTCACCGCCCGGGGGCACCAACGCAAAAAGCCAACCACGCAAACGCGGCCAGGCGATTCATCCTTGGCCGACCCCGCCGTCACCGGCGGAAGCTTGCGCGATTGGCCTCTCCTGTCCGATCGCAGCCAACGCCTGGCACCGTTGAGCCGGTAACCTGCGATCGGGTCTGTCTTAAAAGCGGGTGATGGGGTTCGAACCCACGACAACGACGTTGGCAACGTCGTGCTCTACCAACTGAGCTACACCCGCGTGCAGTCACTACTATAACGGCAATTCTCGCCGCTTCAACCCCCTGATTCCGAGAGAAAAATATCACGCGCCGCCTCGTCCGACGTCGCTTACGCTGGCTGCCGGTGCGGTCGGCTGCTGAAGCTGCTTGTCCGCCTGCGACCCCACCAGCCAGACTCCCACGAGGATCAGCGCCACGCCGGCCCATTGCAGTCCGCTGAGTCGCTCATGCAGATAGATCCCGGCGACCACGACGATGATCGCAAAACCGGTCGTGACCATGATCGGATAGGCTACACTGATCGGAAGTCCTTTCAGGGCAAAGACATACAGCATTACGTTCGCGGCGAACAGGCACAGGCCAACCAGCAGCACCCAGTTTCCGGCGAGGGCGGTGATCACGGCTGCCGTACCCTGCTGGCCGGTTGTGCCACTGGCCTTGAATCGTTCGATGCCGAATTTCATCATCAGATTGGCGGTGGCGTTGAGCACCAACGCCCCGGCCAGTGCCGCAAAATAAACGGATCTCATTCGTTGCCTCCATTCAGATGGCGGCCGGATGATAGATCAGGCTGCCCCTGGGCTCAAGGTCGGCTGGCACCCGGCTCATGTGGCGTCGGTCGTTATCGGCCATTCCGGGTGGCGGTTGTTGCGTTGTAGGGGCTAACGGCCTCGGGTACCATCTCGGCTGGCCCGCCGGCGACACGGGGCGGGCTGTCAGGACAACAGGAATACATCAATGGTGAAGGTGCTGGTGATTGCCGCCGGCGGCGGCGCGGGGGCGTTGCTGCGATATGGACTTGCTGGTTGGGCCCAAGGGTTGACCCATGGTGCGTTCCCGGTCGGGACGGCGGTGGTGAACGTGCTGGGGTGTTTGCTGATCGGTTTTTTCGGCGTGGCACTCGCCGGACCGCTGGCGGTCCGCGAGGAGATCCGGCTGGCCGTGCTGGTCGGCCTGCTCGGCGGATTCACGACGTTTTCGACGTTCGGTTTTGAGACTCTTTTGTTGCTGAACGACGGCCAATGGCGGCCGGCGCTGGCCAATGTGCTGCTCAGTAACTGCCTCGGGCTCATTGCGGCGTGGGGCGGATACCGGCTCGCCGAACGAGTCTACGGTGTGTAGGTGTCCTATGAAGATCCCGGAAGATGGCTATCTGTTGCGGATGTTTCTCGGTGAGAGCGACAAGTGGCACGGGCAGCCGCTATACGAGGCGATCGTGATGAAGGCCCGTGAACTGCACATGGCCGGCGCCACCGTGCTGCGCGGGCCGATGGGCTTCGGCGCCAACAGCCGACTGCACACGATGAAGGTGTTGCGCCTGTCGGAGGACCTGCCGATCGTGATCGAGATCGTGGACAGCCGCGAGAAGATTGATGCGTTTCTCCCGCACGTGGACGAAATGCTGACCGATGGGCTGGTTACGCTGGAGAGGGTTCAGGTCATCAAGTATCGAGCGAATGGGCCGGCGGTGTAGTGGACTGACCGGTCGAAACCATGCATACACCATCCTGTGGAAGGAGACTGCGGATGCCCGAGACAGAAGAAAACCTGAAAGAAGCTTTTGCCGGTGAGAGTCAGGCGAATCGCAAGTACGTCGCATTCGCGAAGAAGGCCGAAGCGGACGGCTTTCCGAATGTGGCCAGGCTGTTCCGCACGACGGCCGAGGCCGAGACGATCCACGCACTCGGGCACCTCGCGGCGCTCGGTGGAATCGGCAGTACCGCCGACAACCTGCAGGCGGCCATCGATGGCGAGACGCACGAGTACACCGAGATGTATCCGCCGATGGTGCAGGAGGCCGAGGCCGAGGGCCACAAGGCCAAGCGGATGTTCACCTACGCCGTCAAGGCCGAGGCCGTCCATGCGAAGCTGTACGCGATGGCGCTCGATGCCGTCAAACGCGGTGTGGACCTGACCGAAACGGCGTTCTACCTCTGCCCGGTCTGCGGGCACATCGAGTTCGGTACCCCGCCGGTCGCCTGTCCGATCTGCGGCGCCAAGGGCGAAAAGTTCGTCCAGGTGTAGCGCGGTCTTGATCGAGAAGACACAGAGCGTCCGCTTCGAGGGGGGCACGGGCAAGCGCCGTGTGCCACTGGTCCCGACGGACGTCGGGACCCGCCGGTGTCTCGAGAAACGCCGGGTGTTACCGGCGGCTCGCATGCGGTCCCAGAACGTGCCTGGCCTTGTCGCCGGGCACGCGGGAGGTTCCGGATATGCCTGAGTCTTCCACATCGGTGTGGGAATGTGACGTCTGCGGTTACATCTATGACGAGGCGAAGGAGGGCACGCCGTGGGCGGATCTGCCCGAGGACTGGGAGTGCCCTGTTTGCGGCGCCGGCAAGTCGCAGTTCGTCCCGGTGATGCCGGCAGGGGGCGCGGCCGCCGCCAAGCCGGCAACCGAGACCGCCGAACCGCCGGACGACGACGTTTACCTGAAGCCGTGGCTCCGTGCGAGTGACGAACTTGAGCGGCACATGGTCGACATCCACCGGATGGCTGAGACGGGCGAGTCGATCATCGAGCCGATGCGGACGCAGCGGCCGTGCCTGTCGTGGGATGATATTCTGATCCGCGGGGCGCAGCTCGCTCGACTGCCGCTGAATCCGGACGAGCCGGTCGCCACGAAGACGGTCATCGGCCCGCGCGCGAAGAAGCCGATGACGCTCGAGACGCCGATCCTCGTCTCGCACATGTCGTTCGGGGCGCTGTCGAAGGAGGTCAAACTCGCCCTGGCCCGCGGTAGTGCGGCCGTCGGCGCCGGGATGTGCTCGGGCGAGGGCGGTATTCTGCCCGAATCGCTCGCCGCGGCCCATCGCTACGTCTTCGAGTACGTGCCGAACGAGTACAGCGTGACGGACGAGCACCTTCGCGAGGTCGACGCGATCGAGATCAAGGTTGGCCAGTCGGCCAAGCCGGGCATGGGCGGTCTTCTGCCGGCGGCGAAGGTGACCGCCGAAATCGCCGCCGTTCGCAGCCGGCTCGAGGGCAAGGCGATCCACAGCCCCGCCCGCTTTGCCGATATCCGCGACCGCGAGACGCTCAAGGCCAAGGTGGCCTGGCTGCGCGACAAGTCCGGCGGCAAGCCGATCGGGATCAAGCTGGCTGCCGGCCACATCGAGGCGGACCTCGAGGTGGCCCTGTACGCCGAGCCGGACTACATCACCATCGACGGCCGCCCCGGCGCGACTGGGGCCGCAGGGAAGGTCGTCAAGGCGGCCACGTCGGTTCCGACCGTCTTCGCCTTGTATCGCGCACGCAAGTATCTGGATTCGAGAAACGCTAAACATGTGTCACTGATCGTGACAGGGGGCCTCCGCATCTCCTCCGATTTCGCCAAGGCATTGGCGCTTGGTGCCGACGCGATTGCCATCGGCACGGCGGCGCTGATGGCCTGCGGCTGCCAGCAATATCGCCAGTGCGACACCGGCAAGTGCCCCGTCGGCGTCGCGACGCAGGACCCGGCGCTGCGAGCCCGGCTCGACGTTGATCGTTCAGCCGAGCGGCTCGCGCGTTTCTTGCGGGTCGTTACGAACGAGCTGGCGGACTTCGCCCGCCTGACCGGCCACGGCGATGTCCACGACCTGTCGGTCGCCGATCTGTGTACGGTGAACTCCGAGATCGCCAGTCACACGTCGATCGAGCATGCGTGATGCAGGCGGCGTGCTCCGTGCATCAGAAGATTGTCCGGACCGTCGCGGCGAACGACAGGCGACCGTGCGTTCCTGACTTCCGCGGGTTGCCTACTCGCATGCCGGCGGTCGGTTCGGGCCGTTGAAGCAGGCGGCGAAGAGGCCGAAGTCAGCCAGGTCTACGTCATCGTCCTTGTCGAGATCGGCAACGTCACAACCGGCTACTGGCAGCGGTCGGTTCGGGCCGTTGAAACAGAACGAAAACGCGCCGAAGTCGGCCAGGTCGACGTCGCCGTCGGTGTCGAAATCGCCGGGGATGTAGTATCCGGCGGGCCACCGCGTGATCTTGACGGCGTCGGCCATGATGTAGGCGCTGCCGCCGCTGGCCTCGTTGGTCAGGACTACCTGCCCGCTGCCGGCGTTGAACTCGAAGTCGCCGAGCCGGACCCAGCGGCCGCCGTTGTGCTGCTGATCGATGGGCACCGCCGTCGAGTCTTCGGCGTGATGGACGGTGTATTCGACCGTCGTGCCAGTGTTCTTCTGCGGCGACCAGACCGTCACTTCATACAATCCTGCTCGCGGCACATTGAGGTTCCACGTGACGCTGGCGGTGGCCGAGTGCGCGCTGGTGGTCGCAAGATAGTCGGCGCCATACATGTCGTAATCGACGACCTGGTCAGTGACGACGGTCCAGGCGCCGCTGATCGTGACGGCCGGGTCGGTGTTGTCGATGATGACCTTGGGCGGACAGCCGGCGCACAAGTTCAGCTCGTCGATCACCATCTCCGCGAACACGCCGAGCAGCGAAGCGTCATAGGGAATCGGGTTGCCGGGCTCGGGGCCCTGAAAACCGTTGCTGAAGGCCGCAAGGATGAACTCCTGGCCGTTCGGCAGCACCACGTAAGCGATGTCTTCCAGCGTGTCATAGGCGAGGCCGAGTTTGTTCTCGTAGACACAGCCTGGCGGCAGCCCGAAACCGAACTCGCTGTTGTCCCCCCAGCGGTCGCTGGCCAACAGATCGCGCATGTACTCGGTGGCCCCCGGTTCGATGGCACCCTTGACGATCTCGAGCATGAGCGACGCACTGAGCTTAGGCTGCATGCGGTTGCCGCCGCGGTAGTTGATCGCGAGTTGTTCCGCGCCGCTGGGCGAGCTGCCGGAGTTCGTTGGGTAGGTCTTGTGCATGGCTGTCTGGTTGTCCAACAGGCCGCGCGCGGCAAGGTAGTTCTCGGTGAAGAGTCGCTGGTTGTACCACGCCCAGAATGTGGCATCCATCGTGCTCGTGGCATAGTTCGGCGCGCCGGTGATCGCATCAACCACCTGGCCGGTGGCGTAGTTGCTGGAGTCGACGATCATGGGCCGCACGGCGTAGTCGAGATACGTGTAGGGGTGTCCGTTCATTCGGCACCAGTACATCGACGACGCGAGGTAGGCCAGCTTGACACAACTGGCCGGGTACGCAATCGCCTCGGGGTTGTAGCTGCCGCGCCGCCACGTGCCGGGCTGTGCCGGGTCCGGCACCAGGATCGTCACATCGAGCCGGCTGACGTACGGCTTGATGCTCAGGAAGTTGGCCCGCG
>JAFGKA010000299.1 GCA_016928855.1 Phycisphaerae bacterium
CATCGAGCCGGTCAAGATGAAGGGCCTGATCGACCTCATCGCCGACATCGGCTTCAAGGGCAACCGCAACCAGGCCCGCGACACGCTCGGGCGGGTCTACGAATACTTCCTCGGCAAGTTCGCCCAGGCCGAGGGCAAGCTCGGCGGCGAGTTCTACACGCCGCGCTGCGTCGTCCGTCTACTCGTCGAGATGCTCGAACCCTACGAAGGTCGCGTCTACGACCCCTGCTGCGGCTCCGGCGGCATGTTCGTCCAGTCCGACCGTTTCGTCGAAGCCCACGGCGGCAATACCACCGACATCTCGATCTTCGGTCAGGAGTCCAACCCCACGACCTGGCGGCTGGCGCACATGAACCTCGCCATCCGCTCCATTGAGGCCAACCTCGGCTCCCAGCCCGCCGACACGTTCCTCCGCAACCTGCACCCCGACCTCAAGGCCGATTACGTCCTGGCCAATCCGCCGTTCAACGTCAGCGACTGGTCCGGCAAGCTGCTCCAGGATGACGTCCGTTGGCGGTACGGCACGCCTCCGGTCGGCAACGCCAACTACGCCTGGATTCAGCACTTCATCCACCACCTTGCCCCGCCCAACGGCCGGGGCGGCGGTGTCGCCGGCTTCGTCATGGCCAACGGCTCACTGTCCAGCAACTCCGGCGGCGAGGGCGACATCCGCCAGCGCATCGTCGAGGCCGACCTGGTCGACTGCATCGTCGCGCTGCCGGCGCAGCTTTTCTACACCACCGGCATCCCCGTCTGCCTCTGGTTCCTCACCCGCAACAAGACCGGCAACAACCTCAAGCGCGGCGGACGCGACCGGCGCGGCCAGACCCTCTTCATCGACGCCCGCAAGCTCGGCGCGATGCAGACCCGCACCCTCCGCGTGCTCACCGGCGGCGACAACGGCGAAACCTTGCTCGCCGATGGGCTCGGCGACCCCAACCCCGACTCCGACCTCGGCCGCATCGTCTACGCCTTCCGCCAGTGGCGCAGCGAATCCGCCCCCGAGTGGTGGAGCGAGGCCGAGCACGGCGAGTGGACCTACAAGGACATCCCCGGCTTCTGCAAGTCCGCCATGCTCGACGATGTCAAGAAGCATGGCTTCGTCCTCACCCCCGGCCGGTACGTCGGCGCGGAGGAACAGGAAGACGACGGCGAACCGTTCACGGAGAAGTACCCGCGGCTGCTGGCGGAGATGGAGGATTGTTTTGCGGAGGGTGAACGGTTGACTACGTCCATACGAGACAGATTGCTTGACTTGGGACGCGAACGATGAATGTTAGCAAGATCCCGCGAACAGTTTTTTCACTCGTCGAGCCCGCAGTGAATACGTTAGCATCTCGGCTCTTCACACTCTCAAGCGGTCGTCCTGGATCAACAAAGTTTCAACCGACTGTCAAGTCGTTCTACGAAACCGGCATCGTGACAATGCTTTACGAGCACCTTCTGATGAGCCCTGTGCTTGCCAGTTATGAAATCCGGCACGAAATGCCCTACCCTGGCCAAGCCGGACGACCCAAACAAGTCGACTTGTGGCTCAGACCAGTGAATGGTGGTTACCCGCATCTCATCGAGGCGGGAGATTTTGGCGTAGGGAAGGTACATCGAGACTTGGCCAAGATCGGCGCAATCAACTCCAACGGCGGGAACTGGTTCTTAGCCTTTTTTCGTGACGCCACGGCCAGCTGTCCATGGCTAGAAGTGCAGCGTTCCTTCGCAAGATCAAACGGGCTGGATGCTTCCAAAGTTGACGCGGACGACCGCCTGGCTCGCTCATTCAAGGTTTATCGTCCTAACGGTCAGCACGATGCCTTTGGGGTTGTGCTGTTTCGAGGCAAATGATCTCAACAATGGCATATGCTCCCACCAAGCTCGGTGACTTCATTGACGTGAAGCACGGGTTCGCTTTCAAAGGCGAGCATTTCGTCGATGCTCCGACAACCGATGTTGTTGTAACACCGGGTAACTTCGCCATCGGTGGTGGTTTTCAGGTGGACAAGGCGAAGTACTACAACGGTCCAGTGCCCGAGGAGTACATCCTGCAACCGGGCGATCTCATCGTTACGATGACCGATCTCAGCAAGGCCGGTGACACGTTGGGCTACCCTGCTATCGTCCCAGAATCGAGTTCGGTGCGATACCTGCACAATCAGCGTATCGGCCTCGTCCGAATCAAAGACCGGGCGGAGGCCGACAGTCGTTTTCTCTTTTATCGCCTTTGCGCAGGCGACTACAGGCACCACATCTTGGCAACAGCGTCAGGTTCAACAGTGCGACATACTTCGCCTGGACGCATCTGCGAATTTGAGACGGAACTGCCACCCCTCGCCGAACAGCGTGCGATTGCGGGTGTGCTTGGTGCGCTGGACGACAAGATCGAGCAGAATCGGCGGACGGCGCGGGCGTTGGAGCGGCTGGCGCGGGCGATCTTTCGGGCGTGGTTCGTGGACTTCGAGCCGGTCAAGGCCAAAGCCGCCGGCGCGACCGCCTTCCCCTCCATGCCCAAGCCCATCTTCGACGCCCTGCCCACCACCCTCACCGACTCCGAACTCGGCCCCATCCCCGAGGGCTGGGAAGTGAAGCCGATTGGTGATGCGGTCTCCGTGAAAGGCGGCGCAACTCCGAGCACGAAGAAACCGGAGTACTGGGATGAAGGAGTGCACTGTTGGGCGACGCCTAAAGACATGTCTCGCCTCGCTCATCCAGTGCTTCTGGACACCGAACGCCACATCACAGACGAAGGGGTTGCGTGCATCAGTTCAGGGCTGCTGCCGAGTGGCACGGTGCTACTCTCGTCGCGTGCCCCCGTGGGCTACCTGGCTCTGACTGCTGTACCAACGGCGATCAATCAAGGATTTATCGCGATGGTGTGCGACGGGCCGCTTCCGTCGTCCTACGTGTTGAACTGGACTCACCACGTCATGGACGCGATCAAGGCGAGGGCGAGCGGTACCACGTTCCCCGAGATCAGTAAGCGGAACTTCAGGCCGATGCCTGTCGTGGTCCCCACACCCGAAGCGGTGCATGCCTTCGCAGAGATCGTTGACCGTCTGTTCGACCTGATTACGGCATGCATCAACGAGAATAATCGACTCGCCGACATGCGGGACTACCTGCTGCCGAAGCTGCTGAGCGGCGCGGTGCGCGTGCGTGACGCGGAGCGTCTGGCCGAGGAGGTGGCCTGATGGCGCTTTCTCCGCCTGCGGATGTGTTGAACCATACGCCCATCTATCGCATGGTCCATACGGACTGTCTCGATACATTGCTTTGCCGCGAGGCGTTGCATGCGCCGAACCACGCTCCCGACGACGGCCTGCCTTACACCGGGATCCATGCGGTTCAGACACAGCTTGATCGTGGTAATCTGCCCGTCCCCTGCGGGCCGGGCGGTGTTATCCTTGATTACGTCGGGTTCTATTTCGGGCCGAGATCGCCGATGTTGTACCGACTTCACACCGGGTATAACGTCGCCCGGGTCGATCAGTCCCAAATCATCTACCTCGTATCGACAGCACAGGCCGTTGCAGACGCAGGATTGGGATTCGTGTTCACCGATCGGCACTCGCTCGCGGCGGTGGCCGCGTTCAGGGACAACCTCGGCGATCTCGCGATCGTAGACTTTCCGATCGCGTATGCCACGCAATGGAACACCACGCCTCAGCACCTGGACCGGCAGGAGAAAAAGCAGGCCGAGTTCCTCGTCTACCGGTCCGTTCCCTGGCAGCTTATTGACAAGATCGGCGTCCGGAGCGATGCTGCCCGGGAGCGCGTCACGCAGATCCTGGAAGGACGCCCCGCGGTCCGACATCCGCCTATAATCGTTGAGCGGTCGTGGTACTACTGAAAAGGAGGAGCAGACGCCATGATCGAAGATGTCACCGGTAATCTGCTGGAGGCGGAGGCCGAAGCTCTGGTCAACACCGTCAACTGCGTCGGTGCCATGGGCAAGGGGATCGCCCTTCAGTTCAAGCAGGCCTACCCTGAAATGGCCAGGGAGTACGAGAGGGCGTGTCAACGCGGCGAGATTCAACCCGGGCGCGTGCAGGTCTGGGGAACCGGCGCGTTCCACGGCCCCAAATACATCATCAATGTTCCCACCAAGCGTGAATGGTTCCGAAGGTCGAGCTACAAGGATATCGAATCAGGCCTGGCGGCTCTTGTCGAGGCCATCCGCGCACGTGGGATCACCTCGGTCGCAGTACCTCCCCTCGGATGCGGGCTCGGCGGACTCCAGTGGTCGAAGGTGCGGCCGATGATCGTGTCCTCTTTCAGTCAACTCCCTGACGTGCGGGTGCTGCTGTTCGCCCCCGCGGGCTCGCCCGAAACGAAAGACCGCATTATTCGGACTCGCCGGCCGAAACTCACGCGGTCCAGGGCGCTCTTCCTCGCGTCGATCGACCGCTATACCGCGCTGGCCTATAAAGTGACGTTGCTCGAGATCCAGAAGCTCGGTTACTTCCTTCAGGAGGCGGGGGAGCCTCTTCGCCTGAAGATCGAAAAAGGTCCTTACGGACCCTATGCCGATAACCTGAATAAGGTTTTGGAAGAGCTTGAGGGTCATTACATCCGAGGTTACGACGGTGATAGAAGTCCCGGAAAAGCCATCTCGCTGACCGAGGGAACCGCGGAAGAAGCGTCCGCGGCCGTTGCTCGAGACGAAGGGGGGATGGAACGGCTGGGATCAGTGGGAAAACTCATCGAGGGTTTCGAGACACCGTACGGGATGGAGCTTCTCTCATCCGTTCACTACGTAGCACGGCATGAACCGAAAGCGGCCACTTCGGCCGACGAAGCCGTTGCACTCGTTCATGCCTGGAACGACAGGAAACGGAAACTATTCAGCGCCGATCACATCAGGATCGCCTGGAACCACCTGGTTACCGCAGGCTGGATCGCGGGCTAGCATGACGATTTCTGCGCCTACCGAGCATCTCGTCGAAGACGTCGCCTTCACGCAGTGTGGCGCGCTGGGGATGGGGACCGCACGCGGCGTCACACTCGACGACGCGGGGGAGCGCGCGGGCGCCTCCGACGTTCTGCTGCAAGGTCAACTTGGCGAGGCGCTGCATCGGCTGAACCCCGCGCTGCCGCCGGATACCCTCCAGCAGGTGGCGCGGACACTGGCACGTCCGCCGCACCCCACGCTGGTCCAGAACAACCGGTGGTTCCATACGCTGCTGACCGATGGCGTCGAGGTGGAATACCGCGACGCGAAGTCCGGTGAGACGCGCGGTGGACGGGCCAAGCTGATCGACTTCGAGAACCCGACGAAGAACGACCTGCTGGTCGTGCGGCAATTGACCGTGGTCGGGCCATCCGGCAAGCACATCCGGCCGGACCTGACGGTGTTTCTCAACGGGCTGCCGATTGCTGTCATCGAACTCAAGGATCCCACCGATACGGCGGCCGACCTGGACACCGCTATCCATCAATTGGGCCGATACATGCAGACCGCGCCGGACTTCTTCGTGCCCAACGTGCTGCTCGTGGCGTCGGACGGGCTTCTGACGCGCGTCGGCTCGATCACCAGTGGGCGCAGCCGATTTATGCCCTGGCGGCCAGCCGAGGGCGGCGCACCGACGCTCGAATCGCTCATTCGCGGGCTGCTCCCGCCGGCGGAATTGCTGGACTACCTGCGGACGTGCGTGGTCTTCGAGGAGGACGAGCGCGGCGAGATCGCCAAGAAGATCGCGGGATATCACCAGTTCCGGGCGGTGCGGAAGACGCGCGCCAGCGTGCTCAGCCACCTCAAGCCCGAAGGCGACGGCCGCGGCGGCGTGGTCTGGCACACGCAGGGCTCGGGCAAGAGCCTGACGATGCTCATGCTGGCCGGGGCACTGATCCGCGAGCCGAAGATGGCGAATCCGACGGTCGTCATGGTGACCGACCGCAACGACCTGGACGACCAACTCTTCGGCACGTTCGCCGCCGGCCGGGCGCTGCTGCGGCAGGAGCCGGTCCAGGCGGAAAGCCGGGATCACCTGCGGCAGTTGCTGGACCGTGCAGCCGGCGGCGTGGTGTTCACGACGATCCACAAGTTCACCGAGGAGCACGGGCCGGTCTCCGAGCGGAACAACGTCGTCGTCATGGCCGACGAAGCGCACCGCAGCCAGTACGGCTTCGTCGAGGGCGGCGCTCGGTGGATGCGCGAGGCATTGCCGAACGCGACGTTCGTCGGCTTCACCGGTACGCCGCTGGAGCGCGACGACAAGAACACCATCCACGTCTTCGGCGAATACTCGGATGTGTACGACATTCGACAGGCCGTGGAAGACGGCGCGACCAAGCCGCTGTACTACGAGTCGCGGATTGTGAAGCTGACGGTGGATGATGCCGGCGCGACGGCTGCCGAGGAAGAAATCGAAAGAGCGGCAGCGGCGGACAAATCCGGGCAGGAGGTGGCAGACCAGATTCGTATTCCGTTGGAAGCGTTGGTGGGCGCGCCGGAGCGTGTCGAGCGGCTTGCGGCATTCATCGTCGAGCACTGGGAGAAGCGCAGAGCCGCGATGGAAGGCAAGGCGATGGTGGTGACGATGAGCCGTGAGATCTGCATGTCGTTGTACGACAAGATCGTCGCGCTACGCCCGGAGTGGCACTCTGATGACGATCAGACAGGCATAATCAAGGTTGTGATGACTGAGGGTTTGCCACCGATCAGGAAGGGAGAGAGCAACGACGTTTATCAGAAGCGCATTGAGCCGCTGATTGAGCCTATGAGTCGGCATGGCCGAACGAAGGTTGCTCGGAAGCGGCTGGCCGAGCGCTTCAAGAACCCGGACGACGACTTCCGGCTGGTGATCGTCTGCGACATGTGGTTGACGGGGTTTGATTGCCCGCCCGCGCACACGATGTACATCGACAAGCCGCTCGCCGGGCACAATCTAATGCAGGCGATCGCGCGGGTGAATCGCGTCTACGGCGAGAAGCCGGGTGGGCTGATTGTGGATCTCCTTGGCCTGGCGGACCAACTGGCCGACGCATTGGCCACCTACACCCAGGCGGGTGGCACGGGGCAGGCGGTCAAGGAGGTCCAGGACGAGGCCGTGCCGGCGATGCAGGCTGCGTTCGAGAAGCTGCAAGCGTTCTTCCACGGGTGCGACTACGAGGTAGCCATCAACGCCGACCCACAACAGGTATTGCCGGTGTATCTGCGAGCGATTGACCACGTCTTCGGACAGGAAGACGGCTGGAAGCGACTGCGGACTCTGGTGAAGGAACTGTCGGCCGCGTTTGCCTTGGCGGTTCCCCGACCCGAAACAGAAGGTGTTGTCGAACATCTGGCGTTCTTCCAGCGTGTCGCTGCGATGATCCGCAAGCGGCTTGCGGACGAATCCGGAGGAGCCGCCCGAGCGCGTCAGCGTGATGTGGACGCGGCGGTTCGACAGGTGATCGGCGGCGCCGTGGACGCGGATGAAGTCATCGACCTGTTCGCGGCAGCGGGACTGGACGACGCTCGCCTCGACATCCTGTCCGATGAGTTCCTCGGACGCGTGGCGGCACTGGAGCAGAAGAACCTTGCCCTCGAGACGTTGCGGAAGCTGCTGAACGACCAGATTCGGGTGACCGAGCGGACGAACATCGTGCAGAGCAGGAAGTTCCGCGAGGCCCTGGAAGACGCGATGATCCGGTACACGAACAAGGCGATCACGACGGCCGAGATGATCACCCGACTGCTCGACTTGGCCAAGCACCTGCGTGAAGCTCAGCGTCATGGAGAGGACCTCGGTCTGAGCACGGAGGAGACCGCGTTCTATGACGCCTTGGCTGAGAACGGCTCGGCGAAAGAGATTATGAAGATGGACACGCTTCGGCTGATGGCGCGGGAATTGGCAGAGATGGTGAAGAAGATGCCGAAGCTCGATTGGACGCAGCGCGAGTCCGTCCGGGCAGGCCTACGGCGGAGCGTGCGCAGGCTGCTGGCGAAATATGGCTATCCGCCGGACCTGTCGGAGGATGCCACACAATTGGTGCTCAAGCAGGCCGAGCGGGCGACGGAAAACGAAATGGCATTGGAGTGACGGGATTTCTGGCAAGCGGGTACGTAGGTGGCCCCGGTTCCCGTCTATTGCCGTTCCGTGTGGACTCCTCAAACCAACGCTGTCCAGTCGTCCGGCTCGACGTTCCGGCGGCCGGACGGGCGGCAGAGTGCCCCGAGCCGGGCGGTGGCTGCGGCGAGTTCGACGGATCGGGCTATCGGATGTGCCAGCCCTTGTGCTGCTGCACCGACAGGCGCCATTCGGGGTGCTGTTGCACGAGTTCGATGCACCAGGCCAGGGCGTCGCGGTCCAGCTCG
>JAFGKA010000300.1 GCA_016928855.1 Phycisphaerae bacterium
CTCGCCCGCGGCAGACAGTCGAATCGTGGTGTCGGCTCGCAGGTCTGTTGCCAGGTCATCATGGGCCGTGGCCAGAACGAAGGCGATCCGCGTGCGCCGTGAGAGTTTCCGCAAGTTGTAGGCAATGGCCTTGGCCACCCGACGATGCAGGTTCGAGCCGAACTCGTCGCACAGCAGCAGGCCGCCGGCGTCATTCGGCAAGAGTGAGACCGCCCGCGCCAGCCGCGCCCGGAACTGCTCGCCCACCGACAGCTCGGCGAAGCGTCGAAGCCACAGCGCCGGCTCGGCCAAGGCACAGGCACTCAGGACCCCCAAGGCTTCGACCAGCGGCTTGCCCGGCGCGACGCCGTCCAGAACGGTCACGTCCAGCGGAAATGGCAGGGAGTTGACGCAGATCGCATCCGGGCGCTGCTGAGCCAACGCCGCGAGCAGTCTCGATTTGCCCGAGCCCGACGGCCCGGTCACCAGTGTGATCCGGCCGGGCTCGATTTCGGCCTTGGGCGGCCAGGCCCACGTCCGAGTGGCTGACTCCGCCACAATGCCGAATCGCAACGCAATCTCGACCGCTCGCGGCGTGGCCAGCCCCCACGCAGCGTCCCCCACGCCCGCCTGTCGTTTCGCCCCTTTCAACACCACCGTTCCGCTCCGGAAAGCCCCTCGATATACCTAACACAGACCTAACATACGACAAGGCGAGTTGGTTGTCAAGCAATATTTGGCAATAATATTGCTCATCTGAAATAATCCACGGGGCCATCACAGCGTCGGCCGGACATGTCTGCGACAAAGCGGCGCGGCGGCGGGTAAGACCGCGCTTGTGGGAAGATTCGCGTGAGCCTGTGAAATCTTTCAGTGAATCGGGTTGCCAAAGCTGAAA
Organism: Phycisphaerae bacterium; assembly: GCA_016928855.1. Classification (GTDB taxonomy): domain Bacteria; phylum Planctomycetota; class Phycisphaerae; order UBA1845; family PWPN01; genus JAFGKA01. The sequence continues at coordinate 878 of JAFGKA010000300.1, forward strand.
ACGTGGTCCATAATAGGGCTGCAATCATCTCACGCGGTCCAGGGGAACAGAAGCGGTCGGAGTCCGGAAGCACAGAGCGCCGCTCGTTTCGAGCGCAGCGGGGCGCGTACGGGAGGATTCCATGGTTCACCTGGAAGTGATCGGGAAAGATGGCCCGGACACACGGTTGCTGACAGAGTCGGCGCAGACCGCCGTCGAGCGGCTAGGCATCCGCGGCAACGTGCAGACCACGAGCAAGGGCGAAGACATTGCCCAGTATCGAACAGTCGTCGGGCCAGGGCTGTTCATTGACGGCGTTCTGGTCAGCACGGGCTCGCTGCTCAGCAGTGAAGATGTGTGCCAGTTAATCCGCTGGCGGCATCCGGAATTGTCCTCGACCGGCTGATGTCGGCATCCTGCCGTGCCTCCACCGGCACGCGGAGAATGACGATCCACCCTCAGAAATGCGGTTTGAGGGGACGGTCGTCTTTTTTCATATCATGACAGGGCCGCGCCGATCGGGATCAGGCGATCCACTTTGAAGATGTCTCGCTTGTCGGGGCCTCGCCGAATCATGGCGATCTCAGACACGGTGAATCGTATGGGCTCGAACTCGGCTTGCAGCGGGCCGAGTTGTTTTTCCAGTTCGGTGATGGAGCGGGCCTGACCGACACTGAGATGCGGGCGGAAGCCGCCTTCGTGCAAGGTGACATCGGTGCAATCGGGGGCACAGGGCTGCAGGGCCGCCTGCAATGCCGTGACCGGCTCCGGTGGTTCGGGGGCCAGCCACATCGTGAGGCTTCGGGGATGGTGCTGGAAGTAGTGGAACGTCTTCAACTCGATTTCGAACGGCTCGATCGTCGCGCAGCAGTCGCGCAGGGCGGGTGCGATCTCATCGAAGCGTTCGACCGGCCGGAACGGATACAGCAGTGTGATGTGCGGCATCCATCGTCGAAACTGGCGGTCATACTGCCGGCGGATCGCCTGGATAGGCGGCCAGAGTTCCAGAGGCGGGATCACCACCACCGCCGTGGCGTGGGTCTTCGTCACTTCGTCCATGTCCGATAGCATACCCGTTCTCGCGGAGAAGTGTGAACACACCCAGGCCGCGTACCACAAGACAAGGCTTTTTTTGCGTGCCGCGTGAGAAACCGCTTGCCTGGATGGCGCGGCGAATCGTATGAACCGGTACACGAGGGGGGAATGGGCAAGTACGCGCTCTGTACACGGATTTCAGTGCCGGGTGACGGGGAAAGGAACGAGCCACGTGAGCATACCAGCCATCGGCCAGATCTTGCGCGATATGGGTGTCCTGATCGATCGGGACATCGACGAGATCCTCGATGAGCAGACGAGGAGCGGCCAACGGTTCGGCTGTATCGCGATGCGCTGGGGGTTGGCCACGCCGACTCAGGTGTGGGAGGCGTGGGCACGACAACTCACGATGGAGATGGCCGAAGCCGACCTGGACGAACTCGGGACAGACTCGACCGCGATGCTGCGCGTGTCGCCCGATCTCGTCCGGCAGTATCACATATGGCCGTTGCGTCTGTGGGGCGACAACCTCGTCGTGGCCACGGCGCCGGATTGTCCGGAGGAGACGCTGCAGAAGCTGGCCGCGCATCTTGGCCTGACGATTCACCAGTCCGTGGCGCCGCCGGACCAGATTGAGCGGCTGATTCGCAAGATCAACGCTGAGGCGACCGCGGTAGCGGTGCCGGCCATGGACGCCGCGCGCGTTGCGGCGTCATAAGGGTGTTCCGGGTCTGCGGTCCGACCCGCGACGGGATTATTCCGGCCTGATGACGAGGACGACGGCGCCGTTGCTTGTCAGCTCCGCGGGGATGCGCAGCGTGCTGGCGGTGTCTCGTGATACTGTGTGCGTGTCGGGCGGCTGCAGTCGTGAGAGGGCTTCGACCTGTCGCACTTCGTCGGCGCTGTAACAGGCCGCACCGAACGCAATCTTGGCGAATGCCGCCTGTGCCGCCTTGCGGACTGCTTCGTTCGTGGCCGTTTGCATGCACTGCATGACCGTCGGCGCCGCCAATTGTGCCGCGGGTCCCAACTTGTCGAGCTTCTTCATCGCGGCCAACTGTACGTCACGATCGTCGCTTTGGATTTCCAGGACGGCCCGGTTCACTTCGTCCGTAGGCGCTCTGACCGGATCGCGGTCGCGCAGCTCGCGACCGAGGTGGTAATACGTATTGTGCTCGCGGTCGAACCGATACGCCTCGACACGCGCCCGTTCCCAGGTGAGCCCGGCCACATTCACCTTGACCTCGACAGTCGTGTCGGACCGCGACTGCGTATCGAGGGGATTGTGGGAATAGAGCAGAATGCGAAGCTCGGCATCGTCGCGCGAGGCGAAGCCACTGATGATGTAGCCGCCGAGCATCTGTTCCGGCAGCACGGTATAGGCCGACGACATGCTGTTCAGCAGGCCGCAGAAGTGCAGGATCGGCGACGCGACCGTCACGACACGATCCGACTTGCCGTCGCCATCGTCATCCACGTTGATCGCCCGCGTTCCGGCATCGAGGCCGCCGAAATTGCGGTTCGGCCAGGGCCAGAACGTCAGGATCGTCTCGCCATACGCATACCGCGGATCGTCGGCCGCCTTCTGCAACTGGCGTCGGGAGACATCGGCGCACCACGCGGGGAAATAGCCGTTGCCGAGGTAGCTGTCGGCCGCCGCCGGGTCCGGTGGCGGACTCCAGTTCGGGCACGCCTCATGCGAGTTGACCCACAGCCGCTTGTAGTACTCGGGATCCAGCTCGAGCGCAATCTC
>JAFGKA010000301.1 GCA_016928855.1 Phycisphaerae bacterium
CGGAGGAGGCGTCCAAGGTCGCGAAAGACACGGCGACCGAGGCCCAGAAAGAAGTGAAGGCTCTGCTCGACAAGGCGACGGAAGCGATCAAGGGCGGCAAGCTGGACGAGGCCGAGGCACCGCTCAAACAGGCGGAGGGCATGAAGAGCACGCTTCCCGAGGCGGATCAGAAGCAGGTTGAGGAGGCGCGCAAGGCCTTTGATGCCGCCAAGGCGGCGCAGGAACTCAAGGACAAACTGCCAAAACTGCCGGAATGATGCTCTCGAGGTCGCATGGTTCTGGGCACCGCTCGAGAACGGATTGAACGTCTGCTGACGCAACCGGGTCAGGAACTCGGGCGCGGGGCGAGGTTCGTGCGCTTTCAGATCGAGCTGTGGCGATTCTGTGCCCGTCGCCTGCGCGAGAACAACGTGATGGCAATGAGCGCGGCGCTGTCGTTCCGCACGATCTTCGCCCTCATTCCCGTACTGGTGTTGGCATTTCTGGTGCTCAAGTCGGTCGGTGTGCTGGCTGACAGCAACCAGAGTATGCAGCGGTTGCTCGACGCCTCCGGCTTCGCGCAGATCGCCGTGTTCCAGGAAGAGGAAGCACCGTCCGAGCCTGAGGCCGCCTTGCCGGACGCGGCCGGCGCCGCGACAACGCAATCGACGCGGGTCATCAACGTCGCGGAAGAGATCCAGAAGCTCGTCAGCAATGTGACAAGCAAATTGACGTTTGAACGGCTCGGGCCGGTCGGCGGGGCGCTGCTGATCTGGACGGCGCTGACGCTGTTGACGACCGTCGAACGGTCCCTGAACCGCATCTTCGAGGCGCCCCGCGGCCGCGCGCTAGCGCCCAGTGTCCTGCTGTACTGGTCGGCGATGACACTGGGGCCGGTGGCGCTCGTGGCGGCGTCCTACCTCGGCCGGCAGGCGGTGACCACCTTTCAGGATACGCCGGGCGTGGCTTGGCTGCTGGTCGCGATCGGGTGGTTCGGGCCGATCGTCGTCAGTGTGGTTGTCGTGGCGATGCTGTACGTTTTCCTGCCGAATACGACCGTACCGTTCCGCGCCGCGCTCGGCGGGGCCGTCGTGGCTGTGCCGCTGTGGATGGTGGCCAAGTGGGGCTTCGCACTCTACGTGGAGCATCTCGTGGTCAAGGGCAATCTCTACGGCGTGCTCGGCGTGCTGCCACTGTTTTTGTTGTGGCTCAACTTCTCCTGGCTGATCTTCCTCTTCGGTGCGGAATTGGCGCATACCTCGGCCAACCTCGATCGGATGCGGTCGGCCGAGCGCGGCGTGGATCTCGTGCTCGGGCCGACGGATGTGCTGGCTGTAGCGGCCTGTGTGGCCGGGCAGTATACGGTCGGACGCGGGCCCGTGGCGATCGACAGCATTGCGGCCGCGGTGAACCTGCCCGGCGACGCCGTGCAGAAGCTGGTCAACCGATTGATCGCCGCGGGGATTCTATGTCCCGTCGAGAATCAGACGGTGAAACAGTACGTGCCCGCGCAGCCGGCTGACCGCATTCGGGTCGCGGATATTCTCGCGATCGGCGATCCTCGCGCCGACGGTATTCCCACGCGCGGTTTTGACGAGCCTGTGGCGGCCGCAGTGGCAGCCGTGCATGGTCGTACGCAGGCTTCGCTGGCCGAGGTTACGCTTGCTGATGCGCTGGCGACCAGTCCCGCGCGGGGCAACGATGGCCCATCACCCACTGACATGAATAGGGTGACACCCGCATGATTCCGGGTATACTGTGCAGCCATGAAGCCTGCAGCGAAACCTATCATTAAACGTGCCCGCCCACTGGGTTTGTTCGTGCTCATCGTCGCGGCCATCGCCGGCGGCGTCTGGTTGGCGTGGCCTCGATTGTTTGCTTCGCCGATCACGACCGGCCCGATGGTGCAGATGCTGGCGCCGGACGGATTCGTGCTCGTCTGGCAGATGCGGCCGGCCGAATCGGCGAGCGTCACCGTCCGGCACGAGGGGGGCGAGTCCGTCGGCGTGTTCACCGCGGACCGAACCGACGACCGATGTATCGCCGAGATCGACGGGCTCCAGGAGGGTGCGCTTTATCGCTATGAGATTACGATAGCTGGCAAGTCCGGCGTGCCCGTGCTGTTGGCGGTCGGCGATGTGCGGACGGCCCCGCCGCCGGGCGACAGCTTCCGGGTCATCGCGTTCGGCGACAGCGGCACCGGCAAGCGCGCCCAGTATCGCTTGGCCGAGCGCATGCCTGAATATGAGCCGGACCTCATTATCCATACCGGCGACATCGTCTACTTCGACGGCGCGGCCGAGGACTACCCCGATCACTTCTTCCGGCCGTACGCGTCGCTGCTTTCCCGTATCCCGTGTTATCCGTGCCTCGGTAACCACGACGTGCGCACCGATGACGGCGCGCCAGCGCTGGCGGCGTTCGTGCTGCCGCGTAACGGCCCCGAGGCCGAGCCGCCCGAGCGCCACTACTGGTTCGATTTCGGCGATGTGCGATTCGTCTTCATCGACAGCAACCGGACGTTCCCGATCTACCAGGAGGTTGTTGCTCCGTGGCTCGACGCGGTGCTGGCCGATGCGGGCGAACGACGGACGATCCTGGTCTTCCATGAGCCGTTCTTCACCAACGCTCGCCATAAACCGGCCGAAAAGCTCCAGCTCTCGATCCTTCCGGTGATTGACCGGCACCGCGTGAATCTGGCGCTCTCCGGCCACAACCATCTGTACGAACGGACCCATCCAATCCGCGACGGGCAGGTGGTTGCCGACGGCGAAGGCACCGTCTACATCACGACCGGTGCTGGCGGTGGGCGACTTGACGAGCCCCCAACTC
>JAFGKA010000302.1 GCA_016928855.1 Phycisphaerae bacterium
CGGGCTGTAGAAGCGGTTTCGGTTGTAGTAGAAGCCGGTGGCACCTACGGCCAGGCCCTGCCCGCCGAGGCGTTCGTAGAACAGGCCCTGGTGGCCGGCCGTATTCACCGGGCCACCCGACTGGAGCGTGTCCACGGCCACCAGGCCGCCGTACGGCCGGTAGGCGTATTGTTCGACAACCGCACCGGCGGCGTTGACCAGGGCCACGACGTTGTAGTTCGCGTCCTGGAGCATGTAGAAGACGGCGCCAGCGTCATCGATCTGCGCTACGAATTCGTCGACGTAATCCGGGCCATACACGTACTGGCGGTCGGTAGTCGTTGTGGTATGGATCGTTACGTCGGTGTGGATTCGGCGGACACCATCATAATAGTGGTCCTCCGTCCGGTCCGGCCGGACCGACCGGATCAGCCGGCCGAGGCCGTCATAAACGAACTGGACGACCATATCGCCCGGCATGCCAGCGGTGACTTCACCGTTGGCGTTCAGCGTCGCCGTGCCGATGGCGTTGACCTGCACCAAGCGGTTGAAGCCGTCGTACTGCAGGAAGTACGTCCCGTCCGAGACGAGATTGCCGGCGAGGTCGTAGTCCAGCGTCGTCGGCGTCGCCGACGTATCCTTCGCGATCTGCGTGATCGCGTTGGCCTTGTCGACGGCGTGATGGGTCCAGACGACGTTCGCGTCAGGCACGCCGTCCGGTACGCCGTCCGTATCGTCGCCCCAGATCAGGCTGCCAGTCGTGGCGTCGCCGCCGGACCAATTCCCGAGGTTGTCCAGGGCCCACGTCCGGGCCTCCGGAACGGGCACGCCGATGCCCGTATCCATCGTGCCACCGGCGGCGCTCGGCGTGATCTGGCCCCGCTCGGCCAGGATCAGCCGGCTCAGGGCGTCGTAGCGGTAGAGGTACGAGCGGTCGTTGTCGTGGGAAATGGCTCCGTCGTCGGCCTGCGTAATCCGGGCATACAGCCGATTGCCCGCGGCGTCATAGCCGTACTGATACCGCGCCAGCGTGCCGCCGGTGCCGGTGTAGTGCAGGTCTGCGACCCGCCCGAACCGGTCCAGCCCGCCGTACCCCCCGCCGCCAGCGACGCTCTGCGCGACGGTTCCGTTGCCGCCCCCAGCTTTATCTCCACCCGCCGCGACGCCTATTGCCCGTGGTGGAATCTCTGAGCGAATCTGCTATAATGAGCCATTATGATGATGCTGCAGATTCCCATTTCGCCCGAAGCGGAAGAGCGGCTTGCGCAGCGCGCGGCCGCCTCCGGTCAGGACCTCCCCTCGTACGTGGCCAAGCTCGTGAAGTGCTTTGCCGAGCCGCCCGCGCCGCTGGAAGAGTTGAGCGGCCCCATCTACGAACGCTTCCTGGAAAGCGGCATGACCGACGATGAACTCGGCGAGATGCTCGAACGGGCCAAACACGAGATGCGGACCGAGCGCCGGACCGAGGGACAGGACTCGTGACGCCGGCGATTCCCGCCGTCTTTGACTGCTCCCTGTTCGCACAGGCCCTCATCAATCCGAAGGGGCCGGCCGGCGCTTGCGTCACGGCGGCGCAGATGGGTTACGTACACGTGTTTGTGAGCGACCACATCCTTCGCGAACTGCGCGCGCTTCCCGCCAAGCTGCCGGCAAGGCTCGGCGTCACGACGGAACGGGTGGACCGACTCATCCTTGACCTCAGCAAGTACATCGAGCCAGTCGAGGACGTTCCAGCCGATTTCACGTATGACCGCGACCCCGACGATGCGCCCTACGTCAACTTGGCCAGCGCGACGAACGCCCGCTTTCTCGTCACGCGCGACCGCGATTTGCTGGACCTGATGAGTTCTCCTCCGTTCAGAAGGCGTTTCCCGGAGCTTCAGATCGTTGAACCGCCTGCCTTCCTGCGTGAGATCGAGGCCGCGTTCGCCAAGCCAGGATAGCCGGGGCGCTCGTGCCTCGGCGATCGTTGCAGACGCCATGTCCCGGTTTCGCGGATTTCGCGTGTTCTGCGGTTTGATTCCGTTTGCGAGGTTGCCGCATGAGCCGCGAACTACGCGAAAAGAAGCCGCACGCCCGACGAAGCCTGGCACCGTAAACGCCGGCCCAAACCCGTAGCCTTCCGCGCACGCCAGGCGCCGCAACTCCACATCGACATCCGCCGCCACCGCTGCCGCGGCGACCCGCACCTGCCGGTGATCGAGATTACGGTTCATCGCGCCGCGTAAGCGAACGACCAAACGGTTCGTCGGCCGAATCGTCACAGTGATGTCGCGCGCCGAACCAGCGAAAGGCCGCTCGCCAACCACCCGAAACGCCGCCCGCGAGTCACCGGACGCCGCCGACTACGCCTCACACGCCCAGCGAACACTGCTAAAACCGACCATCCCCCTCGCAAAAGACCGCCTGACAAGCTGCTGGGCCACTGCACCTCACTACTAATGCTCGCGACGCTGCCGACATCGCCGACGCACTGCGGAATAGACGACCGAAGCGATCCCCACACTTATAAACACGAGAGCGACACCGCCGAGCCAAATGAGCCATCCATCAGGGATTCCGAGCGATCGGAAAATCCATCGAATCGCCTCGTTCATTATCGGCCTAAACACGCTGTCCATGTTCATCGAAAAGACCTTCTCGCATTGCCTGGGCGTCCAGGATTAGTCGACCGTGTCCGGCGATCCAAGCCCTCACCGTAACCGCACGTGCTGTCGTCTGCGACATCGTGCGCCCGTCATCACTGACATCGCCCGACGCACGGTGCTATCGTACGTGTCTTCAGCCTTCAAGCCCAAGCCGGACCATCCGGCGAAGCGACTTGCCCTCAAGTCGTCCAGCCTCCGCTACCCTTCTATCTACGAGGATCCCCTCTGCGTCAGAAAGAAGACTGTGGGCCTGCAACTGGTCTCGGAGAATCGCGGCACGAATTGGAAGCGTTCGGTGCAGGCTTCGCACTCGGCCGATCACCATTCGATGAATATCGAGGAACGGAATAGATGCAATCGGATCACTGTCTGTCCAAGGCCACGTGCCCAACACTCTTCGCATTTCATCGCCAGGCACGCCGCACAGAAGATCGTCGGGGCACCACGGCTCGCTAGACAGCCGCACGCCGGCGATTCCGAACCGGCCCAGCGGCCATAGCCCGTATGCACAGTCGAGGTGGTTCCACTGCATGATGGCGCGGTCTGCGTCACCGATGTCGCAAGCTTGTCGCCAAGGACCGACAATCTCCAAACGGTCAAGCGTCTGTCGTGCTGCGTCTCGTGTGAGAGCCCGCAGAGTCGTTTCACGGAATCGTACCACCACCTCAAAGTCAGGTCCATAGAACCAGGCGTCATCCTGCTTCAGGTGCCCGCCAACTGGAATCTTGCTTTGAGCCATTTGCCAAAAACCCTCGCACAGAAGGCGTCGACACACATGCACATTCTTGATGCGATAACATCTCTTTCCGCGTCGGCATGGGCTACCATGGATAGAACCGATTTACGCCCACGTGTCCGCCGTTGGGCAGCGTTGGATCGATGACCAGTGTTACCCTTGTGCTCGGGTCCCAGAATCCGAGGCGACCGCCGCCCAGGTCCTTCGCGCCACCTCGCATGACCTTCTCCAAATACTTCTGAAGCTCGTCAGCGCTACCTAATCCCAACTGGCTCCATTTACTCGACCAAGCACCGTTCCGCCAGTACGCACCTGCCATCGAGCCGGCGAAACCACGCAATCCTCGGAGAGCGATCTCTCCCAAATGAAACGTTGCGCCTCCGGCGGCGCCCAGGGCCATATCTCCGAGAAGCGCGGCCAACGTGTATTCGTCCTCATCCAGCATCGCTTTCGTATAGCCAGCGAGCACATTCTCGCCTGCGCCGATCCCACCTCTTATCGCGAGGGTCCCGAACAATCCAGCAGCAGATGCACCGAACGCAGCGTTGGCAAGGTGCCCGAACATTCCCCCAGCGGCACCACCCACAAAACCGACAGCAAAACTCCTGGGAGAAGAAAAGAGAAGAAAAGGGGATGAGTCCAATTATGGGGCTCCATTACTTTCTGCCTGTCTTGCGCGGACGGCCGCGGGGACGTAAGGTGGACTGCAGACCCAGCCGGGTGGCGGCCTGCTTCTCCCAGATCGGCGTGGCCAAGCGTTCGACCGTCTCGCCCAGCACGGCCTCAAAGGCCAGGTA
>JAFGKA010000303.1 GCA_016928855.1 Phycisphaerae bacterium
CCTTACGGTCGCGCTGATCCAGGACCGGCCCGTCGTGGGCGGCAACAACAGTTCGGAGGTTCGCGTCTGGCTTGGGGGTGCCCGCAATGTGCCGCCGTATGAGCGAATCGGTGATATTGTCGCCGAACTGGAACAGGAACAGAAGGCGCACTACGGCCCGACCAATACGGCCGAGATTTACGAGGACGACAAGAAGCTCGGTGTGCTGCGCGCGGAGCCCAACGTGCGTCTCTTTCTCGGGCAGCGCGTCAACGCCGTGGAGACCGCCGACGGCCGGCTCACCGCCGTCATCGCGCAGGATATCCTCAGCGCCCGGCGCATCCGATTGGCAGGGCGGTGGTTCGCCGATTGTACCGGCGATGGCGGCGTTGGTTTCCTGGCCGGCGCGGACCTCGACATGGCCGAAACGGGGCACATGGGCCCGACGAACGTCTGGAATGTGATCGAGACCGACAGCCCGCAATCGTTCCCGCGGTGCCCGTGGGCACTGGATCTGACGGACAAGCCTTTCCCCGGCCGAAGCAAGGACAAGCCCGATCCCTCGCGGCTCGGCGGCTGGTTCTGGGAGAGCGGCTTCGAGAAGCATCCGATCGAGGACGCCGAGCAGATTCGCGACTGGAACCTGCGGGCGATGTACGGCGCGTGGGACGCGATGAAGAATGTGGATAAGGTCCTGCCGAACCACAAGCTCAACTGGGCGGCGTACATCGCCGGCAAACGCGAATCCCGCCGGTTGATGGGCGATGTCGTGCTGACCGACGAGGATATCGTCCAGGGCAAGGAGTATCCCGACGGCTGTGTGCCGACGGGCTGGAAGATCGACCTGCACGTGCCGGACAAACGGTACGAAAAAGGCTTCGAGGGCAACGCCTTCATCTCGGTCGCCAGGTATGGCAAGTACGAGATGCCCTACTGGGTTCCATACCGTTGCCTCTATTCACGAAACAGGTCGAACCTCTTCATGGCCGGCCGCGATATCAGCGTGACGCACGAAGCCCTGGGCGCCGTTCGCGTCATGCGGACCTGCGGCCTCATGGGCGAGGTCGTCGGCATGGCCGCGTCGCTGTGCAAGAAACACGAGTGTGACCCGCGAGCGGTGTACGAAAACCATCTCGACAGTCTGCAGGGTCTGATGATGCAGGGCGTGGGCAAAGCAGCGACGGCGGCGCCGTGATTGTCGTCATGATGATGTTCGGGCGACGCTCGGACTCCGGCCGGCTGCGTCGTCGCGCATCCACGCCTTGTAGGCACGCAGTGCCGATTGCTTCCGGGCTGACTGATTGAACGTGGCCTTGAGCAGCAGCTTGTAGAACCGGCGGCAGGCGACGGCGGGTGAGACGATGTCCGGCATCTCGGCGGCAGCCGTGTTCGGCCGCGGCTGAAACCGGTAGACCTCGGCGAAGTCGAAGCGGAGTTCGTCCAGCAGCCGGTACGTGTCGCGGAATTCAGCTTCTGTCTCACCCGGAAAGCCTACCATGAGTTGTGTACGAATCCGGATGTGCGGAAACTCACGGTTCAGTATGCCGATTGCCTGCTTGTAGTCTTCAATCGTGTAACCACGCCTCATGAGGTTGAGTATTCGGTTGCTGCCCGATTCTGCGGCCGAACTGAGATAGGTGACCTTGCCTGAGCGAAAGACGGGACGCAGCTCAGCCATCATCTCGATGAGAAACCGTGGCTGGATGTTGCGCAACCGAATCTCGAAATCGCCCTTTTCGTTGGTCATCCGCTCCAGCAGCGCGGCGAGCGTCGCGCCATGATCTCTGCCATACGCACCAAGATCAGTGCCGAGCAGGGCGAATCGCGTGAAGCCCTCGGCGCGTCCTTTTTTGAGCTCGCACAGAATCTCATCGATCGCTCGGCTCCGGATGCGTCCCCGGGCCAGGCGGATGGCGCAGAAGCTGCATGCGTTCAAACAGCCTGTCGAGATCTTGATGCAGAATGTTTTCGGGTCGAACACGTTGATGGCTCGACTGAGCTTCCGGCGGTAGGGTTCGGTCAGCCGGCGGGCGACAGCCCTGGGCTTCAGCAGGTTGGCGAGACACGGCAGTTTTCTTCTCTTCGGGGCCAGTTCGTCTGTTCGCGCGAGCAGGTAATTGGCCTGGACGGACGCTGGGTCCGTAGAGGCATGGACAATCTGCGCCAGCGATTCGATCCGATCCGACTCAAACGCGGCTTCGTGCTGTGCTGCCCTCAGTTTCTCAGGGTCGATGACGGAAAGACATCCGCCTACGAGTAGCTCAGCCGACGGCTGCATCCCCGCCCGGATTTCCCTGATGTTCTCCAGGCTGGAGGTTTCGTTGTCCTGGGTGAAACCGCACGCGTTGAGCACGATGAGGTCCGCATGCCGATAGTCGTCGATCATTTCCCATCCTTCGCCCCGAAGGAACTCCTGGATCCGGGCGGCATCGATGCGGTTTTCCGGGCAGCCGGTGGCGAGCACGCAGGCCTTTCCTCGGCGGTGCAGGTGGTCAGAATCGTTGTTCATGCGCTTCTTCCGAAAGATGCTCGCAGTCGTTGGACAGGTCGCCACCCGGGACTGCCGCTACAGTATCGAACAGCCGGCTATGTGTCTTTCGCTTCGTTCTCTTCTCGCTGTCGTGTGACATGAACTCGGAGACGGTTGATGCGGCGTTCCTCGGCGGCAAGCACGCGGATGTGGACGTTCCCGTGGTTCAGTTCTTCGCCTGCGGCCGGGATCTTGCCTAACGCGCTGGACACGAATCCGCCGACTGTCTCATAGTCGTCGTCTTCGGGCAGCTCGATGTCGAGTTCGTCGTTCAGTTCGTCCACGTGGAGGCGGGCGTCGATTTCCAGTGTATCGTCGTCGATGCGCCGGATCGGCTCGGGCTCGGGCGGTTCAAATTCGTCCACGATGTCACCGACGAGTTCCTCGACGATGTCCTCGATCGTGACCAGCCCCGCCGTGCCGCCGTATTCGTCGAGCACGAGCGCCAACTGCACCTTGTTCTGGCGAAACTCGCGAAGCAGATCCCGCAGCGGCTTCGTCTCCGGTACGAACGGCACCTTGCGCATGACCTTGGTGACGTCGAAGTCGTCCGTTCGGTCGAAGTGCAGCAGGTCCTTCGCATACAGCACGCCGATGACGTGGTCCAGCGACTCCTCGTAGACCGGAATGCGGGAATAGCCTTCCCTGGTGATGAGGTCCTTCGCTTCGAAGAGGGTGGCCGTCGATGGCAGGGCGACCATTTCCGTGCGGGGCGTCATGATCTCGCCGACCTGCATCTCGTCGAGCTGCATGACCGACTCGATCATGTCCTTCTCCTCCTCATCAATCCCGCCCTGCGCCTCACCCTCGGAGACGATGTTGAGGATTTCCTGCTCGGCCTGCTCGGCGCCGTTCTGACCGTTGTCGAGCGGAACCCCAGCCAACCGCCGCACGATGCCGTCAAACAGATGCAGGAACGCCCCCAGTGGCCGGAAGACCACTTGGGCGGCGTTCAGGAGCGGCATCGTGGCGAACAGCAGTGGCTCGCCCGCATACTTGGCCCAGGCATTGGGAATGGCTACGCCGAAGACCAGGATCAGCGCGGCCGCGATTATGAACACGCTGCCGAAATGGAAGAGCGATTCGGCGTGCGAGTCTTTCAGTATGTAGGCGATCAGCAGCACGATCAGCAGATTGGTCGCCATCCGCAACGCGGCGGTCATGAGAGTGATTTCGCCCAAGTGCTTGAGCAACCGTTCGAAGTGTTTTGCGCGGCCTCGGCGTTCGACGAGTTCACCCAGCTTCGCGCGGGACAGGTGCCGCAACGAGAACGCCACGGCGGCGATGCAACATGTCATTGCGAGCAGGATCAGCGTGATCCAGAACGGTATCATGGTCGCTGTCACCCTTTTTCCGTCTTTGGGCCGCCGTTGGTCGTGACCGCGATCAGCTCGTCTTCCAGGCTGTGCATAATCTCTGCTTCAGTGGGTGTGGCGTCGGAGTAGCCCAGCAGATGCAGGGTGCCATGAATGACATAACGGAGGAGTTCGTGTCGCACGGGAATGCCACGTTCCTTCGCTTCGCGGGTGGCCGTCGTGCTCGATACGACAATCTGGCCGTCCACGCTGCCGTCGCCCGGCGCATCCGCCAGGTCGAAGCTCAGGACATCCGTGGGTTCGTCAATGCCGAGGTATCGCTCATGCAGCTCGGCAATGGTGGTGTCATCCACCACGGCCACGCTGAGCGTAGCCCGTTGGCATCCTTCGCGTTGAAGCGTGGCGCGCACGGCCCGGGCGATGTCAGCCTGGACCCATGCACGGTTTCGTTCCACGGATACTTCGATCTCGTATGAGGTACTCATCGACGTGTGTAGGCGCGAGGCGATTGCGGCCGTGACCGGTTCGGTCAGGATGCCGCCGCCAACCCGGGACCTTCGTCCTCCTTCTGTTCGTTCTTGGCTTCACCTTCCCGTTTGGAGGCCGCCTCGGTAGCGGGTTTGGCCTCGTCCTTCGGGTACGCAATACGGCCATGGTACGCGGCGCAGAGCGCTTTGACCACAGCGTCCTCTACGCGGGAAAGCTCTTTGAGCGTGATGTCGCAGTCGTCGAACTGGCCGTCGTTGAGGCGCGCCATCAGGACCTGATGGACCGTGCTCTCGATGCGGCCCGGCGTCGGCTCCGGCAGCGCCCGGACGGCGCCCTCGACGCTGTCGCAGATCATCAGGATGGCGGACTCGCGGGTACGCGGTTTCGGCCCAGGATAGCGGAATTCGCTCTCGGGCAGCTCCTTGGTCTTGCTCTTCTGGGCCTGCTCGGCGGCGACCCGCTGGAAATAACGCACGACGGTGGTGCCGTGGTGCTCGGCGATGAACTGATGCAGAATTCTCGGTAGACCGTAGTCCTTCGCCATCTCGAGGCCGTCTTTGACGTGCGCGACGATGACCAGCAGGCTCAGCGTCGGCCCGAGGCGGTCATGCCGGTTGATCTTGGCCTCCTGATTCTCGACGAAATAGGCGGGCTTGGCGATCTTGCCGATGTCGTGATAGAGCGCCCCGACGCGAGCCAGCAGGCCGTTGGCGCCGATCGCATCTGCGGCCTTTTCGGCGATCGTGCCGATCATCAGCGAGTGCGTGTGCGTGCCTGGCGCGTCCTGGGCGAGCCGCTGCAGCAGCGGGCGGCTGGCGTCACACCATTCGAGCAGCGTCAGGCTGGTCGCGACGCCGAACAGACTTTCGATGACCGGCAGCACGCCGAGCACGATGAACCCGGCCATCAAGGCCGCACCGGCCGCCGCGCAGGCATGGGGCAGGACATATTGCGCCAGTGCCTGGCCCGCGATCACGCCGTCCGCGGCCGACGCGATCCCCGCGCCGAGGGCCGCGGCAGCGCCGGTGGCGATCAACTTGCCACGGGTACGGATGTCGCGCAAAAGGAAAACACTGATCGCCAACGCCGTCAGCAGCGTGACGAACAGACCCAGGCCCGCTTCAGACGCGAGGGTCGCCAGAATCGCCAGGCCGCCACCGATGCCCAGCGCATAGCGCTGGTCATAGACGATCGCGAGAATCATGGCGGCCATCACCACCGGGCCGGTGGCGAGTTCCGTCGGCAGGATCATGGCGTTCGCCCGCGTCAGTGCCAGCATGCCCAGCAGCAGCAACGCGAGGCCCAGTGCTCGGGCCGGCTTTTCGACGATGCGGGGCTGATAGAACGCGGTGTAGATGGCCAGTCCGGCAACGACCAGCACAGCCATCGCCGCCACGCCAATCTGACGAAGCACATACTTGCGCCAGAGTTCTCCCCTTTGCTCCGCGATGACGCCCAGGTACGCCTTGTGCTCCTGGTCGAGCAGCGCAAGCTCCTTGCCGAGAATCAATGTGTTCGTCTTGACCAGGACCTCTCCAGCCTTGTACGAGTTGATCTGGTCGGCGACGGCGGCCACGTTCTGCTCGATGAGTCTGGCCGTGGCTTCCTGGTCGTAGCGGTAGATCGGGACGAATGTCTCCTTCTGGGGGTCCGGCCGCAACGATTGCACGATCAACTGGCTGACCTTCGGTCGCAACGGTGCCAACACATCCGGAAGCCGGCTCTGCACCGCGCTTTCAGCGATCCGTTGGACAGTGGCTTCATCCGAAACGTATTGCAGCTCGGCGGTGGAAACGCTCCGCTGATGCGATTTGTTCCACGTCAGCAGCGACCGCTCCGGAACGTCCTTGCGTCGCGGATCGTCGACCGTATCCACCAGGTATTGTGTATCCGCGAGAAAGTCGGTCAGGCTTGTGACCATGTACGCGAAGTAACCGCCGCCACGGCCGTCTGTGCCGATCTGATCCTTGAGTGCGGCGTGATCCTCCGCGGCGACCGTCCAACCTTTGGCCGCGGCCGCTTCAATAAACCGGTCGGCATCTTCCGCGGTCTTCGCGAGTTCAAACAGCTCGGTCAACTTCGTGCGAATGCTCGCCAGGATCGCCTCGTTCCGAACGTACACATTCGGCGTCTGCAGTCGCGCCTGGTTCCGCTTGTCTTCGGTGACTTTCTCGTCGAGGACCTGGAAATCGACGCGGGCGCGCACGTCGCTGCTTACATGCTGATTCAGGCGGTATCTCAGCCGCTGCCCGCCTGCCAGCAGAACGAGTGTGGCGGTGACCGCCAACCCGACCGCGAGCAGCAGCGGGGTGATGCCATATCGTTGCCCAAGCGTCTTCAGCGCAGACTGGTGCCACTCGGATCGCTTGCGGCGAACCTCTTCACGTCGGGAACGACTCTTTACGTTCGAAGCCATAAGCGTTCGGTCGGTGCACCGCGCCTTCGCGAGGCTCTCTATCCATCGGCCAAGTCCGCGGCCGACTGCGGACTTCCGGCCGAGCGATCCTTGCCGGTCCGATAATTCGCCTGATTCCGTCCGTTCGCGTATGCGTTGACAATATTCTGAACCAGCCGATGTCGCACGATATCCCGCTCGTTGAGTCGGATGACCGCGATACCGCGGATGCCGCGGAGCCGTTGTACGCCATCCGTCAGGCCGCTGCTCTGACCCGCTTCCAGATCCACTTGGCTGTCGTCGCCGGTGACGATCATCTTGCTCTGCTGGCCCAGCCGCGTCAGAAACATCAACATTTGGGACACCGTTGTGTTCTGCGCCTCATCCAGAATCACAACGGAGTGATTCAACGTTCGGCCACGCATGAACGCGAGCGGAACCACCTCGATCACGTCGTTGTCCATGAACCGCTTGATCTGATCGAACGTCATGGTGTCGTGCATGGCGTCGAACAGCGGCCGCAGGTAGGGGTTCACCTTCGCCTGCATATCGCCCGGAAGAAAGCCCAGTTTCTCGCCGGCCTCCACCGCGGGGCGCACCAGCACGATGCGCTTGATGCTGTTCGCCTTCAGCAGCGATACGGCCATCGCGACAGCAAGGTACGTCTTGCCCGTCCCGGCGGGCCCGAGGCAGAAGACCAGGTCGTGATCGGCCATCGCCCGGACGTAATCCCGTTGCCCGTCCGTCTTCGGCACAATCCCGACGCCCTTGGAATAGACGTCGATTCGCTCGGTCGGGTCGGTCGGTCTCGCGCTCTCGCGCGCCGCATCCGCGATCGCGTCCGCCACGTACGTTTCCGAAAGGTGCGGCACGTCACGCAGCATCTGCTGGAGCCTGTCCACGACCACGGCCGCCTTGCCCACAGCGCCCGGCTCACCCGTCAGGCGAATACTGGAGTCCCGGGCGCTGATCCGTACGCCCAATGTCGCCCGGATCAGGCGCAGATTCCGATCGCCCGGTCCAAAAAGCTCGGCGCGGTCGCTTGTGTCGTCAAGCGTAATTGTCAGTTCCAAGGTTCGAATTCTTCTCCTTGGGTCGGAGAGGATGCCCAGGGCCGCGTCATTACGACCCCGTCCTGACCCGGTCGTCCATTGTATCCCATTCGGCCCGGTGGGGTAAAGACGCCCCGATCACGCTCCCAGCCACCAACGCAACAGGAGGTAACCCACCGGAACGGCCGCCAGGGGCGAGTCGATCAGATCCAGCACGCCGCCGAACTCTGGAACAAGTTTGGCGGAATCTTTCGCCTTACTGTCGCGCTTGAACAGCGATTCGGCCAAGTCCCCCATCTGGCCCACGATCGCCATAAGGACCCCAAAAACAACCGCTTGCGCCATGGATAGATGCCTCAACACGCTCTGATCCAGGCCCCGCGGCAGCGCCCAGCCCAGCAGCACGCCAGCGACGATGCCGGACGCTGCGATGCCCCCAAAGAGCCCTTCCCATGTCTTTCCAGGGCTGATTTTTGGGATAAGTTTGCGTTTGCCGACCATCACGCCCGTAAAATACGCCCCGATATCCGTGATTTTCACGATGGCCAGGGTCGCCAATACCAGCCACGCGCCTTCGGGACCGGGCTGCCAACAACGCATCCGGACGGCAAAAGAACCGAGGAAGCCGACGTAGAATATGGCGAGTAAGCCTGTCGCGAAATCAGGGATGGCGCCAGCCGTCCGTTGGCGCCAGACAAGCACCGCCGCGATCCCCAGGATCGCCAATGCGGGCACAATTCCGTCGAGGTGGCTGAGTCGAACCGCACCGGAGCCCAGGTTGGCGAGGATCTGTCGGCCGTGTGGGCTGGTGAGCCAAGGTTCGACGACTATGACCACGATCATCATGAGGGACCAGGCCGTCGGCGGTCGATAGCCCGCCTGCTGGCAGAGGCGGCACAACTCGATGCCGCCGGCCAGTGCCAGCAGGGCGAAAGCCGCCGTGGTCAGGGCGCCGCCGCCGAGCGCCGATAGGAGACCCGTGGCGTCGGAGCGGCTGAGCCAGGCGTCAGCCGCGAGAAGAGCCACGAGGGCCGCCACCATGACCGAACCGTAGAGTACTCGCGTTCGCACCATGCGGGCAGTTTCGCCGCCCGGGACCTTGGAGACAAGTCAGGGCTTTGCCGCCAGCCCGCGGGCGGCCCGATGGTCAAGTCGTTGTCCAGGGAGTGCCGATAACTAGAGCGTTCCCTGGGCGATTGTCGATAGGAGGTGCCCTATTCCAACTGCACGCCAACGAATGGCTGAGGTTCTCGCCGGGTTAGCGAATTCCGGCGTCGAACGCGTCGGTATCTACGGCGCGGGCCAGCATACGCGTGAGCTCAAGGACGTGCTCGCCGCATCACCGGTTTCCGTGGTGGCGATTCTCGATGATGACGCGGCGCTGGCTGGTCAATCCTGTGCCGGACTGCCGATCGTCCCGGTTGCGGCGGCGACGGACCAGGGAATCGGGGCGGTCGTTATTTCGTCGGATCGTTTCGAGGAGCAGATCTGGAATCGGCGGGCGGCGCTGACCGCGCGGGGTATCCCTGTGCATCGATTGTATGGCGACGGCAAGCCACCGACGCACTATGAGCGCGGGTGGGATGAATACGCACGGCACTGGCAGAAGGGAATTGAGCGCGTGACGTGGAGTTCGGTTTCGAAGCGTCACGTACCGACCGACGATCAGTCGACGATTGAGCGGCCCGGTGATGAATGGGGCGTTGCGCCCGTCATTTTCGAGCGGTTGCTGGAGCCGGCGATCTCGCGTGATTCGGTGGTACTTGAGATTGGGCCGGGTTCGGGCCGGATATCGGAGCAGGTGTACCCGCATTGCCGCGAGCTTCATGTTGTCGAGATTTCGGATGAGATGATTGCCGCGTTGCACGATCGGCTCGGGCAGCCGCCGAATGTGTACGTACACAAGGTTCACGACGTGGATCTGTCGATGTTTGCGGACAACACGTTTGACATGGCCTACTCGATCGGGGTCTTCGTACATTTGCAGATCGAAGATATCTATCGATACCTTCGGGATCTTCGGCGGGTGCTCAAGCCAGGGGCGTTCTTCATCCTGGAGGGGTATGCCGATCTCGAGGGGGAGGCGAAATGGCATTCGTTTCTGGAGAAGGTCGCGGCGTTTGACGCGGGCTATCGCGACAATCCGCGCTGCTTCCAATTCGTCTCGTCCGAGATGCTGGCGAAGTTCTATGCGGCGCTGGATTGGCTGCCCGAGCCGTTTGAACACGGCCTCCGGCTGCGGTGCGGTAAGTCGTAGGGGCGCATCGCGTGGATCCGGAAAGATCGTTTGCGCAGGCACGAACGGGTATGTATGGCCGATGAATCGAGTACGGGCAAGCGGAGCGCGGGTTCGGTCATGGAGCTTCCGTCGATCGCCATGGTGACGGTCTGCCTGAACCAGGCGGGCACGATCGAGAGAGCGGTCCGGTCGGTCCTGGAACAGGGCTACGCGCGGCTTGAGTACGCCGTGATTGATGGGGGCTCGCGTGACGGGACGATCGAGCGCGTGGGGCCGTTTGCGGATCGGTTGGCGGCGTGGGTTGCCGAGAAGGATCGCGGTCAGAGCGACGCCATTAACAAGGGCTTTGCCCGGATCGATGGTGACATTCACGGCTGGCTCAACGGTGACGACTATCTGCTTCCCGGGGCGCTCGCAGCGGTGGGGCGGTTCTTTCGGGACCATCCGGATGTGGACGTCGTGTGCGGGGCGTGCCGGTATGAATTCGACGACGGGCGCAGCGAAGTGCGTTTGGTAACGGCGCGCGAGCTCGAATACCTCGACGTGTACGACCCGATCCATCAGCCGAGTTGTTTCTGGCGGCGATCGGCACACACGCGTGTCGGGGGGCTGGACGAGACGCTGCACTACGGCATGGATTGGGATTTCTTTCTCCGCATGGCGAGGGCGGGTGCCCGTTTCGCCGCGGCGCCTGATGTCTTGTCGGTCTATCGCTTCGGCAACGGCAACAAGACCACCACGGGCGCCGAGCGTCGTAATGCGGAGATGTACCGGATTCTGTGTGCGCATCAGCGGCGGAATTCGCTGCTGCGGGAGTTGAGCTACCACGTGCTCTGGCCGCTGAAGCGGCTGCGCGACGCTGAGCCGGCATGGTTGACCGTTCCGGTGTCGAACTGGCTGCGGACGGGCATGCTGGTGGGGCTTGGGCCGCTGTTCGGCTTCGGCGCGTTGCGCCGCGCGACGCATCCATTCTCGTAGGGGCTGTGCGATGCCGCAGGTGTCGATCATTGTGCCCTGCTACAACGTGGCCGACGATGTCGGGAGCACGCTTGACTCGCTGTGTGCGCAGACGTTCGCCGACTGGGAGGCGATTCTCGTCGACGATGGGTCGACCGACGCGACACCGCGGGTGCTTGAGCGGTACGCGCGGCGCGATGCGAGGGTGCGGATTCACACGCAACAGAACGAGCGTCTGGCAGCCGCGCGCAATGCGGGTTTCGACCTGGCGCGTGCGGAGCGGATCCTGTTTCTGGATGCGGGTGACGTGATCGAACCGACGGCCTTGGCCGTGCTGAATGGGCTGCTCGACGCCCATCCGGAGGCCGGCGCGGCGTTCAGTGGCTGGCGGATTGTCGGTCCGCACGGCGAGGATCGCGACTGGGTCGGGGCGCCGGTGAAGCTGGAGCTGACGTTTCCCGATTTCTCGGTATGCAACCCGGTTAACACGGACGGCCTGCTCATCCGGGCGCCGCGGCTGCGCCAGAGCACGCTGTTCGATGCATCGCTGCCGGCCAGCGAGGACTGGGACATGTGGGCCCGCCTGGCACGCGATGGGTGCGTGTATCGCGGAACGGAGGAGCCGCTGGCGATCTATCGGATGACGCCCGGCAGCCACAGTCGGCGCGTCGCGCTGATGCTCGAAAGCGGGCTGACGGTGATCGAACGTACGCACAGCGCAGACCCGCGATGCCGTAACGCCGATCCGGCGTATGCCGAAGGGATGCCAGCCGAGTATCGCCGTGCGGCGGAAGTGAACTGGTGCACGTATTGCATGGCGCTGGCGTTCGGGCAATCCGGCGCGGCGGGCGCCGAGGCGATCATCGCCCAAGTCGGTGATCGGCTCGTGGGGCTTGATCCAGCGGTGCTGGCCGGGCACCTGATTGTGGCGATTCCATTCGCGCAGTGTGCGTTTCCGGCAGACTGGATATCGCTGGGTGAGCGAACAGGGTCGGCGCTGCGTATCTGGCTGCGAGACATTGAGATGCATGTAGGCGTCGAGGGCTTCGCGCGCCGCTGCCTTTCGCATGTGAATGCATTCCTGCGCGAGAGCCAGACGCTCGACGACGTGGTCGAGACGATCTGCCGGCGGCATGAGCGGGCGAAGCGCATCGTGCTCTATGGGAATGGTAAGAACGCCCGACATGTGCAACGGCGGCTTAGCGGTCGGCTCGATGTCGAGTTGGCCGTCGCGGACGATGCGGTGCCGGGCTGCTCGATTGAAACATACCTTCCGGCGACCGATGACCAACTCATCGTTGTGACGCCCTGGCGCAATGAGGCCATGTGCAGCCGGCTTCGGGCGGCGGGTGCCGAACACGGTCGACACTTCATTGCCTGGACAGATTTCACGGGAGAGCAAGTCTCATGACTCCACGCACCATCGCACTGTTCACACCGTATTTCGATGCGACCCTGCCCAGCGGCGGGGTCCAGCTTTCGATGGATGTTACACGCGAATGGGTCGCACAGGGGCATCGCGTGCATGTGTTGACGAGTACCCGCGAGCGCCAGTTGGGTGATCTCGCGGAGGTCGTTGAACGCGGGGCGATTTCGCTGTACCGCGTGGTCTCGGAGGAGCAGGTGCGGTTTACGCACGTGCCGTTCGAGGACGTCTACGAGGACACGTGCACAGTCCTGGACGCGGTGCGGCCGGATATCGTCCACATTCACAATACACAGGGCATGTTGTCGGGCGTGCGGGCGGCGCTGGATGCGGGCACCTGGCCGTGCGTGTTGACCGCGCTCGACTATGGGCTGCTGTGCTTCAACTTCTGCCTGCACGACGGGACGGCGACGCCGTGCACGGGGCCGGAGTCGGCGGCGAAGTGCCGGCAGTGCCTCGCGCGCGGGGGGCTTCGCGGTCCGGCGCGATGGGCCGGTTCGGTGATGCCGACGTCGTTGACGCGCCGGATCTGGCCGCACTACGTACGGCTCGAACACTACAAGACCGCGTCGGATGCGCAATCGCTGATGCGATCCATCCTGACGGATCTCGACGCGATCATTGCACCATCGCCGGGGCTGGCGCAGCACCTCGTTCGCTATGGTGCCCGGCAGGAACAGGTTCACGAGATTCTCTACGGGGTTTCGCCGACGAAGCGCGTTCGGCCGGCGAAGATGGATTCGCTGGTGCTGCGCCTGGCGTTCTTCGGCGGCTCCAGCCCGATCAAGGGGCTTGAGGTACTGCTGCAAGCGGCGGCGCTGCTACCGGACGGGCTCGCGCTCGAGTTGCGCGCCTTCGGTGGCGACGTCGAACGGCGAATCATCGAGACGGCCGGGCCGGCCACGCGGCGCTACGTTCGACATTTTCCGCGGCTTGGCGAAGAACTGGCGGCGGCGCATGCGGAGTTTGACGCGGTGCTCGTGCCTTCGCAGGTTCACGAGAACTCGCCGCTGGTGATTCTGGAGGCGTTCGCGAACGGCACGCCCGTTATCGCAGCCGACCAGATTGGCATCCGCCACCTTGTGCACAACGGTCATAATGGCTGGCTCGTGCCGGCATCGCTGCCGGGGGCGTGGGCGAGAACACTCGAACGCGCGGCCACCTGCCGGGACCAGCTCGAAGCGATGCGCGAGTTTTCGGTGTTTAGTCGGACAACTGCCGATTTCGTCAGCGACGTGTCCGAGGTCGAGGCGGCGCTGCTGCGCACGGCAGGCCTCTCGGCCCACGCCCGCTCGCTCCTGACGCATCACGGTGAGGCGACGCCACGACAGCCGGTGATGGTGTAAGCCGCCGAAGGACGATTGCGGAGAGCGGCCTCAATCGCCTCCCGCTACGCTTGGGCCACCCTGCATTTCTGTCATCCCTGCCGGGGTTCTGGGGGTGGGGTGACTCCCGTGGACCCATGGTTCCGCTTCGCTTCACCATGGGCTATATTCCGTAAGAGGTGTTCATCCGTTTCGCGTGACCGGCCCCGCATGACTGGAGACTCGGCTATGGCTTCCGCGAACGCAAAGCCCGGTATATCGCGGCAATCGCGGATCGTGCTTCTCGTGGTGGGCGCGGTCGGCCTTGCCGTTGTCGGGTGTCTTTGTTACGCCTATTGGCGCATTTCCACTTCTCCGGGCTTTCCACATAGCAGTTCGTGGGAGGTCGGTCCGGTTGACATGACCTCGCCCGAAACGCAGGTATTGAGCTTCGTCTATACGCCCGGCGTCAACGTACCCGAGGAGTTGTTCAGCATCGAGTTTCGCGGGTTGCCGTTGGATAATCCGGAATGGGTCGCGCCCGCGTGTGAGTTCGTGCTTTCCATCAAGGATGACGAACGTGTTCTCTGTACGCTGCATATGACAACGCAATGGTGCAATTGGCACAAGCCCAACGCGGGCGTTGTCGGTGTTCCGGAATCTCTTGAACTCATCCCCGTCGAGACCCTGGAATCCGGAAAGACGTATGAGATAGAGTTTACGATGATGGGTCCCATCCAGGTGCCGGAGAACGTGAAGACTGTTCTGCATGGCAAATTCGTCTGGCGCGGTACGCCGACTCAACTCGTAAGAGATGAGTGCAGGTAGGGCGGATCAGTTGCGGTGGCTCCTGTCCGCTTCTCGCGTCGTTAGCCGCAGACAACGCAGCGTAGACGTTGTTGCCTCAGCCAGCCGCCAGCTCCGCGAGTTTCTTGTCGATGAGTTCGCCGACGATTTTCGGGTCGGCCTGGCCGGCGGAGAGCTTCATGACCTGGCCGGTGAGGAAGCCGCGGGCGCGTTGCTGTTTCTTTGGATTCGAGACGGCATCCTGGACGGCCTTGGCATTGGCGGCGAAGGCTTCGTCGACCCAGACCTGCATCTGGCCGACATCCTTGACCTGGATGAGGCCCTCGCGCTGGGCGATCGCCATCGGCGTGTCGGCCGAGTCGAGCATGTGCTCGGCGATCCGGGCGGCGGCGGTGGCGTTGATCGTGCCGTCGGCGGTGAGCCTCGACAGCTCGCCGAGCCGCTCGGCGTCGATACCGAGGCCGGCGATCGACGTATTGCGTTCCTTCGCTCGTCGCAGCCAGAAGCTGATGAACTGCTTGCCGAGCGTGATGCCGTGGCCGCCGGCGGCAATCGCCGCCTCGAACAGGTCGGCGGTGGCCCGGTCGCCTACGATCGTGGCGGCGTCGGCGGCAGACAGCTCGACCTCGTCCTGCAGCCGCTGCTGCCGGTCGAGCGGCAACTCCGGAATATCGGCCTGCAGCTCGGCCAGCCACGCCTCGCTGATCTCGACCGGCACGAGGTCCGGCTCGGGGAAGTAGCGGTAGTCGTGCGCTTCTTCCTTGCTCCGCTGAAACTCGGTGATCTCGCGCGTGTCGTTCCAGCCGCGGTTCTCCTTGCCGCGGTTCTCCAGCGTATACGTCGGATCGGCCAGCCAGTCCTGGATCTGTCGCTCGATCTCGTACATGACCGCGCCGCGGACCGAACGGAAGCTGTTGAGGTTCTTCACCTCGACGATGGGCGTCTTGTAGACCACGCCGTCGCGGGTGATATGCACGTTGATGTTCGGCTCGAATCGCATGTGCCCCATCTGCATGTTCGCTTCGCTGACGCCAAGGTAGGTCACGAGCTTCTGCAGTTCCGTGCAGAAGGCGTACGCTTCGTCGGCCGATTCAATGTCCGGCTGCGTCACAATTTCCAGCAGGGGCGTGCCGGTACGGTTGAGGTCCACCAGCGTCACGGCGGGGTTATCGTGCAGGTTCTTGCCGGCGTCCTCTTCCAGGTGCACGCGGAGAATGCGAACGCGCTTCGTGGTCTCGCCGACGGGCACATCAAAGTATCCGTCCGATGAGAAGGGCAGATCGTACTGGCTGATCTGATAGTTCTTCGGCAGGTCGGGGTAGTAATAACTCTTACGATCCCATTTGGTAAAGCGGGCAATGTCGCAGTGCAGGGCCGTCGCCGCGCGCACGGCCAACTCGAACGCCGTGCGGTTCATCACCGGTAGCACACCCGGCATCCCGAGGCAGACCGGGCAGACCCGGCTGTTCGGCTCGGCGCCAAATTCAAGCGGACAGCCGCAGAAGAGCTTTGTCCGCGTCGCCAGTTGGACATGGATTTCCAGGCCGATGACCGGTTTCGTTTCAAGATCGCGCGTGCTCATTTCGTCTTCGCTCGTTTCTCGTGGGCTCTCGCCTATCGCCGCGACGGTCGCCAGTATTCCACAAGAAGCGGCGGCCGTCTACAGGTTCTCTCCCGAGAGGAACGCGCCGGCGAGCCGGGCGGCCATCTGTTCGTTTGCGAAGATCAGTGGCAGGAGGAACTGCAGGTCCGTGTTCGGCGGCCGGAGGTAATCGGCCATGCGCGTTCGCCACTCGGTGTCGAACGCCCGCAGGGCGTCCTGGGTGTGGGGGCCCTCAAGCGCGTCGTGAATTACGGTGGCGGCGATGGCTGCGGACCAGATCCCCGGATAGAGGCCTTCGCCAGTCGGAGCGGCGACGAAGCCGCCGGCCTCGCCGATGACGAGCGTCCTCTTGCCGACATGTGAATCCATTTCCAGTGCGTGAGCGGCCGGCACGATCAACAGCGGCGACGTTGATGCGTCCGCCGTCGCGGGCCGCGAGACCCTCTGCGTCCTGTCCAGCCAGGCCACGATGTTCGCAAGCTCCGAACGCGCCGTGGCCGGTTCGCCCGCAATGGTCGTCACCGTTTCGACCTCGCCGGTGGACCAGAACGTGGCCATGCCCTGGCCGCCGTCGAGATTCAGCACGAAGTGCAGCACGCCGGCGCCGAGCTTCGATGCCTTGGCGGCCGGCCACGCGAGTTGTGCCGCGTAGCGTGGTGATCGGACGCGATGGGCCGGCAGCCCGATCTCCGTCATGGACACGGACCCGGCGCCGTCGGCGATGATCGCCAGCCGGGCCGGGTACGATGCGCCACTGGCGCAGGTCGCCACGACATCGTTCTCGCGAGCTTGTACGGCCGTGATGGTGGCCTGGTCCATGCAGGTCGCACCGGCTTGTGTCGCCACCTGGCGGAGCGTGGCGGTCCAGCTCGCGGTCTCGACGAAATACGCCGCGGGCCTGGCAAGTCGCAGGGCCTGGTGTTTCTTGAAATCGGCCGTGTGAAAGGCGACCTCGCGAACGGCGGTGGCCGTGGCGTGTTTCCAGGTGACGCCGATCTTCTTGAGCAGCGGGGTCGCTGCCGCGCTGATCCACGCGTGTGCGTGCGGCACGCCCTGTTGAGGCGGGCGATCGATCAATAGGACGCGGCGCTCGGATTGGGCGAGAAGGCAGGCCGCTGCCGTGCCCGCCGAGCCGCCGCCAACGATGAGAACGTCCATCCCCTCGGCGTCGCCGCGTTGACTCGTGCGGCGTTCGGTCATGCTCGAATCCCTTTCCTCGTTGGCGAACGCTGGCCCCGTCGTCGCGTGGTGCCGTGCGGGCGATTGATTACTCGAGATCCAGTTGTTTCCAGAGCGCGCCCTCGGCGGTGCTGAATCGCTCGACGATAAGCTGCAATTCGTCCCGGATGGCGATCAACTCGGTATCGTCGCTTCGCAACTCGCCGCCGCGCGTGTCCACGATGCCTTGCAGCCGGAGAATGGCGCTGTCGAGCTGAGTGGCGGCGTCTGCGAAGGATCGCGCGGCGTCGAACACCATCAACTCGCGGCTTTCCTTGTCCGTCGGCTTGTAGAGCAGCCGCCAGGGGTTGCGCGACAGATCCCTGATCCCGCCCTTGAGAATCTCGCTTGTTTCGAGCAGATTGGTGATTACCTTGTCGACGGAATCATCGTTCGCGACGATCAGATTCCGTGCGGAGGCCGTGATCGCGTTGATATCCGCCAGCGACTTGTTGAGCTGATCTTCCGCCAGATGCAGCTTGCCGATGACGCTGGCCGCGTTTTCGACATCAAGCTGCTTGGCCACTCGCTCGGCAATCTGTTCATCGAGCTTGCGGGCCGTGTTCTCCATGTGCACAAGCGTCTTTCCGATGGCGGGGCGGTTCTCGTCCAGCGTATCGCCGGCGGTTTCCAGGGCGCGGTTCAGCGCATCCAGCGCCGTGTGCACCTTGGCCAGCATGACGTGCTCGGCCTTCGGGTCCAGTTGATCACGCAGCGAGCGGGTCGCCGTGTTGACGTTGTCAAGCACGGTGTGTAGCTTCGCCAGCAGCACGTTCTGCTCGGCGGGATCGAGCTGTCGGCTGATATTGCGCGTGACGGCGTTCACGTCGTCGAGCGACCGGTGGATCTTGCCGATGAGCGACGCCGCGGCCTGTGGATCGAGCTGGCCCTTGATTGTCGCGAGCAGGCTGTCCGGCTTCGTCGGGTCGAGTTCGGCGGCAAGCATGTTGATGGCCGGGCTCAGGCCGTACGTGAGCTTGCCTTCGATGGGCTTTGCGGGATCGACGGCCGGGCCGATGCCGCGACTTTCGATGATCAGCGTGCCGGCGCCGCCGAGCAACTGCGCATCCGTGATGATCGAGCAATCCTGGCGCAGGCCAACTACGGATTTCGCCTTCGCGGTGACGAAGACGTAAAGCTGTTTCTGGTCGTCGGGAGCGGTTTCGTCCCGCATTTCGATCGACTGAATCGTGCCGACAAGCTGGCCACCGCAGACCACTTCGCCGCCGTTCTTGAGCCGCGCGGTCAGGCCGCTCGCCGGAAAACGCACGACGAACGTATCGCCGCCGGCGTGCATCTCGCCGGAAATGAAGATCAGCACACCGACGAACAGGACGAAGAATGCGATGATCGTCAGTCCCAGTTTGAATGCGGTTCGTTGTTCGGGCATTGTCTGCTGCCTTTAGCCTTCGATGAGCAGTTTTTCGAATTCACTGAGTCCGCGGGCGTCGGTGAGCGGGCCGTCCACATTCCCCCGCAGGAACTGGTAGATGAGCCGATCGGCGTCTGTCTCGAGTTCGCTCTCCTCGCGGTCACGGAGAGCCTCGAATTCGCGACGGGTGCCGATGCGGAGCACGCGGCCCCGTTCCAGCATCACCATCCGGTCGGCGATGCGGAACGCCGAATCCATCTCATGGGTCACCACGACGCTGGTGACGTGCAGCTTCTTCGACAGGTCCATCATCAGGTAGTCGATCGCGGCGGACGTGACCGGATCGAGCCCGGCCGACGGCTCGTCGTAGAAAAGGATCTCCGGATCCAGCGCCGTAGCCCGGGCCAGCCCCGCCCGCTTCTTCTGCCCGCCGGAGAGCTGCGAGGGCAGCTTGTCGCGGTGCTCGAGCAGATGCACCTGCTGGAGCTTGAGCGTGACGACAATATCGATGATGGACGGATCGACGTACGAGTGCTCGAGCAGCGGCAGGGCGATATTGTCGGCGACCGTCATCGAGTTGAACAGCGCCCCGCTCTGAAACAGGATCCCGAATCGCTTGCGGACCTCGTTCATCGCATCCTCGTTCATAGTCCCGATGTTGCGGGCTTCCGCCATGTCGCCGGTTTTGAACAGGATTTGGCCTTCGTCCGGCGTGTACTCGCCGATCAGGCAGTTCAGCAGCGTGCTCTTGCCGCAGCCCGAACCGCCCATGACGACGATCGTTTCGCCGGGATAGATGTCGAGCGTTACGCCGTCCAGCACGCGTATGTGCCTGCCTTCTTCGTTGACGAAGGTCTTGACCAGATTTCGCACGGAGATGACAGGTTCGTTCGCTTGCATGGGTCTCGTGTCGCTTGGGTTCGCCCGGCGGCCGCTACTGGCCCTGCAGCTTCTCCAGGCCGCGTCGGCATCGGTGGTACACCTCCGACCGTCGAAACGCGGTCAGTTGCGACACGACGGTGGTAAACAGAGGTTGCGCCCGATCCTTTCGTCCGTTCGCAAGATGCGCCGTCGCGCGGGCGTAGAGCGTATTCATGGCTTCCACGGATCCGGCGGGCGCCTGACTCTGTGCGGCGATGAAGACCTGTTCGGCCCGGTTGAAGTCAAACGTCGTGTTAGCGTGGATGTCGCCGGCCAGCATCGCGGCCGCCCACCGCAGGATAGGTACGGCCTGTTCGGCCGCGGCGATACGTTCCATGGCCGCGGCAACTCCGGCAAGGGCCTCCTGGTCAACTGAGCCCGGGCGGCTGCTGGCCATCAGCACGGCGATGGCTTGCTGAAAGGCCTTGCTCGGCTCGTTTGCCAGGGGGTCCGGCAGATCGACCGACGGGACGACGTCGAACAGTCGCGTGAAATCACCGGCCGCGCGCCATTCCACCTCGGTCGCGTAGAGAAGCACGTAGCGATCCTGGCCGTGATGGCCGATCGGCACATAGAGCCGCCGTAGCACGTCGGCCACCGACGGTGCCGGTGCGTGCTGAAGCTGGATATGCACGAAGTTCGGCGGCGCCGTCGGCGATGCCGGCTCGCTGAACAGGACGAGCTGGAAATAGGGGCTCGTCGGCTCGTCGTCGATCGCCGTAGGGGGTGCCGCGGGTTCCGCCGGCCGGGTAGTCGCAGGTGCTTTGGCTACGGTATCGGCTGGCGGGCCCGGTTTGCGGCTTTCCGGGCCGGGGCGCGACGGTCCGGTCTGGCCCGTTCGTCGCCAGTTCGGCTGAATGTCGCCGCAGCCGAGCCATGGGGCCACGAAAAGCAGGAGGCATGCCCACGCGATCGGCCGAGGCCATGCCGAGCGTCTCTGGGGTTCTGGGGTTCGACAGTCCATAATGGAGAGAGTTTCCGCTCACGGGCGCTGGTGTCAAGCGGGCCCTGCCGGCCCGGCCCGGATTCAGGTGCCGCCGCAAGTGGAAGCGCAATGACGGGTCACTCAAAGAACACGGGAACACGCAAACACTCGTTGCGTCTTCCCGTGCCCTTCGTGACGAGGTCGTTACGAGCCGTGCGTGTGTTTACCGACGTCGCAAGAGCGCCAGCCCGCCCAGCGCGAACAGAGCCAGCGTAGCGGGCTCGGGGATCGGGCGGCCCTCGATCCAAGGTTCGATCCGGAATTCCTTCTTGGCCACGAACGCGAGCGACAGGTCTTCACTGATCGCCAGCAACTGATCGTTGATGACCACCTTCGCGGCGGTCACGCCCAGGTCAAAGTCGATGTTGTTGTTCGTCAGCACAGCGCCGAAGTCGACCAGCAGGCCGTTACTCCAGGGCGCGAGCACAACGGGCCCGTTGTTGAGGAGGTCTCGCACGACGGCCATGTTTGCGGAGACCGAGATAGGGGTCGTCAGCGCCATATGGTCGACTGCGAGGATGTCGATGCCGATCGACAGGCCCATCGCGACGGTCGTGGCTGCTGTGCCACCGCCAAACAGAGTGTAGTCGCCACTTTCGGTCAACAGCAGGGATGTAATGCCCGCGCCGGGCAACATGGACATGCCGAAATTGAGTTGGCCGTCGGTGATATCCGACACGCCGTCCGTCGCTGACGCGACGAAGCCCATCGGGTCGAAGTCCAGCACGTCGCCCGTGATCGTCGGCGGGCCGTAGAGCGGCGTCGGATCCGTTCCGGAAGATTCTGTGACGTCATGGTAGATTACCGCGCCGGGGGGAAAATCGGGTCCGAAGTCGCCGTAAAAGATTGGTGCGGCGTCGACCGTCGCAACCATGCCGGATAACGAAGCGAACAGAACCAGACCAAGAATTGGCGGCGCAGCGATTCTAAATCGTAGCATGGGTCTCTCTCCCTCATGGTGACCGAACGCAGGCCCCTCTCCACAAAAGAACCTGTGGCCCCATCATAGTTGTTTTGGAAGGCAATGACCAGTCATTTTCGATTTTTTGTTCGGCCAGGAACAAGCTCTGCGGAGTTAACGGCACCGGATTTCCAGCGGGATCGTCATTCGGCAAGGCGCGGGCGCTGCCCGCAATGCCCGATTTCTGACGCACTTGCCCGAGGTAAAACGTCCGACAGCAACGGCTTATCCTGTTGTGCCACAACGACATCCAGACAGAACCGGCGGCCGTGGGGCACGCCAGAGTTCACCGGACGGCTCAGCCACGCGGGCGGCACGCCGCCAAGCGGATAACGCGAGGCCACAACGCTGAATCTCTGCGAGCCTGTGACCGAAACGGCATAAATGTGCGTAGGGCGGGTCAGCAGACCCGCCGGCGGCTTCCTTTCGTCTCCCGGCCGGGAAAACGAAAGCCGCAAGCCCCCCGGAAGAATAGCCACGAAAAACACAAGAAGGCACAAAAAGAGAATCTCCTTTTCGTGGTTCTTCGCGTTTCTCGTGGCCAAGGTCTTCTCTTCTCCGTGTACTCCGTGTCCCCGTGGTAAATGCCTCTTTATTGGGCAGGAAGAACCTATCCGCAGATTCGCGCAGATGCACGCAGATTCAGGACGGTCTGATAGGCTGCGCATTGCGGCGGGAGCCAGGGAAGAAGCGTCAGCCTGTGAAGTGCGGTCCCGATGTCCATCGGGACCGCCTTAACTAACGACGGAGCCGCATTCGGTGGGTAAAGGGGGTGTCACTTGTGGGGCAAAAGACTCCCGACCCTTTTTCTTCGTCAATAAAAGAATCTTCCTTTCGTGGTCCTTCGCGTTTTTCGTGGCCAAGGTCTTCTCTTCTCTGTGTGCTCTGTGTCTTCGTGGTAAGACCCTCTGTATTGGGCAGAAAGGCCCTATCCGCAGATTCGCGCAGATAGACGCAGATTCAGGGCAGTGTATCGATTTGCATGGCACGCGGGTGCTGCAATTGCGTGCCAG
>JAFGKA010000304.1 GCA_016928855.1 Phycisphaerae bacterium
CGCCTCGTCCAGCACATCGCGGCCGAAGAAGCGAATGCGTTTGAGGATCTTCTCGCGGGGCAGCTTGTCGAAGATCAGGTAGAAGAGTTTGTCGCACCGCGTGCGCATGAAGAACCGATGGGTCGCGCGTCGCGCGAATGCCGGCGTCAGCTCGTCGCCGTAGATGCCGATGAGGCGGCGATGGTACCGCCGCCGTCGTCGCGCCGCGAGCAGGTACTCGCACGTCCCGAAACACTGCCCGAGCAGATACAGGCCCGTCAAGGAAAAGCACCGCGCCCACCCCCACAGGAAACCTCGCACGGTGGCGTACTTGACCCGTGCCCACCACCCGATCGCGTTGGCACGCTTGCGGGCAACGGCTGGCGGGGCAACAGCGGTGACATCGTTGGCAGCCATGATCGTCGCGAGCCAGTATACGCGGCGCGCCCCGCGGGTTCCACCGGGTCATCGAGCCCTTTGTGCATCGGACGGCGGGGCCGCTCCACTGAGGCGAGCGAGAATCCGCCGCTGCACGGCCTGTGACCGGCGGGCGAAGAGCCGGCTCGCCTGCTCAAGACCATCGGATCGGTCGCTGCCGAGGACCGCCAGGGCGAGCAGGCCGCGACCAGCACGGTCGGATGCCGTAAACGCCCGACGGAACATCTCCCGACGTCGGCCCACCAGATCCGCCGCTAGCTCCGCGCTGACGGTCCCGTCAACGCCCGGTGACAACCCGCGGGTGGCCTGCCGCAGCCGAACAAACTCGTCATCCGCTGCCAGAATCCCGCGAGCAATCCGCTTGATGGCCCGCTGCCACGCCATCACGCGGCCAATCGATACCCCGAATCGCCGACCAATCGCCCGCAGAGGCGTCCGCTCGTGTTCGCACGGAATCGCAAGCCGCTCGCGGACGATCAGTTCCAGCACCACCCGCGCATCCGGTCGCCGACACCGCCTCGCGGCGTGCTCCAGGGCCGCGTCCAGTGCCAGCGCGTGTTTCTCGCGGAGTTGCTGCCCGATCGTGCTGCCGAAGCCTGACTCGGCCGCATCCGCCACCATCGCCTCGGGCCCCTCGCGGCGGCGCGAACGGAGCGGCCCATCCGAACCGCCGCGCAAGGCGACGACCCGAGGCAACGGCACCTTCACCGGGTCGTTCGGACCTCGGACGACCGCCCGGCGGCGGATCTGTTCGCGGACCGGCACGCGGATCGCCGTAGAGCGATCGGCAAGAGCCCGGTGTACCGATCCGCGAATTCGTGCCAGGGCATACGGTGCGAAAGCACCGTGCGCCCGGGCATCGTAGCGTCGTGCCGCCCGAATCAGCCCAAGACAGCCCTCCTGAAACAGGTCGTCCGCCTCACGCGTCCGCGTTGCCGGTGAGATGCGCCGACGTAGATGCAGACGAACCAGCCCCAGATGCCGCGCGACGAGCGCCCGTTGCGCGCCAGTGAGCGGCGATGCCTCCATCCATCGTGATATCATTTCGGATTCTCCCCTCGCGTGACGAACGAAATCGTGATCCCCGAGATGAATCGTATCCTATTGTAAATCCTATGCTTGTGCACTTATCAGTGCCGCATAATATACCTAACATACACCGAACTACGCATCGAGTCAAGGCAATCGTCGGCAAAAGCGGATTGTTTGTTTCCCGCTCGGAATCCCATAGGATGGCGGCCATCGGATGCCTCGCACGCATCTGGCGGGCAGAAGACGACTTGTGACCTGACGGGAGATCCGGGCAGCGGAACCTCCGGAGCAACGGAAGTGAGCGCCGACAAATCAACACAGACGACGAACCGTTCCTTGTCGCACTGCGTCGGAGCGGCAGCGCGGGTGGCGTTCATCGGCAGCACGTGCCTTGCGCTCATTGAATGCGCGGGGGCGGTGGTCGTAACGAGCCACCGTTTGCCGGGGCACGTTTGGCCGCGCGACCTGATCGTGGCTGGTCTGGGGAAGATCTTCCTGACACATGCCGTGCTCTGGCTGCCAATTCTGCTGGCATTCAGCGGCGCTTATTGGATCTGCGTGCGTCGCCGGAAACCACGGCGAGCGGAGCCGGCAATGGCGGCCGCGTTTATCGTCGGCCCTCTGCTGGTCACCTCGCTTGGCGCGCTCGATGCGGGCGGCTGGCTCAGCCGTGCGACGGTCGTCGCAGCCTCCGTCGGCCTCCCGCTGATGGGCGTCGCCAAGTATCTCGGTATGCGCTTCATCGTTCGGAGGCTCCGCGATCGCCATTTCCGTTGGCTGCTCAACGGGGTAACGGCCTTCGCCGTCGTGATCGCGGGCGTGGGAACCGTGGCGTTGGTCCGCTCACCGTTGCGCGGCCCGGCCAGCTACCGCGTGCGGGGCGCCAGTGTTGTAGAACGCAACGACGCGAGCCGGCCGCACGTTCTCTGGATCGTGCTGGACACGGTGCGAGCCGACCGAATGAGCTGTTATGGCTGGCCCGGCGGCACGACGCCGTTCCTGGACGCGTGGGCGGAACAGTCGCTCGTCTTTGACCGCACGGTGTCCAACGGCATCTGGACCGTGCCGTCGCACGCTTCGATGTTTACCGGGCGCAGCATCCGTGAGCACGGGATGGACCATACGCACCTCTGGCTCGACGATGCACTGCCGACGGTGGCCGACCAGTTGAAGGCGCACGGTTACGCAACGGCGTGCTTCTCGAACAACCCGTGGATTTCACGCGAATTCAATCTCGCCACAGGGTTCGACACCGCGCAGGTCACACACTACATCCCACGGCTGAGCCGTTTCTCGCTCGAACACATCCAGAACCAGTGGGGCATCACACCACGGCTGCCGTGGCTCGATCCGGACTCCGCCGCCGCCATTACGAACCACCTCGCCGCGCAATGGCTGGACGCCCATGCTGACGGTGAAGCGCCGGTGTGTCTCTTCGTCAACTTCATGGACGCGCATCTGCCGTACCTCGTGCCGAAGCGCTACCGGCAGATGTACATGACCGCCGAGCAGGTGGACCGCTCCTACGACCTGACCTGGAGCGTCTACGGCTATATCACGCCGCAACTGAGCCTGCGGTTCAACATCGAGGGGCCGGATTTCTTTCCGCAGAGCGACCGTGAGGTGCTCCAGCGCCAGTATGAGGCATCGGTCCGGTATCTCGATGACCGTGTCCGCGAACTGGTCGAGATGTTCGAGCGGCGCGGGCTGCTCGAGAACACGATCGTGGTGATTGCCTCCGATCACGGCGAATATCTCGACACGCACGGCATGTGGGATCACCGTTATCTGACGTACGATGACGTCTCCCACGTCGCATTGCTCGTACGTGAACCGGGCCGGACGGAAGGTGTACGGGTCACGACACCCGTTCAACTGTCGGATCTCTATCCCACGATTCTCACGGCGGCGCTGGGCCGGGTGCCGGCGCCCGCCGGTCACGGGGCGCACGACCTCGTCGCGCTGGCCGCCGAGGCCCCACCGTCACGCGTCGCGGTCACGGAATACAACGGGCCGACGCCGACGCGGATCTCGAAGGAACGTCAAGGCGCCACACCGGCCGGCAACCATCGCGACGTGCCGCAAATCGCGATTCAAGACGGGCAGTTCAAGTACATCGCGTCGGCGGATGGTCGGCGTGAACTGTACGATCTGCAGTCGGATCCTGGCGAGCTGAACAACCTGTTGCCCGCGCAGAACAGCGAAGCGGAACGGCTCGCCCAAGCCTTGCAGACGTGGCTCGACGAGGTGCCCACCTCCGAAACCGCGCGCGGCCAGACGCCCACGATGAACCCGGCCGTCCTGGAAGCGCTTCGCCATCTGGGCTACGTGGAACCCGAGAAGTGATTTATTCTGCGTCGTCAGAGCCTGCCGGAGCTTGTGTGGCAGGCTGGCCGCGTTTGCGCCGGGATCGAAACACCTGCACGAGCACGACGATGCCGAAGATCAGCGACAGGCTGATGAGCGAGACGAAGGCCTCGCTGCGCGGTTGCGGCTGCGGCAGTTCGACGCCGATGACCTCGAATTCCTGACCGTCGTCGAACCGGAAGCGTACGGTGCCGGGCGTTGGCCGGGCCTTGGCGCTGCCCACCTTCATCCCGAACTTCGCGGAGTCTCCACGAAAGATGCCGGTCGCCCGTGTCTCGGCCGTCGCCCTGCAAACGCCGGGCTGGTCCGCCACACCGACATTCACAAGAAACGTGCTTTCGTGTGACCAGCCAGCCGGGGCAAAGAAGAGGCTGGCGCCGTAGTGTGGGAACTCCGCATACACGATCGGCGAGTCATGGTGGTTGGTGACGGTCCACGAGTAGTTGTTGCCATCTACCTCGACGCCGCCCTCGACCGTCACACGCGGTTCGGCTGCCGCGGTCGCGGGCAGCACCAGCAAGCCGCAGCCGATCATTGCCAGAGATCGCAGCCCGTGTATCCGCCGACGCATTCGTTCCTGATTTCGCACCTGCACGATGTCGCCTCGCTCACCCGGGGCCTCATGACCGACGTCTTCCATGCGTCGACCGCCACGGGCCCATCTTACATCATTTCGCCCGGCTGGCCAGCACCGGAACTCGCCGCTTTCATCGCAGCCACTCGTCGAGGTGCGCCGCAATGAATGCGTCGTCCGCAAGGTGGGGATAGGCGCGGTAGACCCGGTCGATCTCGGCCATCTGGCCCGGCGAGAGATCCTCGTCCGGATCCAGACACCATCGGCCCGCGAGCAGCCCCTGCCGCCGAAGCACCTCGTGCAGTCCCGCGATGCAGCCGGCGAAGCCGTGGGCCAGATCGAAGAACGCCGCATTGCTGTCGGTCACCTCGACCGCCCGCGTCAACAGGGCGGGCGGAACCGCGTCGCCAGACTCGACGACGCGGTGGATTTCGCCCACGAGTTCGACCGCCCGCTGCGTCCAGACGGACCAATGGCCGAGCAGCCCGCCCACGATTCGCAGTTCGACGGGCCCGGCTTCGTCGGCGAAACGGTAGCGGGTCAACAGATCGACGACGATGTTGTCATCGTTTCCGGTGTAGAGGGCAATCTCGCGGGCACGCCCGGTCTCGGCAACTGCTCTGACGACGTCGAGCGTCTGATACCGGTTGAATGGCGCGATCTTGATCGCCACGACGTTGTCGATGTCGGCGAACCGCCTCCAGAAGTCGAAGCCGAGCACCCGCCCGCCGACCGACGGCTGAAGATAGAACCCGACGAGCGGGATCACCTCGGCGATGGTTTGGCAGTGGGCGATCAGGGCGTCGTCGCCCTCGGCCGCCATCGCGCCGAGGCTGAGCAAGCCCGCGTGGTAGCCGAATTCCGCCGCGAGGCGAGCCTCGGAGACCGCCTGTTCCGTGCGACCGCACACGCCGGCGATACCGAGCACGGGGACACCGTCACGGGTCGGCTGTTCGCGGATAACCTCCATGCCCAGTTCAAGCACCGGCCGGTACAGACCGATCTTCGGATCACGGATCGCAAACTGTGTGGTATGCACGCCGATCGCCAGACCGCCCGAGCCGGCCGCGAGATAGTAACGACTCAACGCGCGCTGGCGCCGCTCATCGAGCCGTCGTGCCGCGGTCAGCGCCAGTGGGTGGGCCGGGATGACCAAGCCCCGCTTCAAGACCGCGTGAACCTCAGTGATCGTCATCGGCATGTCGGTGTCTTCTCCTGACGGGTCCCCGACGATACGCCGGGGTTCAGAACTTCCCATCCCGCGCGTCGAAATGCGTCGGCTTGCCAAGCGTGGGGCCACCAATCCGGACCCAGTGGGCCACCCACTCGATCATCTGTTCGAGCGGCACGGTCGGCGGCCCGAAGAGAGATCCATACTTCGCGGCGTTGCTGAGCAGTGCCGTCTCGGCTTCCTCGCCCTCGAAGGCCGGCTCGACGCCGAAGCACCTTCCGAAATGGTGCGCCAGGTCGCGCACCGACACCGTATCGAGGCCCGTGAGATTCAGGATGGCCGGCGGCTGTGCGCACAACGCAAAGGCACGGAGGATGGCCGCATTCGCATCGTGCTGCCAGATCAGGTTGACGTATCCCATGCGCAGGTCGATCGGTGTACCGACATACACGCGCTGGGCGACATCCAGCAGCACGCCATACCGAAGGTCGATGGCGTAGTTCAGCCGAATCAGCACAACGGACGTGCCAAACCGCTCGGAACCGTATTGAAACAGACGTTCACGCCCGAGGCACGACTGGGCGTATTCGCCGATCGGCGCGACCGGATGCGCCTCGGTCGGACCCCCACTGGAAACGGGCGTGAATGGATACACGTTTCCGGTCGACAGGGCCACAATTCGCGCATCGCGATAGCGCTGAGCCACAAGCCCGGGCAGATGGACGTTCATCGCCCACGTCATCGCCTCGGCGCCCGTCGTGCCAAACTTCATACCGGCCAGGTACACCACATTGCCCACATCCGGCAAGGCATCGAGCGTTCCAGGTTCCAGCAAATCGCACGCGATCGTCTCCACGCCGATTCCGTCAAGCTGAGATCGCAGACCGGCGTCGGAGAACCGCGAGACGCCAATCACCCGTTTGTCGATTCCAGCCTCTTCGATCGCACGGCGGGCGAGCCGCGCGATCGTCGGACCCATCTTGCCCCCGACACCGAGCAGCAGGAGATCCCCGTCGAGGCCGGCGATAGCGTCGCAGACCTCGGGCGTGGGTCGCGAGAGAGTCTCGTCCAGTTGTTCTTGCGTGTCTATCGTCTCAGGCCACATGACGGACGGAGTGTATCCGCGCGCGCCGGACGCGTAAACCCCAACACTGCAAAACTGTGGCCAAATTTTCCGGAATGCGCACGAGTCCTCGACGCCCAGGGAGAGGATGGTCCAGTCGTCACAGGCGCTGGGGGGAGCTTAAGCGGGCGCGAATTCTGGCTTTGCAGCCAACGACTACCTCGATGCCGAGCGCTGAATAGACCGACATGTTCAGAGCGAGTGTCAGGCCAGGTTGCGGACAATCTGATCGCACGCACGAGCGCCGTCGCAGGACACCTTTGGCAACATAGGCGTGGCGTGGGGCCGGCTTGTGTCGGAAAGGCTGTAACGGCGGTTGCCGAAACGTCGCCTTCGGCTACCGCTTGACAGTAGGTGGCAGCGGTGACCGAGCGTCTTCCCGTTATTGGCCGCCAAGACGATGTCCAGCTTGTCCGCAATATGTGATCGCGCAGGTTGCCCGAAGGGCCAATGCAGCTGATAGCTATAACTGTGAAAGTTTACATGTCGGTATTGGCTGGATGGGGGGCCAGCCAAGCGGTAATCCTCGGAGGCCGATGTGACTGCCGGGAGGCAATACTCCCCCACCATGGACGTGAAGATGAAGCCGAACACAGCTAGCACGACGGTCCAGGTCATGAGCTTGCGAGACAGGTGCGACGGCGTGCCAAACCCTCCGCGCATTTCGCTCGGGAGAATGCCGACTTCGCGGAGATCGCCTCCGCATTCAGGACAAACGAAGGTGGTTAGGCCGCGAGCCGAATAGTCGCACCGTCCGCACGTCGAGCCATGCGACGCCTCCCATCGCGCCGTCGCACGCCGAACGAGTGCAAGCACAACAAAGCCGGCAGTGAGCAGCCACAGGATCAAGAACAACGACCCCCCCATCGAATCGAAGCCTACGAATACAGGCGCCTCGGATCACAAGACGCGAACCACGCTCGCACCAGGGTAATGGGCGCGGATCTGCAGTTCAAGTTTCGCTGGTTACTCCTCTGGTTAAGCTTGAATCGATCACTTGATTGCGAGGCGTCGTGCTGCGAATCGATACTGTTCTGCACTCTATCAGTCGATGGTGAGCAATATGGACTGGCGATCGGCGGAACAGGGCAAGACGCGAGAACACGAAGAAGGAGTTTGTAGGATCGCGTCTTCTGTCCATCCTTTAGCTTCCGATTCCCAATCGTATTGCGGTCTACGGCAACGCTGGCGCGTCCTTGGGGTTTGCACGGGCGGCGTAGTCGGCGGTGCAGACGATCGTGTCGAGGCGGCGATCGACCGAGACCGGGAAGCTCGCGTAGTCCTGGGCGCGCAGCGTGAAGATGTCGTCCTCGTTGCGAAACGGCGCGACGTGGCTGTCGCGGTAGAGGATGTTGACCCAACGGCCCCTGTGGTTCGTCCGCCGTGAGAAGCCGAGGCTGTTGGCGTCGAGCGCCAGCGCTTCGGCAGGCAGGCCGAGCGCGTTCTTTCCGAGCTTGTCGAGCCTGCCGCACGTCGTCTCGTCAAGCTGGCGGTACAGGTACGAGCAATAGGCATCCTGCGGTCCGCGTGCCCGGATCTTCGCGAGTTCCTCGACCGGGTCAGTCGAATCGTCCGCCGGACAGAACAACACGTTCGGCATCGTCAGCGTGCCGGCCAGCAGGAGGCCCAGGCCGTTCGGAAAACGCTCGGCAGGGTCCGCATGCCCGGCCCACACCTGGTTGCTGGCCCATTCGTGCCACCGGCGCGGCGGGAAATAAGGCAGCGGCCTGTCCGGCCCGCAGGGGATGCGACCCTGGTCCTCCATCGCATAGGCGTGGATCGCGATGCCGATCTGCCGCAGACCGGAGGCACACGCCGTCCGCGTCGAAGCGGCTCGGGCATGCGAGAGCGACGGCAGCAGAATCGCCAGCAGTAGCGCCAGAATCGCCACGACGACGAGCAGCTCGATCAGCGTGAACGCCACGCGATGCCTCACGTTGCCGGCTCCGGTTCGATGACCACGGCGGTGCCGTACACCAACAGCTCCGCCGCGCCCGCCTGGATCATCGACGTCGTCATTCGCACGTTGACGACTGCGTTGCCGCCGAGGCTCCGAGCCTCGTCGGCCATCCGATCAAGCGACTGCTCGCGGCTTTCGGCCATCAGCTTCGTGTATTCGGCCACCTCGCCCCCCACGATATTGCGGAACAGCGCGAGGATATCCTTGCCGATGTGTCGGGCACGGACGGTGTTGCCGCGCGCAAGGCCCAGCACGTTCGTGATGCGATAGCCAGGAACATCCGGTGTCGTAACGATCATCATGCTGTTCACTTCTCGATATCCTTATACTTGTCGTGTTTCAAGCCGGCCAGTCGCTCGCCGAACACGGTCAGGAAGACCAGCACCATGCCGAGCAAGACCGCCAGAACGGTCACGCGCTGGACGGCGTCGATGCCCGGGTCCGTTGCGAATTCGAAGAGGGCGTACCCGGCGAGCACCACGGCGCCGCCGATCCACAGGAGCCAGCCGAGGGCCCGCGGTCCCTGGATTCCCATTTTGGTCATGAGGATCCTCCATTCCTGGTCTGAAGGTTGAGGAAACGGTAGCTTCTTGATGCAGGCTCGCTGGCGGGCGAGATCGTCGTACAACGCCCGGCAGGTCGGACACTCCCGCAGATGCACGTCGATGCGCTGGTGCTCCTGCTGGGTCAATTCCTGATCCAGATGCGCGGAAAGCCTGGCCTGT
Source organism: Phycisphaerae bacterium (assembly GCA_016928855.1). Classification (GTDB taxonomy): domain Bacteria; phylum Planctomycetota; class Phycisphaerae; order UBA1845; family PWPN01; genus JAFGKA01. Next base: position 9,370 of record JAFGKA010000304.1, read on the forward strand.
ATGGATTCGCAAGAGGGCATATTCTCACTCGTTCGCCAACAGGCGCTCCCGTAACAGGGCCCGAGCCCGGTGCAGCCGCGACATCACCGTGCCGACGGGAACCTCGAGTGCCTCGGCAATCTCGGCGTACGCGAGGTCGTGAAAATCCCGCAACAGAAGGATCTCACGCATCGGATCGGGCAGCGTCTCGAACGCCAGGCGGAGCCGTTCGATCGATTCGTGGCCGACGACATCGTCAATCGGCTCGCGTGCCGCGCGATCGGCCAAGTCCGTGTCGAGCGCCGCGGCCGGATGTGCTGCACGGGCGCGCAGCCGGTCGAGGCACTGGTTCCGCAACACGCGATAGAACCACCCACGGCTGTTTCGCTCCGCTCGCAGCCGGTTCCGATGCCGCCAAGTGGCCACCATGGCTGCCTGGACGGCATCGAGGGCATCCTCCCGGTGGCGCAGAAGCTGCCATGCGTACGCGAACGCCTCGCGACCGACGGCCTCAAGCAGTTGCCCGGCTGCAGCTTCCGCCTTCTCGTGTTCCATACCGCTCCGATGTCGGACGAGACACCGATTGTCCGTCCTCCGCGTGAATCTACGCAGGACTCCGTTCGATATTCCCGCGTTGTATCGAAATGATGTCGCCAGGGGAAGGCTGCAGATACCGGACGTCGCGGGCAGGGCAGCCGCTGCCCCCTATCTGTTCCAAAGCCAGCCCGGTTCCGGCATGAGGTCCTCAATAGTCGCGGAACGGGCCGCGGGGCTCGGCTTGGCGCATCGCCTCCTGCCACGCGGCGAAGCGGGCCTTGACCCGGGCGAGCACCTCGGGCCGGCTCGCCGACAGGTCGTTCTTCTCGCCAATGTCGGCCGACAGGTCGAACAGCCCCGAGCCCTTGGCCGAGCTGACCCACTTCCAATTGCCGACGCGAGCGGCCTGTTCCTTGCGGAACTCCCAGAACATCTCATCACGCGCGGTGGTGGCCTTGCCGGCCAGCACGTCGAGCATGTCGAAGCCGTCCATCGTGACGCCCGCCGGCAGGGCGACGCGCGCGGCCGCGGCGATAGTCGGCACGATCTCGAGCGCCGAGAGAAACTCGTCGCAGACGCTGCCCGCCGGCACGCGGCCCGGCCAGCGGACGATGCACGGAACGCGCACGCCGCCGTCGAAGACATTGCCCTTGCCGCCCCGCAGCGGTCCGTTGTCGGCCGCCGACGCGCCACCGTTGTCCGACAGGAAGATGATGAGCGTGTTCGTCGCGAGGCCCGACTCGTCGAGGATCGTGAGCAACTCGCCGATCGCGTCGTCCATACACGTTGTTGCCGCGAGGTATTCGAGCCGGCGGGTCTGGGCGTCGGGGACCTCGACCATTTCGCCCTCAATCTCGCGGGTGACGTAGCGCGTTTTCAGGTCGGGGTACAGCTTCTTGCAGACGTCCGGCGCCTGGGCCGAGCCGCGGATGCGCGGATCGAGGCTTGACGCCGAATGCGGCGCGTTGAACGGTGCGTAAAGAAAGAACGGGCGTGCCCGATTCGCCTTCAGGAACCGCACCGCCTCGCGCCGGAACAGATCGGTGGCGTACGTGCCTTTGTCTTCAACGGTCGGGCTGTTGTCGCGATACATCGACGCGATGCCGTAGCGCTCGTGCGTGTAGTAGTCGATGCCGGTGTTGACAAAGCCGTAGAAGTCGTCGAACCCGCGTTGCAGCGGCAGAAATCGTTTCAACTGGCCGAGGTCCCATTTGCCGAAGATACCGCTGGTATAGCCGGCCTTACCGAGAATCGTCGGCAGCAGCACCTCGCGTTCGTCCATGCCGAGCACGCGCTCAGCCGAGGTCGCGTATTCGGTTTCGTCGTAGAGATAGCCGAGGTCTACCGCCTTGTTGCGGAACAGCTCGACCGTGCCGTTTCGCTGCGGATAGCGGCCGGTCAGCAGGCTGCCCCGAGAAGGCGTGCATGCCGGTGACGTGACGTAGAAGTTCGTCAGCCGCACACCATCGCGGGCGAGCCGGTCGAGGTGCGGCGTGCGGATGACCGAGCTGCCGTAGCAGCCCAGATCGCCGAAGCCCTGATCGTCGGAGACAATGAGGACGACGTTCGGCTGCTTTGGCTCGGTGGTTGCTTGTCCAGCCGACGGGGTCGAAAATGTGGCGGCGACGAGCGCGAGCGAAAAGAGCGAAAGCAGTGTTGTGTTGGCATGCATGCGTAGCGCACCCTCATCAAGAGCCGATGGCTGGATCGGGAAACGAACGCGAACCGATTCACACGCGACCAGTATACCCCCCAGTTGCACAAGACGACACCACCACGAAGCACACGAAGAGCACGAAGAATGGGATTTGTGACGATCCAGTTCACGCAAAAAGACGGAACCTGGGGCCAGATAAATGGATTCTTCGGTCCCTCGTCCGATCTCCAGTCTTCTTCGTGTCCTTCGGGCCCTTCGTGGTTATTCTTCTTGCAGCGTTGGGGTATGGACAGATCCGGCCGAGCCGTCACAAAACGTTTGTCCTGCTCGTGCATCACGAGTCGCGCACGGTGTGGTCAGCCGGTGCGTGCGCGTGACCGCCTTGCACCGCGTGGTCGTGACAGCATTGCAGCGAGTGCGGGACTTCCATCCCGTGCGCGGTCATGAGGTCGGCGTCGGCCAGGATCGTGTCGGTCGGGGCGTCCGCGACGATGCATCCG
>JAFGKA010000305.1 GCA_016928855.1 Phycisphaerae bacterium
ATCGACGCGACCTACCAGCTCAACACCGGCGGCAACACCGATTTCCTCAACATGCTCAACCGCAAGCGCCTCGGCAGCAAGAAGATCTCCAAGACCGAGGCGGTCCAGTCACAGTTCGAGGTGCCGCTGCCCGACGACTGCGTGCATATCGGGCCGTCCGACTACGTCCCGTGGCAGAAGGACAATAAGGTCTGCTTCCTCCGCATCGAAGGGCGCGGTTTCGGCGGCGTGCCGATGAACCTTGAACTGCGGCTCAGCGTCGAGGATTCGCCGAACTCGGCCGGCGTCGGGATCGATGCCATCCGCTGCTGCCAGGTCGCCCGCGAGCGCGGCCAGGGCGGCCCGCTGGAATCCGTGTCGGCCTATCTGATGAAGCATCCGCCCAGGCAGATGCCTGACGATCAGGCCCGTGACTGCGTCGAGCAATTCATCGCAGGCGCCATCGCCCGATGAGCGATCGCAAAGATTTCGCATCCCTGTACGCCAGCGGCAACCGAGTGGGCACGACCCACGCCATTGGCATGGCGTTCGTGCGCTGGCGGGACCAGCTTGCCGGCCGGCTGATCCGGCTTGGGGCGACGCCGAACCGCCTGACGTTCGCCGGCTTCGTGGTGACGGTGTTCTCGGCTGTTTGCCTGGCGTTCGGGGCAAGCTACCGGGCGCCGTGGGAGGCGCACGCCGGCGCGGAGACCGCCTCAAGCTGGTGGCCGGTTGCGGCATTTATCTGGCTCTTCGTGGCGTGTGCGTTCGATATGCTCGACGGCGCGGTCGCCCGGCTCGGCGGGATGAGTTCGTCCTTCGGCGCGGTTCTCGACTCGACGCTCGATCGGTTCAGCGACATCGCGATCTACCTGGCATGCGTGGCCCATTTCGCGTGGATCGGCAACCTGACGTACACCGTGCTGGCGGTCGTGGCGATGGCCAACACGTTCATGATCAGCTACGTCAAGGCGCGGGCCGAGGAGATCATCGACGACTGTTCCGTCGGCTGGTGGCTCCGCGGCGAGCGATGCGTCGCTATGCTCATCACCACGGGGCTCTGCCACATTCCGACGCTGCTCTGGTCGCAGGCCACGCTGCCGGCGCTGACCGTCCTGCGCCGGATCGTCTACACGCGCGCGGCGCTGGAGGCAAAGGCGAAGGGGTCCCCGCCGCCAAACCGCGGTCCGCTGCCGGGCCTCTGGCGGTATGTCGCCCTCTGGCGATTCCCGCGCGGCTCGATCCCGTTCGACATCGTCGCGGGGTCGAACATCGCCTTCCTCATTGTCGCCCCTTGGATCCACCCATTCTTCTACGGCGCGACGGACCCGCTGCGGACGTTGGTGGCCTGGCTGACCGGTTGATCGCCCAACGGCGCCTGCCACGGCAATGCCTTGCCGCATCGTCCGGGGTGCTTGGCGCGGAATCCGCCGAAGCTACAATATCAGGCAGTCCGACAGGAGGTCTGACATGGGCAACAACGCACGTCGCAAGGACCGCCAACGCCAGAAACGCAAGGAAAAGAAGGCCGCGATCCGGCGGGCGCAGGCCGGCAGCCCTTACCGCTTGCTGGCGGCGGGCTCAGCCGAGGTGGTCGCCTGTTACATCAATACAGGCTGGAAGGACGAAGGGCTCGCGTCCATTCAGGTTCTCAAACGCCTGCCCAACGGATCGCTCTCGATCGGCGCGTTTCTCGTCGATCTCTGGTGCATCGGCCTGAAGGACTGTTTCGGGCGATTGAATGTCATTCGCGAGGACTTCAACGATTCAATCGAGCGCATGCGAGCCAATATGGACATCGAGCGCATCGACCCGGCGATCGCCCGGCGACTCGTGCTCGGGGCCATCCGCTTCTCCAAGCAGAACGGCTTCCGACTGCCACCGCGGCATGAGCGGTGGGTGGCGATGCTGGGCAACCCGTCCGATTGGCGGGACGCGGACTTGGGCGACTTCGGCACGGACGACGGTAAGCTCCGCTACGTGGGCGAGATGGAGGATCTTCGGAAACGGCTGATCGGCTGCTCCCTGGACGACTTCCTGGCCCGCAACAACATCGATTTCCTCGTCGGCAGCCCCCTGTTGGGGCCCTATGATGATGAGGACGCGAACGAGGCCGAGAACGTAGAAGAAGACGACGAGGATATCGACGCCGCGATGGAAGAGATAGCCGAAGACGTGCGCAGCCGGTTCCTCGACGGCGTGCGGCAATGGTGTTTCGCGACCCAAGTCACGCCGCACCCTCGACTCGACGAAGCGATCGATTTGATACTCGAGTCGATGTTCCAGGTCCGCTCGCCGGATATCGATGACCTCGAAAGCGATGAAGCGGTGGTCGAGGCGTCTGAGAATATGGACGATCTGCTTGCGCTCGAGCGCCCTGACGTAGCACAACAGCTCAACCAGGCCCTGCTGCAGGTACGGGGGTTCATGCATCAGTTCAGTTCGGCAGAGAAGCTGACTGAGGCAATGGGTTTGCCCGCGGACCCCGAGCTTCTCTGATGCCGCGGTGGCTGGAAGCCTCTCCGCATGCCGGCGACCGCGTGGTGTGCCTGGGACGGCTCCCGTTCCATCCTGCGTTGGACAGGAGCACCCCCCTTCGCTTTCAATAGCCGACGTGTGTGGGCCGTGATCCTCGGCGGAAGCGCCGGCGCGGCCGGTCCGCGAGACAGAGACGGGAGACTGCCATGAGACGCATCGGGAGTTGGGTTGGATTCGGGCTGGTTCTGACAGCGATGGCGGCGGGGCTGGCCGGCTGTGCCTCGGCCAGGCCGGCGAGCGTCCGCGTGCTCTGCTACAACATTCACCATGGCGAGGGCATGGATGGGAAGATCGACCTCGAACGCATCGCCGACGTGATCCGCCGGAGCGAGGCCGACCTCGTCGCGCTGCAGGAGGTCGATCGCGGCGTGGCCCGTACCAACCGGGTGGACCAGCCGGCCGAACTGGCGAAGCTGACCGGCATGCATGCCGTCTTCGAGCGGAACATCGTCTATCAGGGCGGCGACTACGGCAACGCCATTCTGAGCCGCTACCCCGTCGAATCGCACAAGAACCACTTCCTGCCCCAATCGCGGCCTGACGAGCAGCGCGGCCTGCTCGAAGTCCGCGTGCGCGTCGCCGGCAAGCCGCTGGTGTTTTGCGCCACACACCTCTCTTATCACGGCGACGACCAGGAACGGATGGACTCGGTCGAGCTGTTGAGAGAGATGATGACCTATTGGGACGGCCTGCCCGTCATCGTCGCCGGCGACTTCAACGCGCTGCCGGACAGTCGCGTGCTCGCAGCGGCGACAGCCTTCCTGCACGACGCCCAGACGGCTGACCCGACCGAAGGACTGACGTTCCCAGCCGATGAGCCCGTGCGACGAATCGATTACATCCTCCACAACGGCGCCAGAGGCCTCAAACCGATCGAATCCCGCGTCATCCCCGAACCCATCGCCTCCGACCACCGCCCGCTGCTGGCGGTGTTCGAGCTGGGTACGGGGGATGAACGGCAATAGAATGGGGGCCATGACGCTGCGGATTGAACATGCGACCGTTGTCTGTTGGCGTGAGGGGCGGGCGGTTGTGCTGGCGGATCAGTCGATCACGATTGCCGACGGCTTGATCCGGGCGATCGGGCCGGCCGGCGCCGCCGGGCTTGCGGCAGGCCCCGACGGCCAGCTCGGCGAGGTGATCGACGCGAGCCGGCATCTGGTCGTCCCCGGGCTTGTCAACACCCACCACCACCTGTTCCAGTCACTGACCCGCGGGCTCAAGGCCGTCCAGGACGCACCGCTGTTCGAGTGGCTCACGCAGCTCTATCAGCGCTGGCAGCATGTTTCGTTCGACGCCATGCGCGATGCGGCGATGATCAGCCTGGCCGAGCTGATGCTCTCGGGCGCGACGACGACCAGCGACCACGCGTACCTTTTCCCACAAGGCAGCGATGTCCGGCTCGAAGCCGTGCTCGAGGCCGCGGCGGAACTCGGCATCCGCATCCACGCCTGTCGCGGCAGTATGAGCGTCGGCCAGTCGAAGGGCGGTCTGCCGCCGGATGCCTGCGTCGAGGACGAAGACGCGATCCTGGCGGACTCGCTGCGCGTGGTCGAGCAGTTCCACGACCCGTCACCGCTGTCGATGCGGCGGATCGACCTGGCGCCGTGCGCGCCGTTCTCGGTCAGCCGCGAGTTGCTCCGCGACACGGCGGCGCTGGGCCGCGAGCGCGGGTTGCTGCTGCATACGCACGCGGCCGAGACGCTCGACGAACAGCGCTACTGCCTCGAACGTTTCGGCGTGCGGCCGATCGGGTTTCTCGACGACGCCGGTTGGCTCGGGCCGGATGTGTACCTCGCGCACTGCGTGCACCTGTCCGACGCGGAGATCGACCGATTCGCCGAGACGCGGACCGGCGTGGCGCATTGCCCGTGCTCGAACATGCGGCTCGGCAGCGGCATCGCGCCGATCCGCCGAATGCTCGACCGCGGCGTCAAGGTGGGCATCGGCGTCGATGGCTCGAGCAGCAACGATGGTGGCCACCTGCTCGCCGAGGCCCGCCAGGCGCTGCTGCTCCAGCGAGTCAGCGGCGGGGCCGAGGCATTGCGTGTCGTCGAAGCGTTCCGGCTGGTCACACTCGGCGGCGCGGCGGTGCTGAACCGGCCAGCGCTGGGCAACATCGAGGTCGGCAGCGCGGCGGACCTCGCGTTGTTCCGCGCGGACGACGTGGCCTTCGCCGGCGCGATCGCGCAGGATCCGCTGGCGGCGCTGATGCTCTGCCACGCCCCGCGCGTCGATCGACTGATCGTAGCCGGGCGAACGGTCGTCAAGGGTGGCTGCATCACCGGCACTGACCTGCCGGCCCTGGTCGAACGCTTCAACGCTCGTGTCGCTGCCGACTTCTCCCACTGACCGCGAATAGCCCCGCGCACGCGCCACCCGCCATGAAAATGGGTGCCACTGGCAGCTTGCCTGCCAGTGCCTGCCCGAGTACGTGTTTGACGTGCCGTGAAACAAGTGCCGGTGACACGTGCCAGCCCCGAAGGGGCGGCGGTATGTAGCCAGGGGCGTAAGCCCCTGGAAACGGTGCCATCATGACGAACAAGCCCCAGCGGGGCGACAGAATCCCACTCCCTATCACAACTCAACGATGCGCCGCCTCGTCGCGCGCAACATCGAGCCCAGCAACCTTGCGCAGCGCATCCACATGGGCTCGATCGTTGGCACAGCGCGGCACCTTGTGCTGGCCGCCGAGCATGTTCCGCTGCTTCATCCAGGCGTAGAACGTACCCTTGGGCACCAGCGTGATCTCCACGCACCCCATCGCGACGTTGCCGCGGCGCTTGATCGCGTAGTCCTGGCTGCAGGCACACAACGTCGCGTCGATCGCGCGGCGGAATGCCTCGACATCGGCCGGCGGCGCGGCGAACTCGATCACGTACTCGTGGGCGGGCAGCGGTCGGGTCGCGTCAGCGTACCGTGGCGCGGCGGTGTACTCATGCACCCGGGCGCCGGTCTCGGCGCAGGCATGGGCCACCGCTGCCTCGACATACTCGCTGATGATGTTCTCGCCGAACGCGTTGATGAACAGCCGATGCCGACCGGCGATCCGCAGCTTGACCGGTCGCAGACTCGTGAATCGCACGACGTCGCCGAGGTCGTAGCTCCACAGCCCCGCCGGCGTCGTCACCAGGATGACGTACGGAACGCCCACCTCGACGTCGGCGATCGTCAGCCGCGGCGGGTCGGGCTGTCCCCAGTCGGCCAGCGGCACGAACTCGTAGAAGATGCTGTGGTCGAGCCCCATCAGCATCGCCGGGTCGCCCGGATCGGATTGCACGCCGATCGAGGCCTCGCTGGCCGAATAGACATCGAGGTAGTCCACGTCGAGCCCGGCGAAGTAGGTGTCGAAGACCGGCCGATACGGTTCGAAGAACATGCCGCCGTGCGCGAAGAGCGTCAGGTTCGGCCAGATCGCCGCGATGGTCTCGGGCGACGAACCGCCAGTGGCGCGGACCACTTGGTCAAGCAGCACCTTCACCCAGCTCGGCAGCCCGGTCAGAAACGTGATGTTCTCTCGCGCGACGCGCTCGGCGATTCGCTGGATCTTGATCTCCCAGTCGGCGATCGCCGCGAGGTCGCGCCCGGGGCTGTATCGCCGGGTCAGCGGCCAACGTACCCGGCCCGCGGCGATGCCGCTCATGTCGCCGATCCGGACCGCCCCGCGCCGTTCGAACGTCGTCGGGCCGGAGAGGCACAGGAACCGCCCGCCCAGCACCCGCCGCAGGCGCTCGCGGCCGCGCCGCGCGTACACCACGAGCACATCCGCCGCCGCCTTCGCATGCGAACGCAGCAGCGAGGGCGTGACGGGAACATACTTGTCGCCGGCGGTCGTGCCGGAGGTCTGCGCGAAGAACCGGGGGCGCCCCGGCCAGGTAACGTCCGCCTCGCCATCGAAGCATCGCTGCCACCAGTCCCGCATCGCCGCGTAATTCTGAATCGGCACCCGCCGCTGATACTCGGCCACCGACCGGATCGAGCCGAAATCGAACTCCCGCCCCCAAGCCGTCCGCGCCGCCCGCCGCAGCAGCGAGCGCAGAACCCGCCCCTGCACGCCGACCGGATCCGCATGCACCCGCGCCAACTGCCACTCCCGAAACCGGGCATAACCACCCACAATGGCTGGATAAGGATCCACGGCGCCAGGATACCTCACACTCCCACCGATTGCGCCTACGGGCTGGCGGCATTCGGCCTGATCCGGTGTCCGATAACACGGAGACGAATCCGGAAGGCACGGTTTTCGCTCGAATTCTGATGACGGCATCATCAGAATTCAAGGAAAACGGCTTGGCCACGGGCTGGGCCGCCCTAGTGCCGGTTTCTGACGGAGACGACGTTCGCGTTGCCGTGGGATAGTCGGTAGTCTGAATCGTGCACGAGGAATCGGGGGGTTACACGTCGGTGGCCGCGGGGTGTTCGGCCTTGGTATAGCGGTTGATCATCTCGAAGAGCTGCTTTCGATCGATCGGTTTGACGGCGTAGTCATCGCAGCCGGCGTCGAGGCATTTCCGGCGGTCGGAGGCCATGGCGTGGGCGGTCAGCGCGATGATCGGCCCGGCGTAGCCCTTGCGCCGCAGAAGGCTCGTCGCTTCATAGCCGTCGAGAACGGGCATCTGCATGTCCATGAGGATGACGTCGAAGGCGCGGCCCTGCTCGCATGCGGTCAGCGCCGCGTTCATGGCGGCCTCGCCGTTCTCGACGACGGTGACCTCGGCACCGGCTTTCTTCAGCACGAACGAGATCAGGCGTTGATTATCCTGGCCGTCTTCGGCGAGCAGGATGCGGCAATCGAGCGTGCCGACATCCGCGCTCGGCGGCGTGTCCTCGGGCACGATCAGTGCCGCCTTCGACGGGTTGTCAACCATCCGGATGCCATCGAGCGGCCCGGTCGCGATAATGCAACGGAAGCAACTGCCCTCGCCGAGACAGCTCTCAACGGCAATGGTTCCACCGAGCAACTCGGCGAGCCGTCGGCTGATCGCCAGGCCCAGACCCGTGCCACCGAATCGCCGCGTCGTCGAGGAATCAGCCTGCATGAAGGGATCGAAGACCTGATCGAGCTGCGCGGGCGTCATCCCGATTCCCGTATCGATCACGTCGAACTGCAGGAACGCCCCGTGGGCTTCGTAGTCGGGCTCGGCGGCGGGTGTCGGCGAGGATGCCAGAAAACGGGTAACGACGCGAACGCCACCGCTCTCGGTGAACTTGAGCGCGTTGCCGATCAGATTGAAGAGGATCTGCTGCAAGCGCGTCGAGTCGGTGACGATCTGCTCCGGAATCGACCCGAGGTACTCGAGGTTCAGCGTCAGGCCCTTCGCCTCGGCACGCACGCGCATCACCGACACGGCCTCATTGAGCACTTGGAACGGCGAGCAGGGCAGACGTTCGATTTCGAGCTTGCCTGCCTCGACCTTCGAGAGATCGAGAATGTCGTTCAGGATTCTCAGCAGGTGCTGCGCGTTGCGCCGCACCGTCTGGATGGCGTTGACGTTCTCCGCCTCGGAC
>JAFGKA010000306.1 GCA_016928855.1 Phycisphaerae bacterium
CAGCAGCGTGTTGTCAAGCATGTACGTGTAGTGCTGATGAAGGTCCGACTGCCGGCTGGACCAGCCCTGCGGCGGGGCATTCAGACGCTCTGCCGGCCCTTCGCAGGCCACCATGGCCAGCGTGGCAACCGCCACAAACCCCAGGCGCGTGCCCCATCGGACATGTACATCTCGTACCACAGGCGAACCTGTGTGTTTCGACATGATGAACTCCTCTCGTTGCAAGCGGACTACGGACGGACCGCGGATCCCTCCTGGAATCCGCGCGCGTTCGCGCCATTCGAGGAACTTATCGGCCAAATCCGAAGGCGGGCTTCGCAAGCAGTGAAATAGATTTTCCGGTAATCCCGGCCTCCGCAGCCAAGAAAACGCGGATCCGCGCTGCTGTCGTCAGATCGCCCCCTTCACGAACATACGGTAGATCTGCAGCATGGCCGGTCCTAGCAGCACGACGAAAATCGCCGGAAAGATGAACAACACCAGTGGCAGCATGAGCTTAACAGTGGTTTTCTGAGCCCGTTCCTCCGCTTTCAGCCGCCGCTTGACCCGCATGGAGTCGGCCTGGTTGCGAAGAGCCTTTGCGACACTCGTGCCGAACTTCTCGGCTTGACTGATAACCGCCACCAGGGCCTTCATTTCGGACAGACCCGTTCGGGCGGCCATGTTGTGCAAGGCCTCGCTGCGCGGAACGCCCATTTGGGTTTCCAATGTCGCAATTACCATCTCTTCGCTGAGTTCGGGATGAGCCGTCCGCATCTCCTCGCCCACGCGCTGAATGGCGGCGTCAAGGCCCAGACCGGCTTCGACGGAAATGACCATCAGATCCAGGGAGTCCGGCAGGCCGTTGCGAACCTTCTCCGACCGCTGTTTCGTCCCCATCCAAAGCCACACGTCCGGCAGCAGGAACCCGATCGCGCCCAGGAACGCGGTCAGGCCCAGGACGTGCGTCGTGTCCTGCCCGCTCGACCAGGTGAATACCAACGTCAGGGCCGTCATCGCAATGCCGAGCATCGTCTTGCTGGCGAGGAACATCATCGGGGCGTTCTCGCGCCGGATGCCGGCCGTGGCCAGCCGCACGCGCAGCCGCGACATGTCTTCGTCGCTCTTGGGCATGACCGGCTTGACGGCCAGCGGTGCGAACTTCTTCATGACCCGCTCGGTCGTCGATTCCCGTGCCGGCGCACGGAAGGACGATGCCTCCGCGTTGTCGGACCGTCCGGACATCCGCCGCAAGAGTGTCGCATCTTGCTCCTTGCGGTTGGGCAGAAGCGCGTAGACGATCATCGCTACGCTCACGACAATCATGACGGCGATGACTATCATCATGGACATTGTGGCGCTCCTTACACCTTGATATTCACAATCTTCTTGATCATCGCCAGTCCCATCAACTGCATACCGCCGGCGGCGAACAGAAGCATCCGCCCGCTGGGATCATGCAGCAGCGTGCTGGCATATTCGTAGTTCATCTGCAACAGGACGATAAACACGACGACGGGCAGCGCCAGCAGCACCCACCCCGAAAGACGCCCTTCGGCCGTGAGAGCCTGAACGGTACCCATGAGCTGGATTCGATCGCGGATGACCACGCCCATCTTGTCGAGGACCTCGGCGAGGTCGCCACCGGTCTGACGCTGGATCAAGACGGCGGTCACGAAGAAATTCACGTCCATCTGACCGCATCGATCGGCCATGCCCTTCATCGCGTCCTCGATCTTGATTCCGAGGTTCTGCTCGTGGAAGACACGGCCGAACTCCATCGCGATCGGCTCGGGCAGTTGCTCGCTCGCGAGTTGGATGCCGCTTGCCAGCGAATGGCCCGCGCGCAGCGCCTGGCCGATCAACTCGAAGGAATCCGGCAACTGCGTGACGAGTCGTTTGAGACGTTTCTTGCGCCTGTGGCTGAAGTAGAACAGGGGCAAGGCGAACACCGCGCCCCCCGCCGCCAGCGCGGTCAGGATGCTGTATTGCGCCGCAAGGCCTCCGGCGATCGTAAACAAGGACAGCGCAAACAGGTTGACGAGCGTCTTCGTTGCCGACCAGGGCAGATTCGCCTGGTCGAGAACCGTCTGCAGCTTCGGCACGACGCTGAGTTTGGAAACCCACGTATCGAGTGAGCCGGCAGTCAACTCCTGGGCTCGCTTGCGCAGGATGCTCTCCTGCACGGCCCGTTCCTTGCCGCCGCCCTTGCGCCCGCGATCCCGCAAACGATCGAGCACCTTCTGCTTGCTGCTGCTTCGCAGGTCCATAACGACCTGATAGATGCCGAACGCCAGCAGGAGCGATCCGAGCATCGGCAGCGCGATAAACACCGCATTGATGATGGCATTTGATGCAGCCAGTGTCGTATCAAGCATCAGCTGCCCTCCCATTAGGTTTTCCGGACCCGCTTGACCTCATCGCTTTCTTCCTCTCCCCATCGGCGTCGATGGCCGCCATCGGCCGCATCGGTTTCACGTCATTTGTCGTCCGTCAACAGGACGCGCCGCTCGAAGATCCCTTCGTCCACGTGGGCCCCGGCCGCCCTCAGTCGATCGATGAACTGCGGGCGAATGCCCGTGGCGACAAAGCTTCCGTACGCCTTGCCGGAGCTGTCGATGCCCTCCTGTTCGAACGAGAACAGATCCTGCATCGTGATGACATCGCCCTCCATCCCGCCCACCTCGGTCACGCTCACGATCTTGCGCGGCCCGCCGGTCAGACGTTGCGCCTGGACGACCAGGTCGATCGCCGACGCAAACTGCTGCCGGATGGGCTTTAGCGGCAGGTCGAAGCCCGCCATCATGACCATCGTCTCGACACGCTGGACCGCGTCCCGCGTGTTATTCGCGTGAATGGTGGTCAGCGACCCATCGTGGCCGGTGTTCATAGCCTGGAGCATATCCAGGGTTTCGGGCCCACGGCACTCGCCGACCACGATGCGATCGGGGCGCATACGCAAGCTGTTGATCAGGAGCTCACGAATGGAGATGCGGCCCTTGCCTTCGATGTTTGCCGGACGCGATTCGAGCCGCACGACATGCGGCTGTCGCAGGCTGAGTTCGGCCGCATCCTCGATGGTTACGACGCGATCGGTTACGGGGATGAAGCTCGACAGGTTGTTCAGCAGCGTCGTCTTGCCTGAGCCGGTGCCGCCGACAATAAGAATGTTCAACCGGCCGATGACGCACGCCTCCAGGAACGTGACCATCTCCTGCGTGCACGACTTGAAGCCCAGGTAGTCATCCCAGGTGATCGGGTCCTTGCCGAAGCGGCGGATCGACACGCTCGGACCGTCGATCGCCAGCGGCGGAATGATCGCGTTGACACGCGAGCCATCCTGCAGACGCGCATCCACCATCGGACTGACTTCATCGCACCGTCGCCCGATCGCACTGACGATCTTGTCGATCACGTGCATCAGGTGCGAGTTGTCCCGGAACTGGATGTCCGTCTTCTCCAAACGCCCCTTGCGCTCGACGTAGACGCTCTTCGGCCCATTCACCAGAATATCGCTGATGGACGGGTCCGCCAACAGGATCTCCAGTGGCCCGAGGCCGAACGTCTCGTCGAGGATCTCGTTGATCAGGCGCAGCCGCTCATTGTAGTTCAGCAGCGCGTTTTCCTGCTCGCAGAGGCCGGTGACCACCTCTCGCACCTGGGCCCGAATCGAATCATCATCGGCGTTCAGATGCGCCAGATCGAGCTGCTCGACCAGCTTGCGATGGATCCGGGTCTTCATCTCGTAATACTGTTCGAGCTTTTCCCCCGAAGCTTTGGGACGGTCCATCACACCGGTCGCGGCGCCGCCTGTCGGCGCGGAGGACTGTAGCCGGCCGGCCCCCTCTGAACGCAGCGCATCCCCTGCGCGTTGCGTGCCTGGAACGGGTCGCAATTTCCGAATCGGTGTACCCTTGCTGCTTCCAAACATGCTGTCCTGATCCTCCCGCGAACGCGACCGCCCGCGCGACCACACTTCCAATAACCGATCCCATTCCCCGCGACGCCGCCATCACCAACGCCGGCACACGCGCCAGCAGGCGACCGGAAGGTCGCGCCTAGCTGAATATCTTGCTGAACAGGCCAGCGCCCTTGCGGCTGGCGATCTGTTCATGTCCGCCCGCGTCCTCGTCGTTACCGCCGAGCGCAGCGTGAATCAGGGCGGCCATTTCCGTATACGCCTGGCGAATCTTGGATTTTGGCACGGATTGCGCGAGCGGCATCCCCATGTTGACGGCCGTGCTGACCGTCCGCCAGTCGTCCGGCAGCGCCGCGTAGATCTCGCGATTCAGCGTGCTCTCCACGTGCTCCTTCTCGAGGCAGCCGAGTTCCTTGGTGAACCGGTTGCACACCAGGTGCACACGATCGAGATTGAACCCGTTGGCGCCCAGCTCCTCCAGGATCCGCTGCACGTTGCGGACGCTCGGCACGAGGAGCTGCATCACCATGATCTGGAACTCGGCCAGATCCAGCACGGATTTCGCGCCGACATCGAACCGTGTCGGTCCGTCCACCACAACGTATGCGTAGAGGTCCTGCAGGCTCGTCAGCACGCTGGCGCAATGCGCGGCGGTAATCAACTCCGTCTGCGCGAGCTGACTCGGCTTGGCCAGAACGTGGACTCCGGTGGCGTGCTTGACCATGGCCTTGTTGATCAACTGCGGATCGAGCTGTTCCGGCGTATCGCAGAGGTCCGCAATGCCGTATTGGGCCTGGATGTCCAGCATCGTCGCAACCTGTCCAAAACGATAATCCAGATCCACCAGCGCCACCGGCCGGTCCGTGGCGGCCTGCATCGCGGCCAGCTCGACCGCCAGGTTCACGGCCACGGTCGTCCCACCGGCGCCGCCAACGCTGCTCATCACCGCAATCACGTGTCCGGGCTCGATCCGGCCGGCCGTCTGCTGCACGCTGCGAGCGATGGCCGCTTCGAGTTCCTCCCGTTGTACCGGCTTCGTCAGGTACTCCCGCAGGCCGGCACGCAGCGCGGCCAGGATGACCGAGCCTTCACTGCATTCCGAGATCGCCAGCGCCGCAACGTCCGGTCGCTCGCTCAGCACCTGCCCCGCAAACAGGATCACCGACTCGGGCGACGGGTCCAGGTGCACAACCAGCAGGTCGCACGCAAACTGGCTCATCGCCGGCGCCAGCATCGCGGAATCATCCACCTCGGCGACAATGTGAAGACCGTCGATACTCAACAATATCGCGCGCAAAGACGAAGTTTGCTCTTCGTCCATGTTGAACAGAATCGCGCGGATACTCCGGCCCATGGTTCCCCCAGACCCCTTAAGCGACGTCCCTTCCCCGCATTGACAGACTGCGTCCGATACGCAGACCGAGCACCTGAGTGTGGTCGTCTCCGTAGTCTTCTTTCGGATAGATTACCCTGCTGCTTCGGTGGATTGACTGCCGAGCCGCTCTTTCTAACGCACATTCGCGACATCGTCCGCTAACCAATGGTTCGTCAGTGTCGTACCGTGAAAACCGTGCTTCCGCCGCTGTCCGATAAGCGTGCCCGGCCGGGGGCCCCCGTTCGGAAAGAGTAAGGATCGAGAACAGTGGCGCCGTCGCGTCCTGAGACGAAGGCGGCCGGCGCCGCTTTCCGACGCCGGCCGCTCTCTCCCTTCGCATCGTCGCATACAGTGAACCCGCAACAGCCTCCAACGTTGACGCCAACGATGCCGATTCGACCCTTATCGGATCAGCACGACTGACCGCCTGCCGCCGACGTTCTGGAAGATCTCGTTCAACTGCGCCGACACCGCTGCAATGGACCCCTCCGCATGGTACCATTCGCCGGCGCCGATCTCCGCGATCTGCTCCATCAGATCGGTGTCCGATTCGGCACCCACGCTGATGGTATAGATGCGTATGCCAAGGTCGCGTGCATCCTGTGCGGCTGCGAGCGCATCCAACCTCGCCTGAGACAGGTTGTACTCTGTCGGATTGGGACGCGTCTGGTTCGCGTTGCCATCCGTCAACAGGATCATCACCCGTGACGCCGCAGTTCGGCCGTTCGGACTGTTGAACAGAACGTCCACGCCCTTATCGATGCCCTGGGCGATGTTCGTATAGATTGTCCATTGACCGGCCTGCAGGCCCGAAACCTTGTCGCGAATCGTATCGAGATTCTCTGTCAGCCACGACAACTCGTTCGGATGTTCGGCCGGGCCGTATCCAACCTGCCCATAGCCGGCCAGACCGAGCATGTCGTTGTTATCCAG
>JAFGKA010000307.1 GCA_016928855.1 Phycisphaerae bacterium
GGCCTCGGTGGCCTTCTTGGTCTCCTCCAGCAGCGATGTGGCCTTCTGGATCCGCTCTTCGCTGGTAATCGGCATGGCTTCCTTCTCTGCGGGCGGTGCCGGCGACGCCATCTCTGCCTTGCCTTCATCGAACGTGTGCGTGTCCAAACTGCTGACCTGCAGTGACTTCAGAATCTTGCCGCTGTTCGGATCCACCTCCACTGCCTGGATCTTTTCGCCGATCATGCAATGCACTTCGATGATCGTCGTGTCCGCGTGCTTGTGGACCGCGGCGCGAACAGCCGTCCCCTTCGTGTTGACCTCCGCCAAGGTCGTCGCTGCCGCCAGCGTCATCTTCGCTTTCGTGAGAGCCTCTGCCTGCTGCTTGCCATCGGCCGCACACTTGCCGCAGTGCGCGTAGACTGGAATAGCAATGGCGGCCACCACGACAATGCCGCACACAACCAGTAGCCACGGACGTGCTGTCAGAACTCGCAACATGATCGAATCTCCTTACGTTGGGTGGACCAACAGAACCTGCCTGCGGAGCCGCGCACGCTCACACTCGCGCGCGCCGTAACCCCACGACCAGAAACGCCACGTTAGACGGCACTTGACATCGATTCCCACCCGCACCGATGACTGATCCGACTATAGCGCGCCGCCACGCCCCGGCCAGAAGCGACCACGAAGAATCCGAATACGCTCGCGTCGCATTCGAAACCCGACCCGCACGGCACTACAATGGGATCCTGTCCAGCCACCCGGCGCAAAACGAGGAGCTTCCTGAGATGCCTCGGACCCATCGCTACCCCAAACCGATCGCATGCATCGCGATCCTATCGTGCGCTGCTCTCAGCAGTTGTGACCGAAACGAACACACGCCAACCGTTATGCCCGGACCCAGGCAAGGAGACGCCGTCATGGCCACGCTCACAGTGCAATCAGCCGCCTTCGCCGCGAACGAAATGATCCCGCGCAAGCACAGCGGCGAGGGAAAAGACGCCTCGCCCGCGTTGAGCTGGTCCGGGGTGCCGAATGACGCGAAGGAACTCGCCCTGATCGTTGACGACCCCGACGCACCCCGGGCTGAGCCATGGGTCCACTGGGTGATCTACAAGATCCCGGCCGACGCGACCGGCCTGCCGGAGGGCATGCCACCGGCTGAGCGCGTCGCCATGCCCGCCGGCGTGCTCCAGGGCACAAACTCCTGGAACCAAATCGGCTACGGCGGGCCGATGCCACCGCCAGGCCACGGCCTGCACCACTACCATTTCAAGCTCTATGCCCTTGACGCCCCATTGAACCTGAAGCCCGGCGCGACCAAGGAGCAACTCCTCCAGGCCATGGACGGACACATGCTCGCGCAGGGCGAACTCATCGGCACGTACCAGAGGTAGGCCGCTGTGCCTGACAAACGCGCCCATCGCGGCCCACACCCGGAGGACGCCTGCTCGTTCGCACTGGGAGCCTGGCCGGCCCTGAAGGCCGCCGTGGCGGACCTGTCATGGCTGTTGAGCCACGGCTACGCCGACAAATCATCCCTGAAGCTCGTCGGCGACCGATACACGCTGACCCAGCGGCAGCGAACAGCGGTCATGCGCTGTGCATGCTCCGACGAAGCGCTGGCACGTCGAAGGGCGCATGAACTTGCCGCGAATGACATCGCCGGCCGGCCAATCCTGCTCGACGGCTACAACGTCCTGACGACAATCGAAGTCGGCCTGTCGCGCGGAGTGATCCTTGAGGCCCGTGATGGCTGCTATCGCGATATCGCCAGCATGCACGGCACGTTCCGCACCGTTCGTGAAACCGCGCCGGCGGTCACCCTGATCGGCGAAGCGCTCACGGCGATCGGTGTGGCCGATGCCCATTGGTATCTCGACAGCCCCGTCTCGAACAGCGGTCGGCTAAAGACGCTGATCCGCGGCATCGCCGAGTCGCACAACTGGCCGTGGCGCATTGAACTCGTTCCTGATCCCGACGCCGTCCTGGCCAAGGCCACGAAGGCCGTGGCAACGAGCGACAGCGTCATCCTCGATCGTTGCGGCCGGTGGTTCAATCTCGCCCGCTTCGTCGTCCAGACGCGACTTCCCGACGCTGTCGTCGTCCCGCTGGCCGACGCCACCAGCCCCCACCCTGCGTAGCGGGCGCAGCACGTCCGAAAACGTGGCGGCCTGCCGGCCGAAGACCCCGCTCGGGCTACATTCTCCATAACGCAACTACTGCCGCCGCCACACGAACACGATAAGAGAGTGGGCGACCGCGTGCGCATGCATCGCGCGCGGTTCGATACCATCGCCTGGACCTGCATGGAGACTCAACGCCAATGGATGCGCTGCTTATCGGACAAGTCACCCGCGTGGACGCGGAAGGGGTCGAGGTTCTCGTCACCCGTTCCGAGTCGGAAGTGGAATACGAAGGGACATCGTACCGCGTCGGGCAGCTCGGCGGTTACCTCGCCCTACCCCGCGACAAGCGTACGATCATCGCCTTCATCACGGCGGCGCACCAGAAAGAAGACGTGGACAACGGCGCGAAGCCGGAGATGATGCTCACGTGCCAGTTGCTGGGTACGGTCACATGCCGCCACTTCCTGCGCGGCGTCAACGACTACCCCGTCATCGGCGATCCCGTCCGCATCGCCACCAACGAAGATTTCAAGGTCATTTTCGGTTCGCAGGATGAAGGTGACCAGGCCATCAAGCGATCGTTCACACTTGGCCGGTTCGCACTCGATCCGGATTTCGCGGTGCGCGTCTGGGGCAAGGAGTTTCTCAGCAAGCACGTCGCCATCATGGGCAACAGCGGCGCGGGAAAGAGCTGCACGACCGCGCGCGTGCTCCAGGAGATCACGTCGCTGCCGGATTCGCAGGTCGTCCTGTTCGACCTGCATGGCGAATATTCCGCCGCGTTCTCCGACGAAGACGGCAATCTCAACAAGAATGTCACGTATCTCGGCGAGCGCGACCTCATCGTGCCTTACTGGCTGCTGAAATACGAGGAGTTCGAGGAACTGCTCGTTGACCGCTCGAATCCGCTCTTTGTCAGCAACCAGGTATCGTTCCTCAAGGACGCCATCGGCCTGCTCAAGACGCCCGCGGCCGAGGAACTGGACCTGCTCGATGAGATGACGCTCGATTCACCGCTCTTCTTTGCGCTGGATCGGCTGCGCGTCTTCTCCCAGAACATGAACGAGGCCCGATACGTGCTGAACACCGAACAGTTCGCCTTCTCCAAGCTGGCGATGCGATCGATGCCGCCGAATGAACAGGCCGAACTGCTGACGTCGCAACGATGCTCCTTCAACAAGGGCAACCCTGAAGGCGAGGTCCCGCACGCGCTCTATCACGGCAAACTGCTCGGACTCATTCAGAAGCTCGAAACGCGGCTCAATGATCGGCGGTACGATTTCCTGCTGCGCCCGCTGGCCAAAGCAAAACAATCACCACTCTTCAGCGAGGTCCTGCGCGAAGACGCGTCGTCAGGCGAACTGACCGAGGCGATGGCCGATTTCATCCAGGCTCTGCTTGGCCGCCGCCAGCCGCGGAGCAACCTCACGATCGTGGACCTGTCCGGCGTCCCGTTCGACATTGTCGACATCACGGTGGCGGTGTTGACCCGGCTGCTGTTCGACTTCAACTTCTGGTCCCCGCCGTCGCATCGTCACCCGACGCTGCTCGTGTTCGAAGAGGCGCACAACTACATCCCGCGCACGATCGACAAACGATCCTTCGCCCGGGAAGCGGTCGAACGGGTCGCGAAGGAAGGCCGCAAGTACGGCGTCACGGCCATGATTGTCAGCCAGCGGCCGTCGGAACTGTCGGAGACTGCCCTGTCGCAGTGCAACAGCATGGTCGTCATGCGCCTGAACAACCCGGAAGACCAGGCCTACATCCGGCGTGTGGTCAGCGATCAGTTCGCCAGTCTCGTGCGCATGCTGCCCGTCCTGCGCCCCGGCGAAGCGTTCGTGATCGGCGACGCCGTCTTGATGCCCCTGCGAACGCTGATCGACCTGCCGGCGCGCCTGCCGCGCAGCGGCGACGTCGACTTCCCGCTGCTCTGGTCCAAGGGCACACCGGAGGCCGACGTCCAGAGCATCCTTGACCACTGGTGGCGACAGGACCGGCGGCTGCTCAACGCCCCGTCGGAAAACAGTGGGCAGCAGCCCGTACTCAACGTCGAGGTTCCCGAGCCCGACCCGGTGCGCACGCCGAACCCGGTCGCGTTCCGACCGCAGCCAAAGCCGCCGAACCTTCCACCCTACCGGAACGCATAGAAGCGGCACGCCCGAGGCGTGGGTTCCTCAGGCGTCTGGTCGAATGGGCCACGGTCCCGGTACGTATCGAGCATCCTGACCTCGCGGAAGGACGGCATGAATCCAACCCGGTGTTTCAATGCCGGCTGCGACGCATTGCACCCCCACCGACCTTGACTTCGCGCCCCGAGACACCGGTCAAATCCTGGCGATTCTTCTGCCTTCTGGCTCCTGGTTCTGCCTTTTGCGTTTTCCGCTGATCCGTTCGCGCCGCCTCGAACGGATCAGCGCGTGTGATATCTTCGCGGACACGGGGAAGATGCCGGCCGGGCCCCCCGCTTGCGGGTTTCGTCGAGCGTAAGCCGACACGAGGTAAATCGCGTTCTCATCGTCGCAGCTCCAAGGGGTGCTGCAGCCATTGACCTCGATCCATTGTAGACTACGACCGAACGGAATCGGAAGGAAAACCAGAAAAGGACCAACCGGCGACACGAACAGAAACGAACAACGCATCAACACGAGCGACACATGCCAGAGCCTGCGGTGACGGCCTGCCCGGCAGCGTGCCTCGGTGCCGCTTCAGCCCGCGCGTAAAAAAAGGCACGCCCGAGGAGTGGGATCCTCGGGCGTCTGGTCGAGTGGTAATCGGCTGGCACAGTGGCGGCGGAGACCGTCTCAAGTGCTTCAGGACGCGTGCTCCGACTTTGCACAGCGTTCACGGCGGCGGCCAATCCGGGCCCGTGACCCAAGGTCAACGTGGCCGCAAAAGCATCGGCACTCTAACCGCCGGACGCACACCAGTGGCCAAGGCCTGCTGCTTCGGTGAACACATCGCAAGTCCTCCCGAACACGCAGACCCTCTCTCCGAGGCACGACAGCCGTTTCGTGCGGCCGACGCCCCCCGTGCAGCCCGACAATCCGCTCCCTCGCGGACTCGTGGCTTTGCGTCCCGCCGTTACCGGCGGTTTGCCCACTCGAGGGTGACAAACGTACCC
>JAFGKA010000045.1 GCA_016928855.1 Phycisphaerae bacterium
GGGCATGGGCGGCGGCATGATGGGCGGCGGCATGGGGGGCGGCTACGGTGGTGGCGGTGGCTACGGCGGTGGTAGCAGTGGCGGCTACGGTGGCGGTGGCTACGGCGGCGGCGGCGGTGGCTACGGTGGTGGCGGCGGGACCTATTCACAGAGCAACGACATCGCCTACCAGGTTTCTGATCTGATTCGGCAGACGGTTGCACCGGGAACGTGGCTCGAGTCCGGCGAAGAGGGCGAGACCACAGACATCAGCCTCGAAGACATCGAAGAGGAAGGACGCGTCGGCTCAATCAACCCGTTGAACGGCCTGCTGATCGTCCGTCACACGCCGATGGCGCATCGGCGGATTGGCGACCTGCTCGATCAACTTCGCAGCTATCCCAACCTGCAAGTTGCCATCGAGGCGCGGTTCCTCACGATTCGGCGCAATTACCTCGAAGAAATCGGCATCGATCTCGATGTGGTCCTCAATCAGGGCAACGCCGGCTACGACCGGGCCGGTGTCGATCCGGTTTCCGGCGTGCCGTTGCTGATGCCGCGTCGTTTCGGCCAGATGGGCTTCGGCCCGAACCCGGTGAACGCGGGAACGCCGTTTGACCAGACGGCGATCGAACAGCCGTACAGCAACGTGGCGCTCGTGCCTCGGGCAGGGACCGTGGGGCCCGCCTCGGGGCAGTGGACGCCGACGCCGATCTTGAACAACACGCTTGGCCTGGCAAGATCGCAGTCGACCGGGCTGCCGGGCAGCCTCGGCGGGCGCAACACGCCGGCGCTTGAGGCATTCGGAAGCTTCCTCGACAACATCCAGGTCGACTTCCTGCTTCGGGCGACGCAGGCGGATGCCCACAGCTCGACGGTGGATGCGCCGCGGATCGTGCTGTCGAACAACGAAGACGGCGAGATGTTCGTCGGCTCACAGACCTGGTATGTCGCCCGGCTTTCGCCGGGGCAGACCCAGGCTACGGCCGCAGTCACGGCGACGATTGTCAACCAACTGTTGATTCCGGAGCCCGCGCCGCTGCAGGTTGGCCGCACGTTGGTCGTTCGTCCGATCGTCTCGCACGATCGTAAGTATGTGACCCTCGTGCTGCGCCCGAACTGGACCGACTCGGATGGGATTGAGTTCCTTTCCTGGGGCAACCGGGGTGAGTTCATTCAGCTTCCGCGCCAGCGTGTGACCAGCATCACCACCAAGGTTCGTGTGCCCGACGGCGGTACGCTTCTGCTCGGCGGCCTGACGCAGAGCGGCGAGGTCGAGATCGAGGCGGGCGTGCCGGTTCTGTCGAAGATCCCGATTCTGAAACGTCTGTACGACAACCGTTCGCTGACCAAGGATGAGTTCATCATGCTCATTCTGGTCAAGCCGCGGATCATCATTCAGGACGAGGAAGAGGACAAGGCGTTCTCCGGTCTGGCCGAGAGCGCCGCGGCCGGTTCCGAGTAGCCGCCGGAGGGCCCCGTGCCTGCCGCGCCACTTGCCGTGTTGGTCTGGATCGTGCCGACCTGTTTCGGTGTCGGCGAACCGGTTCAGGCCGCCGTGTCTTCAACACAATCGGCCCCGGTTGCGAGCCCGGCGACGGCCACGCAGGCGGGGTCTCGTTCTGTCCGTTTCCGGCCGGGCGTACTCATCGATTATCGCGAACGCCAAGTCGAGGTCGATGCCGCACTGATCCCCCACCCCGCACCACTCGAAGTGTTCGCCTGCACGCCCGATACGAAGGAGCATGAGACTGTTTTGCGCGTCCACGCGCGCGCCGAAGACATCTACGCCGCGCTTGGCTTGATCGGCGTTCTTCCCGGCCGGCCGGTTCGGTGGGACCGTGCCACCGAACGGTTCTCGCCGCCGACGGGCGATCGGGTAGATGTGCTCGTGCGAATGGACCCTGGCGGCGAGTCGGAGCCAGTGCCCGCGGCGCATCTTCTCCGCAGTATGGAGCCCGACCGGCCGGTGCCCGATGTGCAATGGGTTTTCGCGGGGTCGTCGCGTTACGAGGATGGGATGCTCGCCGCGGACGTCGAAGGGGTCGTCGTGGCACTGGTCAACTTCGAGTCGGCGCTGCTGGCGCTGCCGGATTCGTATTCCGACGACAACCGTGAACTCTGGCTTGGACAGGACGCGGAGGCCATGCCTGACGTCGAGCGACGGGTGACGCTTCTGCTGCGGCCGGCGGCGATGCGGTTGGCGGTCGCGGCGGACGACCGGCTCACCGCGGACGGGAAGCCTGTTGGCCCGAAAGCCTTGCTGGAAACCATCCGTCATCGCGTGCGACAGGATCCGTGGCTCCGTGTGCGGCTGACTGCCGCGACGGGTATTTCGCCGGACGGGCTCGAGAAGTGGGTCAAGGCGCTGGTCGCGGCCGGCGTGCAGCGATCCAGGATTTCGGTCGCGCGCGGCCCGACAAGTCGGCCGAGCCGTGCGGAGTGAGTCAAAGGGCCGGGCGACCGTTTGGCAAAGCCGCGATCCGTGGGGATAATGCCTCCCGTGACTCGAAACGCCGACAATACTGACAAACTGCAAGTCGAACGCGGCCGCGAGATCCTTCGCAAGGAGATTGCGGCGCTGGAAACGGCGCGCGAGGGACTGGGACCGTCCTTTGCCGAGGCGGTACGACAGATTGCCGCATGCCGCGGGCACGTGATCGTGACGGGCCTGGGCAAGGCGGGGCTGATCGGCCGCAAGATCACCGCCACGCTCAACAGCACCGGCACACGGGCCGTGGATCTGCACCCGGTTGAGGCCCTGCACGGTGACCTGGGCATGGTGCAGGCGACGGATATCGTCCTGGCCCTGTCGAACAGCGGGGAAAGTGAAGAGCTGTTGCGGCTTCTACCTTCGATGAAAGAGGCCGGCACACAGATCATTCTGATTACCGCCAATCCACAGTCGCGGGCGGCGGCACTGGCGGACATCGTGATCGACATGGGCCGCTTCGCCGAGGCGTGCCCGCTGGGTCTGGCACCGAGCGCGTCGACGACGACGATGCTGGGGCTTGGCGATGCGTTGGCGCTGACGGTGCTGACGGAGAAGGACTTCCGCCGTGAGCATTACGCGCAGTTTCATCCAGCCGGAGCGCTCGGGCGCAGCCTGATGCGGGTCGAGCAGATCATGCGCACAGGCGACGCGTGTCCGACGGTTCCGGCGGACGCAACGGTGCGTGAGTTTTCGGAGACGATGGACCGTGCCGGCCGGGCCGGCGCAGCCGTCGTGGTCAATGAGGATGGAACGATGGCCGGCATCGTGACGAATGCGGACTTCCGCCGCATTGTCGCGAAGGTCGAGAAGCCTGCGGCACTGCCGATTCGCGAGGTGATGACACGGTCACCGAAACATGCCACAGTCGGCGACTATGTGGCCGACGCCGTCAAGACGATGCGCCCCGCACACATCAGCCAGTTGCCGGTGGTGGATGCTCAGCGGCATGTGGTCGGGCTGATCGACATCACGGATCTGTGGGCGGCGGGGTTCAGCGTATTTGACGAAAAATAGCCACGGGCCCGAAGGGAGCGCATCATGGGCAGGATCTTGATCGGAATAAATCTGGAATTCAGCCGGCACGATGACAAGTCGTTCACGTGGGCGATCGAACAAGCCGCACGCATGGGCTATGAATACGTCGAGCCGATGGTGCACTGGGGCCACGAGCTGATGAGCATGGCCGGCTATTTCCATACGGTTTCGATGTTCGATGATCCGAAGGAGATCGCCGAGTTGTGTGCCAAACGCAACGTGAAATGCTCGGGGATCAGTGCGCACTGTCCGATCGTACAGCCGGATATTGGCGTGCGGTATCTGACGTCCGCCGTCCGATGGGCAAGCGAGCTTGGCGCACCAATCGTGAATACCGACGAAGGCGTGAAGGCTGACTTCACCGATGCGGACACGGACCACGTGCTGGCGAAATACACGTTGACCAAGGCGGCCCGCGAAGCCGAGCGGCGCGGCGTAATCATCGGACTCGAGCAACATCAGATCTACAGCAAGACGCCCGAGGGACTCGACCGGCTGTATCGGCTGGTCGAGTCGCCGGCGATCGGCATCAACTTCGATACGGGCAATTCGTATCTGGCTGGCGCCGATCCGCACAAGTGGCTGGCCGATGTGGCGGATCGTGTCGTGCACGTGCACGCGAAGGATATTTCCGTCGAGCACAGTGACGCCGAGCGCGGCAAGGTCACGGGCACCCCCGTCGGCTGTGCCTGCGGTGACGGCGTCGTAGACTGGAAGGAAATCATCCGTATCTGCAGGAGGCTGGATCGCGATATCTGCCTGAGTGTGGAATGTGGCACGAGCGAGCAGGCCGCCCGGAGTATCGAGCACCTGAAGCGCTTGGTGTAAAAGGTCCGGTCAGCCGCGAAGGGGGCGGGGCGTTTGGGGAATAACTCCTTCGGGCGGTGCCGGCATGTGCGTCGCGTCCTGCCTTCGCCTCCTGCCTCGGCGTTTGGTTCCTATGGGTTTCTTATGGAAATGGATGGGTGAGGATGAATCGCGATTCAGCGCGAACGGAAATGGGCTGGGTGTCAGTTCTCGCGTGTCTGGCGATGGCGACGCCAGCGGTAGCGGCCAAGCCGCGGATGCTTGAGGCTGTGGACGCCGAGCGCGTGCAGGCGGTCGCGGCGTGGCTGCCCGCCGAGCCGGCTGGCATGGGCGTGCCGGCCGCGGACCGGGCAGCATGGAAGCCACTGGTCGCGAAGAAGGCGTTTCAGGCGGTTGTGACGCAAGCGGAGAAATCGCTCGAGCAACCCTTGCCGGAACTGCCGGACGAGCTGTACCTCGATTATTCGAAGACGGGCAACCGGGATCGCTGGCAGCGAGTCGCGTCGGTCCGAGACACGCGGTTGACCCGGCTGGTACTGGCCGAGTGCCTCGAACACAAGGGGCGATTCGTCGCGGCCATTGCCGAGAACGTTCGGGCGCTGTGTGCCGAGCCGACGTGGGTGATGCCGGCCCATGATCGCTCGCTGACGAACTTCAAGGGCGAGGCGATCGATATCGATCTGCGGTCGAGCCACATCGGGCTTGAACTCGCGACAGCGGACTACCTCCTTGGCGAGCGGCTCGGGCCTGAGATTCGCACGATGATGCGCGAGCAGGTGAAACGGCGAGTGCTGGATCCCTATCGGGACATGGCTGCCGGCCGGCGGGCGCCGAACTGGTGGATTACCGGCACGAACAACTGGAACGCCGTCTGTCATGCCGGCGTGGTCGGAGCGGCCCTCTGGTTTGGCGAGTCGCGCGAGGATCGGGCGTTTTTCATCGCCGCCGCGGAAAAGCATATTGACTATTTCCTGCGGGGCTTCGGCGCCGACGGGTATTGCAGCGAAGGCGTTGGATACTGGAACTACGGTTTCGGCAACTACCTGCTGCTGGCCGAAATGATGCATCAGGTCACCGGTGGCCGGGTTGACCTCCTGACGGATCCGCGGGCGCGACCGGCGGCACTGTACGGGGCCAACATCGAGATCATCAACGGAATCTGTCCGCCGTTCGCCGATTGCGCCGTGAATTCGCGGCCGAGTTCGGTGTGGATGTGGTACATCAATCGCCGTTTCGGCCTGAAGTCGAGCCGGTGGGAGCGGGCGGATGTGATGGTGCCGCATGGCCAACTGGCGACGACGATGCTGTTCGCGTTTCCGAATTCGGCCTCCGGCGTTTCGATGGCGGATGCGGTCGAGCCGAAGCTGGCGCCGCATATGTTCTTCGAGCAATCGGGCATTGTGCTGCTGCGTCCAGGTGAGCGGACGGCATGCCGGCTTGGGGTTGGCTTGAAGGGTGGCCACAACGCCGAGCACCACAATCACAATGACGTCGGTTCGTACATTGTCGTGCTGGACAACGAAACGTTGCTGGTCGATCCTGGCGCGGAGGTGTACACGGCACGGACGTTCAGCAACCGCCGCTACGACAGCCGCGTGCTCAATTCATACGGACATCCCGTGCCGATCATCGCCGGCCAGTTGCAGCCGAGCGGCGCGAAGGCCTGCGGCGAAATCATCCGCACCGACTTCACCGGCGCCACCGATACCGTGGTGCTGGATATGACGAGCGCCTATACCGTACCGGAACTGAAGAAGCTCCAGCGGACGTTCGTCTATTCGCGCGAGGCGGCGGGCTCCCTGACGGTGACGGACGAAGTCGTCTTCACGGAAGCCAAGCCGTTCGGCACGGCCGTAATGACGCTGTCGCTCTGGGAACAACTCGCGCCAGGCGTCGTGCGGATCTGGCAGGGCGACAAGGCGGTTCGCGTCGAGATCAAGGTAACCGGTAGCGAATTCGCTCTCGAACCCGAGACGATCGACGAGGATGTCCGAACGCGATCAAAGCCGATCCGGCTGGGGATCACCCTGACGCAGCCGGTGACGGAAGCGACCGTGACAATGACGATCACGCCGACGCAGGTGCAGGCGAAGTGAGCCGGGTGCGGGCGTGCGGAATCAGAAATGTGAACCACCGAGGCGCTATGGACGTGCCGTAGCGATGGGCCCCCGGCGTGACGGATGGGATCGGGTGAGCGGTCAGCACGGGCAAACCCTCCGGCCTTTGGCCTCCGGGCCTGCCCATGCCACCCTTTCGGGGACGGATTGCAGTTGAACGAAAGCGAGGCGAAGCATGCGTACGAACAGACGAGCATGGGTGTGCGGCTGTGTTGTGACCCTTGTGATGGGCGCGGCGGCCCAGCCGCTGACCGCGGCCGAGGATGACGCGGCCGATGCCGCGGAGGCGAAGATCCGGCTCATCATTCGCATGGACGACCCCGGCTTCTGTCACGCGGCAAATATGGCACTCAAACGCGTGCTCGAAGAGGGCGTGGCGACATCGGTTTCCGTGCTCGTGACCACGCCGTGGCTGGATGAGGTCGTCGAGATTCTGCGCGACCATCCGGAGATCAGCGTCGGCGTTCACCTGGCGCTTAACAGCGAGTGGCGTGAATACCGCTGGGGTCCCGTTTCGCCGCACACCGAGGTGCCAACGCTCGTCGATGCGTTCGGGCGATTGTATGGCAGCCGGCGTGAGTTCATGGCGCATGAGCCCGCCCTGAACGAGGTGGCCAGGGAATTGCGGGCCCAGATCGAGCTGGCGATTCGCAAGGGGCTGCGAATCTCGTACTGCGACAACCACATGGGTGCGGCGCTGTCGACGCGCGAGTTTCAGGACATCGTCGAGAAGCTGGCCCTCGAGTATCACATCGGGATCTCGCGCTATTTCGGCGAGCAAGACGCGCCCAAGGTTTACAGCGTGCCGCCGGAAGGCAAGCTCGACGCCGGGATTCGGATCATCGAAGAACTGAGCAAGCCCGGGCTGTATCTGCTCGTCGTCCATCCAGGGCTCGACACGCCGGAGATGGCGGCAATGACTGATCTGAACGTGACCGGCCTGAAGCA
>JAFGKA010000308.1 GCA_016928855.1 Phycisphaerae bacterium
AACGGTGAGCACGTCGCGGCCGTCTCTTTCATCAGCATCGAGGATGTCGTTTCACGCTCGCGCTCGGGGCTTTTCCGAAGGACTTAGGCTGGGCGCACAATACTACGAACGCGACGAGGCCGTGGCCAAGTTGCTCGCCGGCCTTGAAACCCGCAATTCGCTGAAGGATCGAGCGAGGATGGCACAATACGCAGGGAATTGCGGGGAGGGACTCCAGGGCACTCCTGTCGTTGATCGTCTTGTCGAGGTCTACCGCGAGCAACAGGAAGTCCTACGCGCTTCGGAGGCACCTCCCGCTGACGAAGCCGGCATCGTCGAGCTGTACCGATCTGCCGTGCTGGCGCTTGGCAAGATCGCTGATCCCCGATCGCAGGCCTTCTTCAGGGCAGAGGTGGATCGGGTTGCTGATCCCTACGTCAATTGTCGGGCCGCGGACTTCTTCGCAAAGAACACCACGAAGCAAGACCTTGACGCGTTCAGACGGTCGGTGTTGCGGTGCATATCGGCTAACGATGCCGACAAGCCGATGCCAATGAGTATTGCACGTTCTTCGATCATCCTGCTGCAGAAATGGGTTCATGAACACAGTCTTCCACCGCTGCCGGAGGACCTTGCGACAATGACTCCCGTGCGCCGTGCCGAAGCAATCAGCGGCTGGTTTGATGAACACCGGCAGAGGATAGAATCGTCGCTGCCCGCTGCGGCCGCGGAATCGCGATGATGGATCGCCACAAGGAGACGCACATCTAACGACATGCCGCCGCCCATCGAAACAGCGCCAAGAACGGCGAAGCCTTTGGACTGCGGCGGCACGACGCCGCTTTGGCTCGCGGCGAAGCCGCCTCCGTCGGCAACGTCATCATTCGCCGCTGAAGCGCGTGTGCACAGTTCGCACGATTCGCGCGCCCAACAAGAAAAGCGGCGTCAAGCCGCCGCACTCCAAGGGGCTCCCGCCGCGCGTTGCGCGTTGCACGAGACAAGGCACCACGGCAATACACGCCGGCAGCGCCACCGCTCGCGGAGCCGCACGCGTCACGCGGGCATCCGCCCCGATCAACGCATTCGTCACGGCAGTGGTTGTACCCGCCGGACTCTTCGTGGCTGATCCTCTCCTGGGGTCCCGCCGGCCGGGCTTGGTCTCTCCTGTCTCCTGTCTCCTGACTCCTGTCTTCTTCCTCTCTGCTTCTGCCTTCTGCCTTCTGGCTTCTGGCTTCTGCCTGTTTCTGTCTTCTGTCTTCTTTTCCACTTTCTTTCTCGCCAACGGCTCCCCCATGCAACGGTGGCGGGCGGCTGCCTGGGCCACTCGATGTCGTGGGTACGACCGGGGTTGTCATACCCTAACGGCTGTTAGGGCCGACCAGGGTTGTCGCGGCCACGGTGTAGATTCTCTGTTGAGGTGTCCGCACGCCGGCATGGGTCGGCGATCGCGGGCGTCCGCGCCAGGGTTCATGGCCTCCTTCTGATGCTTTTGCATACCGAGTGTGGGCGGTAGCCAACATGAACCCACCCGTCCGGGAGCGGCCCGGTCACCGTGGCCGGGGGAGGCCCAACCGAGGCCCTCCCGCGACGGGGGCGCGCCAGGGGGAGGAAGAGAGGAGACAGTAGACAGAAACAGGCAGAAGCCAGAGGGCAGAAGGCAGAAGCAGAAAAGACAGGAGTCAGGAGTCAGGAGACAGAACACGACAAGACCAAGCCCGGGCGGCGGGGCGGCGGCCGGGGGCTTTTTGTTGGGGCGGGTTTGGGCTAGGATGATATCGTCAGTGAGCGCAGGGCCTGATCCGTACGCACCGGAGACCGCGCGATGTCGCCGATACACCTGGACGCCACGGAAGATTCGTTCGCCTCGATCGCCCGTCAGATGAGCCGGATGCTTGAGGCCGGTCCGAGCGGGCAATACGTCCCGTTCTCGCGGCGCGAGTTCTGGACGCCGGCCGTCAATCTCTACGAGACCGCCACGCATTTCGTGATCTGCGCCGAGCTGGCGGGCGTGCCGCGGGAAACCATCGACGTAAAGGCCGAACCCGGCCGCATCGTCATCCACGGCGAACGACACGATCCCTACCCGGCCAACCCCGACGAGCCTCACTGCGTGCACGCGATGGAAATCGATCTCGGCGCGTTCTACCGCGAGGTGCAGGTGCCCGGCCCGATGGACATCGAACGAATTCAGGCGAAGTACCGCGACGGATTGCTATGGATACATGTTCCGAAACAGCGGGTGTAAGCCCGCAGGCTTGGATGCGATGACCGACACGACGGACGAGGCCGGCGACCCGACCGGGATTCCGGTTCCGGAATCCGAGGATGACACGGGCACGGTGACCGTGAGCACGACCGGCGAGATGGCCACGGCGAGCGCCCCCGGCCGCATCGCGATCCCGGACAACATCCCGATCCTGCCCGTTCGCAACACCGTCGCGTTTCCCGGCACAATCCTGCCGCTGACGATCGGCCGCGAGCGGTCGCGGCGCGTCGTCGATCACGTGTTGACCAGCAATAAGCTCGTCGGCATCGTCGCGCAACGACACGCCGACACGGAGCACCCGACGCTCGACGACCTGTACCGCGTCGGCACAGTCTGCCTGGCGCTCAAGCTGTTGAACATGCCCGACGGCAAGCAGAACATCATCGTGCACGGGCTCGTCCGCTTCGGCATCGAATCGCTCGTGACCGATGAGCCGTTCCTCCGGGCCCGAATCCACGCCCGCCCCGACGCAACGACGCCGTCGCCGGAACTCGATGCGCTGGTGCACAGCGTGCGTCAGAGCGCGGCGCGGGTCATCGACCTGCTCCCGAACGTCCCCGAGGAAGCCACGATCGTTCTGGACAACCTCGACAGCCCGGAATCGCTCGCCGACTTCCTCGCCGCCAACCTGTCAATCGAGCTGACCCAGAAGCAGGAGCTGCTCGAAACCTTCGAGGTCAACGACCGGCTGCGAAAGATCAGTATGGCGCTGGCCTCGCAGCTCGAGATGCTCGAGCTGTCGCAGAAGATTCAGGAGCAGGTCCGCGGCCAGATCGACAAGCAGCAGCGCGAGTATTTCCTGCACGAACAGCTCAAGGCAATCCAGCAGGAACTCGGCGAAACAGACGCTCGCACGACGGAGATGCAGGATCTGCGCCAGCGCGTCGTCGCCGCCAAGATGCCCGAGGCGGTCGCGAAGGAGGCGGACCGGGAAATCGAGCGGATGGCCCGGATCCCGCAGGCGTCGCCGGAGTACTCGGTGGCGCTGGACTACGTGAACTGGCTCTGCGACCTGCCGTGGGCCGTCTCGACGACCGATGAACTCGAGATCGACCGGGCGGAGCGCGTCCTGAACGCCGACCACTACGGGCTCACCCGCGTGAAGAAGCGCATCCTCGAATTCCTTGCCGTCCGGAAGCTCAAGCCCGACGGCCGCGGGCCGATTCTCTGCTTCGCCGGCCCGCCCGGTGTTGGCAAGACCAGCCTCGGCCAGTCGATCAGCCGGGCCCTCGGGCGACGATTCATCCGCATCTCGCTCGGTGGGATCCGCGACGAGGCCGACATCCGCGGTCATCGGCGGACGTATATCGGGGCGATGCCCGGTCGCATCATCCAGGAGATTCGCAAGGCCGGCAGCCACAACCCCGTCTTCATGCTGGACGAGGTCGACAAGATCGGGCAGGACTTCCGCGGCGATCCGGCGTCGGCGCTGCTCGAGGTGCTCGATCCGGAGCAGAACCACAGCTTCACGGATCATTACCTGGACGTGCCGTTCGACCTGTCGAAAGTCCTGTTCATCGCGACGGCGAACTACATGGACCCGATCCCCCCGGCGTTGCGCGACCGGATGGAGGTCATCGATCTGCCGGGCTATACGCAAGCGGAAAAGCTCCGCATTGCCCGGCGGTATCTGGTGCCACGTCAGCGCGAGGAGAACGGCCTGAAGGCCGATCGGCTCAAGTTCGCCGACGCCGCACTGAACCAGATCATCTCCGGCTACACTCGCGAGGCCGGCGTGCGAAACCTCGAACGGGAAATCGGCACGATCTGTCGCGGCGTCGCGGCGAAGATCGCCCGCGGGACGGGCCGCGCTGTTTCCGTTACCCCGCGTTCTCTGCTGACGTACCTCGGGCCGGTCAAGTACCTCTCGGAGATGGCGTACCGAACGAGCGTGCCCGGTGTGGTGACGGGCCTGGCATTCACACCTGTCGGCGGCGAAATCATCTTCGTCGAGGCCACCTGCATGCCCGGCAAGGGCCAGCTTCTGCTGACCGGCCAGATCGGGGACGTGATGCGGGAGTCGGCCCAGGCCGCGTTCTCGCTCGCGCGGAGCCGGGCCAAGTCGTTGAAGATCGCGCCGGAGGCGTTCCGCGACCAGGATGTCCACATCCATGTTCCGGCCGGCGCCGTGCCGAAAGACGGTCCCTCGGCGGGGATCGCGATGCTGACCGCGATCGTCTCACTGCTGACGCGGCGCGCGTGCCGCTCGGACGTGGCGATGACCGGGGAGATCACGCTCCGCGGCCTCGTGCTGCCGGTTGGCGGGACCAAGGAAAAGGTGCTCGCCGCCCATCGTGCGGGGATTCAGACGGTGATTCTCCCCGAGCGCAATCGCAAAGATCTGATTGACATCCCCAAGGATGTGCAGCGGCGGGTGCAATTCGTGTTCGCCGAGCGGATTGAGCACGTGCTGCAGACCGCGCTGCTCAGCAACGATACG
>JAFGKA010000309.1 GCA_016928855.1 Phycisphaerae bacterium
GGATGGCCCGAGCCGGCCTCCGTGGTCATCCGGACGACGTATTTTCCGAGTTCAATAGCCTTGGCGTTGACCGTGTTCGAAAGCGACATAGCATCCTCAGGGATTTCGGGAAGCGTGTCCGCGGAACCACCCCGCGGAGCCCGGTTAGCCTAGTGGTTCGGGAGCTGATCTTCAAGGGGCCGGCCTCACACGGCGGTTTGTGAAACCAGTCCTCAGCACGGACTCGAACGAATCGCGGCGGCGCCGAGAGGCTCAGCGCCGCCGCGTTGTTGGTGGTCAGTTCCCGCCTGCCGGCTATCCGTGCGGGTGTTACGGACACGTGCAGCTCGCCGCCGGCGACCGATTCGGGCCGTTGAAACAGCCGGCGAATACGGCAAAGTCCGCCAGATCGACGTCGCTGTCGTCATCGAAATCGGCGTCAACTTCGCATTCCGCCCTGGGCGGCCGATTGGGGGCGTTGAAGCACTTCGCAAAGTCCGAGAAGTTGCCCAGATCCACGTCGCAATCTCCGTCGAAGTCCGCGCAGTTGCCGCGGACTTCGACCGACGTGGCGCCGATTCCCATTTCACACAAGCTTCCCTCGAACGCGACGATGACATAGGAAATGCCTATGATGGCATCCGTCGGCACCGTAAACGATGCAGCCCCGTCTTCCGCTGGCGCGGTGCCGAGCCGTGTGAGCCCGGCGGCGACGGATGTATCTACAAGCCAGGTTTCAACGTTGAGACCTGCGGCTTTTTCCGGCGGCTCTATCGTCCACTCAATGTGTCCTTCGCAATTGTGATGCCAGACCTCACTGCTGGTTGGCGCTGTTACGGTGATGGTCGGTGCCGGAGGATCCCCGCCGCTGATGCAGATCGGTCGGCTCTCGGCGATCCGCACGCCCCAGGGCACCGGACATGCCCAGAAGCCGACCTGAATCTCGTAATTGCCGTCGGTGCTGAACGGCGATACGGTCCAGTCAAATGCTCCGGCCGCCAGAGGCACGACCCCGATTGCGCAACCGGCTTGCCCGTCCACGTCCGCCAGCTGGATAGACGCGACGGCAGCCGTATCTGGCGGATTCACCTGCCAGGTGATCGTGACGGTTTCACCGGCCACGAGGCAAGGGGTGCTGGGCGGTGCCGTGATTGTGATCGTCGGCGCGGGCTCTGCTCCCTCAATGCAGAAGGATTGGCTGTTCGTTGACCCCGAGCTTGGGTCCGCCCAGGCAGTCCACCAATTAATCCGAATGGCGAAGTCTGTGCCATCGCCAGCGTATTGTGGGACAGTCCATGGCAGTTCGCCGTCTTCGAGCGGGACCATCCCCTCGAGCAGACAGATCATTTCTCCGCCGTTGTACAGGTAGACATCGACCCAGCCCTCCACGCTTGACGGGCTCCACCGAACAACCTGATCGCTGCCGGCGGTGAGGCAGACGCTGCCGGCTGGTTCGGTGATGTCCAGCGTTAGCGTCGACGAGCCCGTGATCGAAAAGGGCTCGCACTCGTCGCTCGCGAGCAGGCAGTCTCCGTCGTAGGTTTCCAATCGGATCGTGTAGTTGCCGCCGTCACCGAGGTAGAGCGGAACCGTCCAGGCCAGTTCTCCCTCCGTAACGGGCACGGAGCCGAGTTGGTGCCGCGACTGGTCGTCTGATATCAGCACCACGTTGACATCGCCGGTCACATCGGTCCAGGTCCATTCAAGGAGTTGCGGTGTTCCTGCGGTCAGCGTTGCACCGCCTGGCGATTCCGTGATCGTCAGCGTCGGGACGTCGGTCGATCCGGTGATACAGAAGAAGCCGGTTTGGCTTTCCGCGTCGTTGGCGCAGTCGTACCAGACCGTACGTAACGTACCTCGGACGATGTAGTTATCAGCATCGCCGATGTTCGTGGGGACGGTCCACGTGAACGTGCCGTCGGTGACAGGCACTGATCCCATCTGGCAACGATGTTCGTCGCCCTGGACGAGTTCGAGCGTGACGTTGCCGGCTGTTTCACTGCTCGTCCAATCGACGGTCAGCGCCGTTCCGGCGACGATACAATCGTCGGGCTCGCCAATGGGGCGGACGTTCAGCGCCAGCAGCCGCTCCAACGTGAAGTCGATATCTGTTTCCGCTTCGTTCGCATCGAGGGATATCAGCGTGGCGTTGGCGAGATTGGTGCCGCACCAGTATCGGCCGCGCAGCTCTTCGTACGTTTCGCACGCGTAGCCGGAATAGTCCGGGGGTCGCACGTCGAGGAGATAGTCACCGGGCTTGAGTCCGCAGAACGTATACTCGCCGTCGGCATCGGTCTGAATCGCCCAGGCGACCATACAACCGTTCTCGTTACGCGGGTGGACCCAGACGCCGCGGATGCCCTTGCCGGTGGCCGCGTTACGGACGGTTCCGCTGATGCTGCCGCCCGGCGGCAATTCGAAATCGATTCCCGAAGCAGTGTCGAGTAGCGCTACGTCCACGTCGTTCAATACCGGCCGCGGCTGTGTGCAACTCCAGTACGATTCGAAAGTGCCGACGTCATCGTCGAAGGTAACGGGGGCCAGGAGGCAATGGTTCATGTTGCGTTCGGCTCGGGCGTTGACATAGTAACTGCCGGGCGCAACATTCATCCTGTAGTTGCCTTCCCCGTCCGTTCCTGTTCCGATGATGTGCATCCCGTTTTCATCGAATGCTTGCACGGTGATGTTGTCGACCTCGCCAGCAGCAGTGTCCGTGACGGTTCCGGTGATCGTGCCCCCGACATCCAGCTCGAAATCGATCCCGGTGACCGTCTGGTCTGGCTCCACGACGATGCGCGTTGCGTGCTGCTGATTGTTCCGCGTATGAATGTTGCCGGGCAGGTCGTTATACGTCGTCTGTGTGAAATAGGTGTTGGATGGGCCCCAGGCGTCCAGGACGTACTCGCCCGCCGGGACGCTCAACGTGTACGTTCCGTCACCCGCGTCGGTTTGGGCCTGGCCGTATCTGTAATAACCTTTGTCGGGCGCCTCGGCGGTAACGGTGGCGTTGCCGATCGGTGTGCTTCCGTCGGTCTCAAAGACGTGCCCCGTGATGTAGCCGATCTCGACAAGCCGGAAGTCGATCCCGAAGACGATGTCCGAGGCGACGACCTCGACGAGCGTCGCCTGGACCATGTTGTCGTAGTCCCAGAGGGCTCCCGGTAGATTGCAGTACGTGGCAGGACGATCGTTTCTTCCACCGGGGCCGTACGCGTCGAGGAGGTACTGATCCGCCGGCACGACCAGGAAGTACGTTCCGTCTTCCCAAGTCTGAGCGTGAGCGTCCGCTACGGGTGTGCCGTTCGGCAGATAGGCCGAGACCGTCGCGTTCTCGATAGGCGTGAGGCCATCGGCTTCCGTAACGACACCGGTGATGACCCCGCCGAATTCCAGGGGCGCTCGTCCCGGGCCCTCGGCCAGCACGCCAGCCGGAAACAGACCGAGCAGTGCTCCAAATGAGTACAGCAGGAATCGAGTGTTTCGATTTGGCGCGAATTCGGCGCACATGATACGCTCCTCGTTCTCGAAGTGCGGCTGTCTTGCGAGAGAAGGCCGCTTCTCTCAGACTTCCAAATGAATGGCTGGGAATGGCGACAAACAGCATCTTAGCCGTCCGCTGCCTCAGCGTCAAGGGGGTTGCGTGCGGGTCGGGGACCATTTTCTCGGGCCCGCGTAAGCGATTGACCCAATCGGCGGCCGCCGATAGAGTCGCTCAGAGTCGCTGCTGGAGCAGCTGATTTGCGATGCGGGAGGGCGCTGATGCCCACGATCGAACAACTGACCCGGCTCCTGGCCGCCGAGCCGGACGATGTGTTTCTGAACTTCGGCCTGGCGATGGAATACGTGCGCGACGATCGGCTGGACGAGGCCCTTGCCCAGTTCGCCCGAGTCGTCGAGTTGGATCCAGGCTACACGGTTGCCTACTTCCAATGGGGCAAGACGCTGCTCGCGGCGAATCGCCACGCCGAGGCCCGCGAAATCCTCGCCCGCGGTGTCCAATCCGCCGAGGCCGCTGCCGACAAGCACGCCCGAGCCGAGATCAAGGAACTCCTCGACGCCATCCCAGCATGATACAGAAGCAAACAGAACCGCCAGGAGACGCGAATCAACGCGAATAGTCTGGGCATTGGTCGCAGCCGGCGACATCCTCTTCCGCGCCGGCATGTCGATTGTCGGGTGCGTCCGCCTGTAGTCAACGTAGCGGTCGGCCGTCTCGCTCGTGTGCCACTGCTCTCGAGCTTGCTGTTACCCACATTTGTGCTATCTGTTCAGTGGTCGTGGGAGGCATCGCACCGGCCCCCGTCACGGGGGCCTTCCTGGCGGGCTACGGGCTGCTGCGAAGGGATGGACCGCCCGGGCGCACCGAAACGCGCAGCACGGCGCAGCCTATGGAGTGCGGCGGCGTGCCGCCGCTTTGGTTGGCGGCGGAGCCGCCTATGTCGGCGACGTCACGATGCACCGCTGCATCGCACGAGCGTGCACGAGTATACACCACAAGCACCTTGCGCTGGCCAAGGAAAAGCGGCGTCGCGCCGCCGCAGTCCAAA
>JAFGKA010000310.1 GCA_016928855.1 Phycisphaerae bacterium
GTGCTGGGCGTGCTCGACACCGGTTTCTACAAGGATCACGAATCGATCCAGACCGAACGCATCCTCGCCGAGTGGGATTTCGTCAACGACGACGGCAATACGCAGAATGAACCGGGCGATATAGCGTCGCAACACACGCATGGTACGAGAGTCGTGAGCATCGCCGCGGGCCGGATGGACGGCATGCTCTACGGCCCGGCCTACAACGCCGACCTGATCCTCTGCAAGACCGAGGACATGGCACAGGAAGCACCGATCGAGGAGGACTGGTTCGTCGCCGGCCTGGAGTTCGCCGAGAGCCACGGCGCGGACGTCGTCACTTCGTCGCTCGGTTACATCGACTGGTACACGCAAGCGGACCTTGACGGCCAGACGGCGGTCACGACGGTGGCCGTCAATGTCGCCACCGAAAACGGTGTCATCTGCTGCACGGCTGCCGGCAACAGCGGCGGGCCGGGCCCGAGCCTGATCGCGCCGGCCGATGCGTTCGACGTGATCACTGTTGGCGCCGTTGACAATACCGGCAGCATTGCCAGCTTCAGTTCGCGCGGCCCAACGGCCGATGGCCGCGTCAAGCCGGAAGTAGTCGCACGCGGGGTCTCGACCTGGACCGCGTACACCTCAAGCCCGACAAGCTACAGCAGCGGTAACGGCACGTCGTTCTCGACGCCGCTGGTAGCAGGCGTGGTCGCGTGCCTGTTGGAGGCGCATCCGGAATGGTCTGTTGCGCAGATGCGGACAGCCCTCTTCGAAACAGCCGACTACTACGTCGCGCACGGCACTTTCGATCCGGCCTATGCGCGAGGCTACGGCCTCATCGATGCGCTGGCCGCCGTCCAGCGCACGCTGGTCGCGGCCGATTTTGACCTGGACAACGACGTGGACCTGGCCGACTTCGCCGCATTCTACGCCTGTTTCAACGGCCCGAACCGTGCCCCTGTCTATTCAAGCTGTGGTTATGCCGACCTCGACAACGACGGCGACGTGGACCTGTCCGATTTCAGCGTGTTCTCGGCCTGCTTCAACGGCCCGAACCAGCCGCCGCGCTGCGACTGACGCGGCCTCTGCCGCACCGCGACCCCATCGAGCCCGCCGCGGGAACCATCTCCGCCTTCGATTGGTCCGAACCTTGACACAGTCTCTGCGCCGCAGTGTAGTGAGCCGCAAGAAACCTCTTGCCAATCGATCAGCGTGAGCGATGAAGCAGACACTGCAACGCAGCATCGGAACCCTGGGCGGCGCGTCGATCATGATCGGCGTCATGATCGGCAGCGGCATCTTCCGCACGCCCGCCTCGATCGCCCAGGAGCTGTCCAGCCCGGCGATCATCCTGCTGTTCTGGCTGGGCGGCGGCATGCTGTGCCTCTTCGGCGCGCTGACGTACGCGGAACTCGCGACAATGTACCCGCAGTCCGGCGGCGTGTATGTCTTCCTCTACAAGGGGCTCGGGCCCTGCGTCGCGTTTGTCTTCGGCTGGAGCTACGTGCTGATCACGCAGCCGCTGGCGCTCTCGGCCATCTCCGTGGTATTCGCCGAGCATTTCAACCGGCTGCTCCGCATCGAGATCGACACACGAATTCCGACCTGTGCGGTCATCGTCGGCCTGACGGCCTGGAACGCCACGGGCATCGAACGCGGCACGCATCTCGCGGTCATCTTGACGAGCGCGGAAGTGCTCGCCCTGGCGGCGATCGTGGCCGCGGCACTCATCCTCATGAAAGGGGACGCCTCGCACTTTGTCGGGGGCGCCGCACCGAAGCCCCTTCTCGCCGCACTCGCGCCCGTATTCGCCGCGATCCTTTGGACGTATGACGGCTGGAGCGATGCCGCCGCCGTCGCCGAGGAAGTCAGCGAGCCGCAGAAGCGCCTGCCGCGAATCTTCCTGCTCGGCACGGCCGGAATCACCGCCCTGTACGTCGCCGTCAACGCCGCCTACATCTGGCTTGTGCCGCTGACAGAGATGCGCGGAACCGACACCGTCGCCCCGCTCGTAATGGAGCGCCTTGTCGGACCGGCGGCGGCCACGGTCGTGACGATCATGATCCTGGTCTCGACGCTTGGTGCCACGCATTCCTCGATCATCATTGGCTCGCGCGTGACGTTCGCGCAAGCCCGCGACGGCCTGCTGTTTCGCTTCCTGGCCCACGTGCACGCCAAGTATCGCACGCCAACCATCACGCTCTGGGCCCAGGCGGCCTTGGCCTGCCTGGCCACCTGGACGCTCGGGCGATTCGAAGACCTGATCAGCGGATTCGTCTTCGCGATCTGGATCTTCTACGGCCTGGCCGCCGCGGCGGTCATCGTCTTGCGCATCCGCCAACCAGCCGTCCCACGGCCGTATCACTGCTGGGGCTATCCGATCGTGCCGCTGCTGTTCATCGCGGCGGCCGCAACGATGACTGTGTTGGCCATCCACGACTCTCCGCGCACAACGGTGCCTGCCCTCGCGATCCTGCTGGCAGGCATCCCGGCGTACTACCTGTGGCAGGCGCTGGCCAACCCACCAGCCGATCCGCCGCCCCCGGAGCAACCGCATGCACGATATTGACCAAGTACATGACGCAAGAGGTGGAATATGAGAACGATTGCAGTTGCAGTCCTGTTTGTCGCGTTCGCTGGCGGCATCGGCTCGCCCGCCGCCGAAGCCGCAGATCAATATCACGTCTCTTCGAAAGGTAATGACCAGGCAGACGGAAGCCAGGCACGCCCCTGGGCAACAATCGCCCGCGCCACGGCCACACTGCAGCCCGGTGACGCGCTGATCGTCTCCGCAGGCATATATCGGCAGCCACTCACCTTGTCCGGCCTAAAAGGAACGGCGGAACAGCCGATCGTGATTCGCGGCGAGGACAACGCCCGCGTCCTGCTGGATCTCGCAGGGCAGCGGGCACAGGGGATCGAAGTCGAAGCCTGCGCCCAC
>JAFGKA010000311.1 GCA_016928855.1 Phycisphaerae bacterium
ACACCCCAGACATCCGCGCAGAACGACCGGAACTCGGCGGCCTCGACCGTGGAGTGCGTGATCGGGGCAAACGGAGCCAATGCGAACAGCATAGATAGAATGAACGCGCGGCGGTGGAAACACATCCGCATTCCTAAACCCCTTCCGGTTCCTTGCCGGTGTAGACAACTCCAACCCCGAGCATCCGTAGCTCCTGTGGGCTCTCCCGGTAAATACTATGGGATTGCCCCATGGCGGTTCAAGCATTTTCTCATGCGCTTTGCGATATTTGCATGATTTCGGTGTTACTTTAGCCGCCACGATGAGAGCCGCAACGCCGACTGGAGACTACGGGGTCGACGAAGGGACCGAGAACAGATCCGCCCGGGCCAGAAGGCCGAACACACCTCCTGTATGAAGGAAAACGGGGGTTGCCGACTTCCGGATAATATTGCTCCGTATTGTCGCCAGCATTCCGGTGAACGCTTTGCCCGTATAGGTGGGGTCGAGCAGGATGCCTTCCATCCGGGCGAGCTGGCGAATCGTCTCCAGTTCCTCCGAGTAGGGAATCGCATAGCCCTCGCCGATGAAACCGTCGATCAGCTCGATCGGGGTGTCCGCCTCGGCTAGGTCCAGGCTGAACGCCGCAACCGTCTCCGCGATGAGCTGACGCAGCGCCGCATCGAAATAGGCCACCGAATCGCAGATCGGCACGCCGATCACACGCCACCGGTCGCAGCGGAACAGTGCTTTGCCGAGGATCAGGCCCGCCTGCGTGCCAGCCGACCCCGTCGCGCAATACAGGTCGATCGGCGTTTCGCGGCCGACCTGCTCGACCAGTTCCGCGACGGCTCGGATGTAGCCCCAGCAGCCCAACGGCACCGACGCGCCCACTGGGAAGAAGTACGGCGTGCGGCCGGCGGCCCGCTCGGTCTGCATCGTTCGCTCGATCAGCGCCTCACGGCGATGGCTGTATTCGTCGGGGTCATGGAGTGTGACGTGGGCGCCGAAGAGGTGATCCAGCAGCAGGTTCCCCACTTTCGGCGGGTCGGCGTCCGCCGATCGCAGCAACAGCCGTACACGCAGGCCCAGCCGGGCTCCGATGGCCGCGGTGGCCCGGCAGTGGTTCGACTGAAACCCGCCGTGGGTAACGACCGTGTCCGCGCCGCGCGCCATTGCGTCCGCCAGGACGTACTCGAGCTTGCGGATCTTGTTGCCGCTTGTTTCGAGGCCGGTCAGGTCATCGCGTTTCATGAGCAGCCGCTCGATGCCGAACTGCTTCGCAAGCTTCGGCAGTTCGACCAGCGGCGTCGGGATCTGTGCCAGCGTGAGGCGATCAGGCTCGCTCGGGTGCATCGGGTGGCTCCTTGCTCGCGGTCCCGGCGGTCGGGGATGATTGGCCGCGATGTTCGCACGCATCATACCCCAATTCGCGTCCAGGACGCACGCGGGCAGTGGTGGAAGCCGCCGGTTGCGGCCGGCATCGAGACCCGATAGATTCGGCGACGTGGGAGCGGCCGTGCGGCGGAGCCTCCCGCGACCGGGGTGGGTCTGCGTTTGATCTCCATCGGCCAACGAACGAGGTGCCGGGAAGGAGCTGCGAAACGTGAGCATGGGGTGCGATTCTCGATCGGGTCGGCCTCGGGCCGGGCTCGCATGGATGTGGGCGCTGACCGTGTGCCTGTCTCCAGTGACGACGCATGCGGTCGCTGCAGCCGAAGAGGCCGCGACGGTCTACGAGCACGTCAGCGGTAACCCGCTCAAGGGTGGTCCGAATGACGTGCACGCGCTGATCCTGGATGAAACCGCGGTGGTCTTCCGGTGCGGCGTTTTCGATGGCGCAGAGATCGCCACGGACCCGGCCGGTATCACCCTTGCACAGGCGGCGGCGAACGCCGAGTCGAAGGGCGAGCGTCGTGGCGTGTATACATCTCGCGTGATTGCGGCGGCATTCCCGTTCAATGAGCTGGTTCCATCGTGGAATGTGGATGTTCCGGCCGGGACAGGCTTTCGCGTGGACGTGCGTTTCGGGCGAGCCAAGGATGATTTCTGGACGGCGTTCTTCTACCTCGGCACCTGGGGCATCGTCCCGGAATTCGGAGAGAAAGTTCGCAAGAGCGAGCACGGCATCGTGGATGTCGATTGCTTCCGTTCACGTGAAGCGTTCGACCGATTGCAGTATCGCGTGATTCTGGCGACGTCGGAGCCGTCGCGTTTGCCGGTCGTGCGTCGCGTCGCGCTGGCGTACAGCAATACACTTGACGATGCTGAACTTGCCCGCCGGTATCGCCAGTCGATCGATCCGGGCCCGAAGGAGCGTTGGGCGCGTCGGCTGCCGGTGCCGTTCCGCAGCCAACTGGCCGAAGACGAGAAGATCCGGGGTTCGATCTGCAGTCCGACCTCGACCAGTATGGTTATGGCCTATCGGGGCGTCGAGCGGCCGACGGCGGAGATGGCCGCACTGATCTACGATGCGGAATACGAGATGTACGGTACCTGGCTGCGTGCGATCGAGGGGGCCTATCTGTGCGGTGTACCCGGCTACATCGAGCGGTTCGGCGACTGGAACGCGGTCAAGCGGCACATCGCCAACGGTCAGCCGGTCATCGCGAGTATTCGCAGCGAGCTTGGCGAGTTGCGTGGCGCGCCGTATCGTCGCAGCGACGGGCACCTCATCGTAATCGTCGGCTTCGATGCCGACGGCAACGTGCACGTAAATGACCCGGCCGCTCGCACGCCGGCCGCGGGGATGACGACCTACGCGCGGGCGGACATGGAAGCCGTATGGCTCGCTCACGGTGGTGTGGGCTATCTCCTGCAGGATCCGAGGAAGGGCGACGTCCCGACGAGCCTGCCGGGCACAGCGGTAAGAGAGACGAAATGATCGCGGGTGCGAGGATGGGGTATCGTGGTGTACGGAGTGTTGTTGCCGTAGCTTCGGTTGTCATATTGGTGTCATCTTTCTTGCACGGCTGCACGACACCGCCGGGCGGGGCGTCGGC
The DNA here is from genome assembly GCA_016928855.1 of Phycisphaerae bacterium. Taxonomy (GTDB): domain Bacteria; phylum Planctomycetota; class Phycisphaerae; order UBA1845; family PWPN01; genus JAFGKA01. The sequence goes on from JAFGKA010000311.1 coordinate 2,982, forward strand.
CGGTTCCAGGTCAGGGCAGGCCGTGCCGATCGTGCCGCGCCAGGCCATCGCCGGCACATCCGTCGAAGGGCGGCCGATCGAGTACATCAGCCTCGGTGACGGACAGACAATCATCCTGATCCTCGCGACAATCCACGGGAATGAGCCGGCCGGTACACCGCTCGTGCATCGGCTGCGCGAGTATCTCGTGGCGCATCCGGAATTGCTGACGGGTCGTCGTGTGGTGCTCGTGCCCGTCGCGAATCCGGACGGCCTGGCCCGAGGCACCCGGACGAATGCCCGCGGCATCGATCTGAACCGAAACTTTCCCGCGGGCAATTACGCCAGCAGTAGGCGCCATGGGGCCGAGCCGCTCTGCGAGCCGGAGAGCCGGGCGCTGTCCAAGCTGCTCGAGCGGTTCCGACCGCAGCGAATCGTGTCGATCCATCAGGGACTCGATTGTGTGGACTATGACGGACCCGGTGAGGCGCTCGCGCAGGCGATGGTCGAGCAGACGTACCTTCCGCTCAAGAAGCTCGGCGGCCGGCCCGGTTCGTTCGGCTCGTATGCCGGTATCGTGCTGGGTATTCCAGTCATTACGCCCGAACTGCCCCGTAGTGACACCGGCCGCGACGCGGAGTCGCTGTGGCAGGACTACGGGCGGATGCTTCTCGCGGCAGTGTGCTTTCCCGACCCGGTTCCGGCCGAGTAGCCGCAGCCGCTGGCGACCGAGTTGAGAGACGGAGGTTTTCGATGACACGCTGCGATTTCAGTGCATGGACGATAGATGCCGGCGTCGAACCGACGATTCGTGTCGGTGTGGCGTTGCCGGAAGATGGCCTCGAACGGACCACGGTCGAGATCCCGGATGCCCCCTACGGGTTGACCGTCGGCGCCGCGGCCTTCGAGCCGATTCGCGCCGCGCAGGCAGAGGTTGCCGTCGAGGGTGCCGGCGTTGTGTTGCGATTGGGGGCTCGAACACTGGGACCGGCGGAAACCATCGTGTTCGAGCCTGACGGAGCCGAGACGGTCGCGCCGGGCAGCGGCGTTCGTGTAAAGAACGTACTGACCGGTCGCGGCTTTCACTGGCAGAAGCGCTTTCATCCAACACTCAGCGGTTGCGTTGAATTCCGTGCCCACGGCGGTCGCCTGCTGGTCGTCAACGCGCTGCCGCTCGAACAGTATCTGCCAGGTGTACTCACTGGCGAGATGAGCGGCGAATGCCCGCCGGAGTTTCTCAAGAGCCAGTGCGTCGTGGCGCGGGCGTGGGTGCTGGCCCACACGGAGAATAAACACCCCGAGCTGCCGATCGACCGGTGCAACGATGATTGCTGCCAGCGCTATCATGGTACGGCTCACCTGATGCCCGCGGCCGTCGAAGCCGCAAACGCCACTCGTGGCCAGGTGATCGTGGATGCCGATAACCGGATCATCGATGCGAATTACTCGAAGAGCTGCGGCGGGATCATCGAGGCGCCGGAGGCGGTCTGGGGCATCAGTAAGTCCGGGCAGCGGGCGGCCGTGGATGCGCCGGCGGAGTCGGCGCTCCATCAGTTCTTCCCGATCACGGACGCGAATCTCGACGCCTACCTGACCGGCGACTGGCTCGGCCAGACCGACGCATTTTGCAGTCCGGCGGTCGTACCGGACGAGGATCTGCCGCGCTATCTGGGCAAGGTTGACGAGGGCGGTGGCCATTTCCGTTGGACCGTCGAGTATGAGCGGGCCGAACTCGAAGCCCTCCTGCGTCGAAAGCACTTCGAGCGTGCCGACGTCGCAGCGCCGCCACTGGCGACATTGGTGGATCTCCGGGTGTTGCGACGCGGGGCTTCGGGGCGAGTCGCGACGTTGGCGGTTGACTATCGCGACCCGGACGGGGCCAGCCACACGGCCACGATCGAAAGCGAATATGCCATCCGCAATGCGCTGTACGAGAAGTTTCTCTACAGCAGTGCGTTTCGGCTGCGGATCGAGCGCGGTGCCGACGGCCTGCCGGTGCGGATCACGCTGTTGGGCGCCGGCTGGGGCCACGGTGCCGGCCTCTGTCAGATCGGCGCGCTGGGCATGGCGCTGCGCGGATACGACTGCGAAGCGATCCTGAAGCACTATTTCGAGGGCGTCCGCCTCCACGCCTGTTATTGAGTCGGACGTTCTGGAAGAAACCGTCCCAGACCCCAGCCGCGCCCCCACCCCCTGCGCCATATTCCCCGATTTTGGGTACCCACCACGTTTCTTGACTTGCCAGGCTGGTTTTTTCGTCTGGCACGTGCCTTGCTCTTGCCTATTCGTGAGACGCCTGCGATGGGCAGGCCAATGAGGCAAGGGACGAATGCAAGGACAAGGAGTTCTATCATGACCCGCCAGATTCTCAACAAACTTCGCAGCGTGTTCGCGGTGCTCGGGATTGTCGGCGCGACGGCGTTCACGGCCGTGCCAACGGACGGCTGCGACAGCACGATCAAGATCGTGCTCGAAGAGCCGGCCCTGACTGAGTGGAGTTCTGATGAAGGATGGTGGGACGATTCCACGTACGACAGCACCTTCGATGATACCTACGATGTGACCTTCGATGACAGCTACTGGGGTTGCCCCGACTCGTACGAACTGTACTGATGCGTAAGGTGTGATCGTTACAGAATGCTGAGCCTATCAAGGAATCAGCGGTGCCCGGTCGCCGAGCGTACAGGCGGCCGGGCATCACTGGCATAAGCCAAAGGATGCCGATCAGCGATCCGCGGGGCCGATCTCAACAACGAGCGGACTTCGCGCCGGGATCTGCAAGGACAGCTCGAGCCTTCCCGACTGCACGCGTGCGGCGGCGCCGGTGACCCGCGGCGTGATCTCCGCCATGTTCAGTGGATGAAGGTCAATCGATACGTCCCGTTGAACCGGCGACGTGGTGAGATTGAACGCGACCAGAATCCCGCCCGGCCGGCCGGGCAGCACGTGCAGATGCGTCATCTCGTCCAGGCCGGCAAGCTGGCCCCGCACGAACCATTCGCGCAGTCGGGAGTACTGCCGCATGGCATTCTTCCAGGCCTGCCATCGAGCCAGGTTGTCCTCCGTGGAATTCAGGCCCTTCTTGCCGCCGATGCCGAGGTGTCGCACGGTGGAGGCATACCACCAGAACGCCAGGCAGGCATCGTTGTCGTTTTCCATGGTGATGTGATCGTACAGCGGGATATCGCACGCCAGGGCATAGTAGTACAGGCATAGCGCCCGGCCGGAGATCAGGTCTTCGATCGGGTTCCACATGAACTCGAAGCCCCAGTTCTCTTCGTACACACCCGGCCGACGAGCTGGATCCATGCTCTGGCCGAAGTAGATCGGAAGGTAGCGCACGCCCCACGGCCAGACCGGATCGTGAGCCTCGACCAGCAGGCCTGGCGTATGCTGCTTGACCTTGCGGATCAGTTCGTAGACCGCCCGCGTGTGGCCCTCCGGGGTGGACGGAACCGCGTGACCGTGCTCGCGGGAGTAGCACGGCCCTCGCCAATCGAATTCATCAAACATCGCGAAGCACATGCCGTGCGGGGCGATCTTGAGCAACCGCTGCAGCTTCTCCTCCTGCCACGCGGGGTTCAACGTGCAGACCTCCCAGAAGTTGATCCGCGTGCCGGCCGCCGGTGGGATGGCGACCGGTCGCCGAGCCGGCTCGTCGTCCCACGGTTGTGATTGGGCTTCATAGACTTCGATTTCGTCAAGGCGAACCTCGCCGCCGATGGAAGCGGGAATATCGATCCGCACATATCGTCCCTGGCATGGAGCGAAATCAAAGCACGTGGTGTCCCGGATCGGTGTGTTCTTGCTCTCCGCGACGGCGTGCCAATGCGAGTCGCTCGATTCGTCCGCATACTCCGTGGCCAGAAGGATGCGAATGTGCGCCGCGGCCCGGTCGCCGTGATGGGCGGTATGCTCGCTGCCCAGACAGACGCGAGCGATCTCGTAGGCCGCCCCAAGGTCGATCTGGGCCCATGACGGTTCGCCGGCCGAGACCCAACTGGCGGGATTGTTGTACCAGCCATCGTTGAGATGCTCAGGCTTGTGAATCGCGTAGCCCGCCAATGTGGAGGATGCGCTTGCCTTCGCTCGCGGATGCCGAGCGAGATTCCGACGACCGTCTGCGTCGGTCATGGGCACGGGCTCCGGCTCGGCCGCTTTGGTCAGAAACGGTTGCTCATACGGTTTGGCTTCCGGGCCGTGCTGGATGTACCAGTGGCGCGGGAACTCGTCGCGGTACACGCGGCCAATGGTACGAAAGGCCAGGCCGAGCCCGAATTGCTCGCGCACCTGCCGGGCGAAGGCATCCACCGGCCCGAGCCGCTCCGTATCCCACAGGCTGGTTCCTTCGCATACCTCCCAGCCAGGATCGAGATAGAGCGCCGTGGCGCCGATCTCCGACGCTTTGGCCGCTTCACCGAGCAGGGCCGCGCGGGTCCAATGCTGCGTCAGGGCCGCCCGATCGGAATGGTACCAACCCACATCGAACAACTCGTTCCAGTTGATCGGCGGGTCGTAGTCGGCGGACAGACCGTGGCCGAGGCTGTTGAGCCAATTCCGAAACTGCGCGTACCCCGCCGGCCAGTCGCCTTCGAAGGGGATATAGAAGGTCTCGCCCAAGTGCACCCACTGGCTCGGGGCAAGGGTCTGCATCGACTCCGGCTCGCGGTGCAGGGCAAAGCTCGATCCGCCGAAGGTCAAGGCCGCGTGGACGCCGGTTTCCCAATCGAGATGGGAGTATTCGATGTCCTCCTGGTTGTACTTCGCGATCAACAAGCCGCGTTTGCCATCGGTGAGGATCCAGCCTTCGGATCGCAATCGCCCGCGTGCGGAGTCGACCGGCTGCGGAGCGATGACCGCCGGGTCGTTCCGCCAGTCGGAGTTAGCCCCCTTGCCGGCCTCGATCTCGGCCAGCGACCAGTCCCGCAGTCTTCCGTCAGCCTGGCGCCGGAAGGGCACGGCCACCGCGCGCAGCGTACCTCGTGAGGCCGTGTCCCGACGCAGTCCGAAGCGGTAGTCGTCAACAACGACCGACTGCTCCGTGGTGTTGCGCACACGAATGTTCTCGAGGAAGCCCGTGCGGTCCGGCAACGGTCGGATCTCGTGCCGGATTTCAATGCCGGCCGCGTGTGCCTGGATGGCCAGTCCCTCAGCTGTGTCCACGGCGACCACCGCCGCGGATTCCGGCTCGCCGGCATCCTTCAGCCGAATCTCATACCGCACCAGGCCGTTGGCATACTCCACGCCGGACCCGTCGAGCATCCGCACATGGACGGCGCGTTCACGCGGCTGGGCGTCGAGTGTCACCCCGCCCGCTTCGGGCAACGTGGGCCCGGATACCGCTGACGCACACAATAGCGACACTGCAATGAGTTCGTTCATGCGACGTGTCCTTGTGATTTGCGGTCCTGCGTACCCTGGCCACGGACGTCCGTGCAGGGGCCATCAGATCGACGGTAAATACGTTCGATTCTCTCGTCCGTCAAGTCTGCCGAGCAGTCGCAGCAATCCATCGAGTATCGTGATGGGATGGGGTGGACAGCCGGGCACGAAGAGATCAACAGGTATGTTCCCGGTGGCTCCATTGAGACACTCGTCGTGGCCCAGGTAGGGCCCTCCCGAGATCGCGCAAGCGCCAACAGCGATCACGAGTTTCGGCGCCGCAACGGCCTCGTACGTCTTGAGCAGGGCGAGCTTCATGTGGGCGGTCACCGGGCCGGTTACCACGAGACCATCGGCATGCCGGGGCGAGGCCACAAATTGGATGCCAAACCGGCTCAGATCGAAAACGACCGTGCTCAACACGTTCAGATCGGCCTCGCACGCGTTGCAGCCGCCGGCGCTGACCTGTCGCAGCTTGAGGGATCGGCCAAAAAGCCGCTGCATCTTCGTATCGAGAGCCCTCGCGAGCGCGTAGGGGGCCTCTCCTGCTATCAGGTCATCGCGATCCCGTGTGGCCAGTCGGTGTTCGCGTGTGAACGTGATCGCGCCGGCAGGGCAGGCCTTGGCGCAATCATCACAGAACAGGCATCGCCCCAGATCGATTGCGACGCCGCGGTCGCTCTTGTGGATGGCCTGCGTTGGACACGCGCGAATACAGATCTCGCAGCCATCGCTGCACCGCGACGAATCGATCGTGGGTCGGCCGCGGAATCGGTCCGGAAGGACAGGCGGCGCATCCGGGTAGCCGATCGTGCGATGGCGTTGTCGAAGTCGGGCTATCAGAACCTTCAACATGAGTGCCCCTACAGGTCATGTCCGCAATAGGACAGGTTGAAGCTCTTGTTGCACAGTGGGAAGTCGGAGATCTGCTGATGGCGAAGCGCCATCGCCAGTCCGATCCAGTTGTGAAACGATGGGTCCACGATCTTGTATGCAGACAGTGTTCCCGTCTCGTCCGTCATCGCCACGTGGCAGATCTCTCCGCGCCACCCCTCGACGACGCTGACCGTGATCTGCGAAGGCGGGAGGGCTCCGGGCGGGCTGCGAAGGGCTCCCTGCGGCAGCGCGCGGAGCTGGTCGTCGACAAAGGCCATGGAGCGCTGGATTTCCATCCACCGCACGAGAGCGCGGGCAAAGACATCCCCGGTGTCCGCCGTGCAAACGGGGATGTGGCTCAGTCGGTAGATTCCCATGGGAAACTCCTGCCGGCAGTCGCGTTCCAGGCCGCACGCGCGAGCCGCCACCCCGACCAGGCCCAGCTCGGTCGCCACCTGACGCGATAGCGCGCCTGTGTCCTCGAATCGTCCCATGACCGACGGCGTGGTCCACAGCAGATCGACCGCTTCCGTGACATCGCGGCGCGCCGCCTCCAGCCGCATCAGAAGCTGATCGCGGCGCGACTCGTCGATGTCAAACGCCACGCCGCCAGGGCGGACTAGCCCACGTCCAAACCGGTTGCCGCAGATGACGGCGGTCATATTCAGGAGATCCCCGCGAATGCGGCCACAATACGAAGCCGTCGGCAGGAAGCCCACATCCCCGGCGAGCGCGCCAAGATCGCCGACATGGTTGGCCAGGCGTTCGAATTCGAGAGCGATGCCCCGAATGACCTGGGCATAGGCCGGGACACGGGTGCCGGCCAGCCCTTCGATCGCCTGGCAATAACACATCGCGTGGCCGACCGACGTGTCGCCCGCCAGGGTTTCCATGTAGTGGATGGTGCGTGACGTGGGACCGCCCAGCACGGCCCGTTCCACGCCGCGGTGTTGATAGCCCAAGGCAATCTCGAGGTGGAAAACGTCTTCACCGTGGCACTGAAAGCGGAAATGGCCCGGCTCGATGATCCCGGCGTGTACGGGCCCCACCGCCACCTCGTGCACTTCATCGCCGTCAACCGCGAAATAGTCCGTGACACCCGGCTCGATCTCGGTCTCGCTGGGGCGTTGCCACGCGTCATGACCGGGCCGATACGAGTGGTGAAAGCGAATCGGCTTGAGCCAGGGGTGTCCTTGCGGCCGGAGGCCCCATTGCTCCGCGAGTTCGCGTTCGAACCAGTGGGCGGAGGGGCAATCGGGCGTCAGGGCAGGATAGTCTCGCTCGATGTCCGTGGCGCATAGCTCGATGGTGCCCGCCTCACTGTTGGCGACGAGGCCGAACACCCGCGTGGACGTCCCGCGGGAGGGGATGCCGAACATCGCCATGAGCGGCGCGCCGGCACCCACGCGGGCCACGACCGTATCCCGGAATTCCGCCACGCTCAGCACGGGCACGTGATCCGTCCGAACGGAGTTGCTGTTGCGCAAGGTCAGGCAAGCGGTCTGCGCCATCAGAACCCTCCTAATGCGCTTGCCGCCCGATGAAGCAGGTCGAGCAACGGGGCTGGAACCCAGATTCCGAGGATCAGAACGGCAATCCCCAGAGCCGTCGGTGGAAGGATCGAGAGCAGGGTCTCGTGCGTCGGCCGTTCAGCCGCCGGCAACGAGGCCCGCCCGTACGTCATCTGCAGGAACACGCCTGCCATGCCCACAAAGATCATTCCCAGAAAAGCGAGGTACAGAATGGCGGTGACGACATGCCCCTGCTCCAGGGCGGCCCTGAGCACCGTGAATTCGCTGAGAAACGGACCGAAGGGGGGCGATCCGGTAATCGCCAGAAAGCCCGCCAGCCACAGAGCACCGGATACCGGGAGTACACGCAGCGCGCCTTGGATGCGGTCGCCGGTCTTGGTGTGATACGCGGCGAGAAGGTTGCCCGCAACGAGGAACAGCATGGCTTTCGTAAGCGAGTGATTCACGGCGTGGAGCATGGCTCCGAAGATCCCGGCTCCCCCGAGGCCCATGCCCAGGGCCAGAATGCCAATGTGTTCGACGCTGGAATAGGCCAACATGCGCTTGTAGTCGGGCTGTCCGATGATGAAGACGGCGGCCGCGCCCATGGACAAAAGCCCGAGCAGGACCAGAAGATCCTGCGCGAATGCGGCACAGCCTGCCGCGGCGAGGATCTGATACCCCCGCAAAATGCACAGAAACGCACAATTGAGGAGGGCGCCGGACAACAGGGCGGAGACTACCGATGGTGATTCGCTATGCGCGTCAGGCAACCAGGTGTGCAGCGGGGCCAGCCCCATCTTCGTCCCATACCCGACGAGAAGAAACACGAAGGCGAGTTTGAGCCATATGTGGTTCAGATCTCCGCCCCGTCGAATCAGTTCGGCCATCATGAGCGAGACCGTCGTGCGGGCTGGATCCGTGGCGGCGACGGCCACCAGAAACACGCCGAGCAGCGCCAAGGCGATTCCGACGGAGCAGATCAGCAGGTACTTCCATGTGGCTTCCAGCGAGCGAGAGTGTCGATGGAAATAGATCAGAGGGGCACTGGCCAGCGTGGTCGCCTCCATCGCGACCCAGTTCAGGCCGAAGTGGCCGCTCAGGCTTACGAGCGTCATCATGGCGAGAAACAGCAGAAGGCAGCCGGTGAACACGGCTTCGGGGGCATTGGCGAAGGCGAGGCCCTGGCCGAAATCCTGTCCCTCACCGGGCTTCTGGTGGCGAAGATAGCCGATGCCATAAAACGTTGCGGCCAGAAAGAGGGCACTGGTGATGCTCAGAAAGAGAAGACCCAGCTCATCCAGACTCAGCAGGCCATCGAGCGCCGGCGTGGGCGGGCGCCGCCATGCTTGTGCGGTCAATGCCGCGTGCGCCAAGGCGGCGCCCAGCAGAAGGGCACGGCGCACGCCATGAGGCCGGATCACAAACGCGGCAAGTCCGGCCAGGGCTGGAATGAGAAAGAGTGCTGCAACCATGCGATCATTCCTTCAGCAGGGACAACCGATCGGTGTCGATGTGGTCGAACTCCCGGCTGATGTGGAAGATTGCGATTCCCATCACGAACACCGCCACGAAGACATCCAGCAGAATCCCCATCTCCACGAGCAGGGTTGCCTGTCGGACAAGACCCACGCCGAAGATGAAGATGCCGTTTTCCAGGGCCAGGTATCCGAGGACCTGCGTGACTGCCTTGCGCCGACTGACGATCAGCAGCAATCCGATCAAAATCGCATGGAACGCGGTGGGGATCAGGAGCGGCGGCACGGCAGGCCCGACGCGGGGCAGATGGCTCGTCAGCCACATCGCCAACGGCAAGGCCAGTGTGCCGATGAGCAACGATGTGGCAAACCCGATGAAGGGCTCCACCTCGTGTCGGACGCCGGCTTCTCGCACCGCCCGCAGGAGCAGGCGCGGAAACACGAGGCCTTTGATCGCAACTATGCCGGCTACGAGAACGAGCGTGTGCAACGACAGATCTCCCTGCTGCACTCCGACGGTCACGAGTCCAAGGAGTACACCCTGGAAGGCCAGGACGCGAACGCACGTGCCGAACGAACTCAAACCGGCCAGCGCCAGGTTGGTCAGGATCACCAGGATGAGAACCAGGTCTGTCCAGGCCTGCATGTCATCACCTCAACACGAGCACCAGGGCGACGATCGCAATCGCACCCGCCCCGACGAGCATCTGGGGCACTCGAAGTAATCGAAGGCGGGCCATGGTCGACTCAATAATCCCGATGACCGTGGCAAAGAGAAACATGCCCGCCAGGAACGCGCCGACGTCGGCGAGCGCCTGCCCCGTGCGCAGTGGCAGGCAGAGCCCCACGAGCAACGAGCCGAACACCCACAACTTCAACGCCGCTGCGTAATGGATGAACGCCAGATCAGGTCCGCTGAAATCAAGGACCATGACTTCATGAATCATGGTCAGCTCGAGGTGCGTGTTGGGGTCGTCCACGGGGATTCGGGCGTTTTCGGCAAGCGAAACAGCCAGCAGAGCGGCCGAAATCATGGCCAGCGCGGGGCCGGCCTGGACCCACGTGTTGCCCGTGATTGCCGGGTAGATCCCTGAAAGCGAGAGGTTGTCCGCCTGCCGCGCCAGCGCCACCATCGTCAACATGAGCACAGGCTCGGCCAGAGCAGAGAACTGCACCTCGCGGCTTGCGCCCATGCCTTCGAAGCTGGAGCCTGTATCCAGGGCCCCGATGACCGTAAGGAATCGCATGAGACCCAGCAGATACGCCAACAGAACCAGGTCGCCTGGAAACGCGAGCAGCGCTCGGACGCTCCCGATCGGCAGGAGGGTCAACGCGACGATCACCGCCGCCAGACCCGCCAGCGGCGCGAACCGAAACACGGATGTCGTCGTTTCGCTATAGACCGCACCCTTGCCCAGCAGCTTGAACATATCATGGTAGAGCTGAACGATCGGCGGCCCGGTCCGGCCGGCCACGAACGCCTTCACCTTGTTGATGACCCCTGGCAGAAGCGGGGCCAGCACCAAGGCCAGCAGTAGTTGGCACAGGCTGGCGATTCTCATGGTCTAGTCCAACTTCCAGAGCAGCAACGCCAACAGGGTAAGGGCGATGTACAACACGTATATCTGAACCCGGCCATGCTGAAACCAGCGCAGCCCGGAAACCACCCTGGCGACGCCTCGGAACACCGGGCTGTAGACCTTCTCCCGGAAGACATCGTCCGTGTGGGTGGCCAGCGAAGCGGACGCCGGGAAGGTATCGACCGGCCGGACAAGCGAGATACGCGGCCTCAGGAACGCCTGAAAGAATCGCGTGAGCGGCTGGGCAAACGATGACGCCGTGTATTGCATGCGGGGGGTCGGTTGTGCGTAGCCACAATCCCAGGTTACCGTCCGGGACACCGTCTGACCCGACAGGAGCCACTTGCGAAGGATCACCAATCCCACCGTGAGCAACAGCAGGGCCACGCTGGCCCCAACGACGGCGCCAAGGATCGTGCATGGGCTGGCGGTTGTCGCACGCACACCCTCGTCCGGCATACCCGTCACCAGGGCGATCACCGGGACGAGGAGACGCACCATGAGTGGCCCCAGCACCCCGATGGCGGCGCACGCCATCGCCAGGATCACCATCGGGAGACGCATGCACCAGCCGCATTCATGGCTATTGGCGGCCTTCGACGACCGGGGTTCGCCGAGGAAGACAATACCGAATGCCTTCGCGAAGCAGGCCATCGCCAACCCGCCGATGAGCGCCAGACCGGCCACAACGCTCACGAGGATGGGCATGTGTGACGTGGACGCCGACCGCACCCCTTCGAGCCCTCCGAGGTAGACCAACAGTTCGCTGACAAAGCCGTTCAACGGCGGCAGACCGGAAATCGCCGCGGCGCCGACGAGGAAGGTCCAGCCCGTCCACGGCATGCGCCGGAGGAGACCCCCCAGATGATCGATCTCCCGAGTGCCGGCCCCGTGCAACACGGCCCCGGCGCCCAGGAAGAGGAGACCCTTGAAGCACGCGTGGTTCAGCACGTGAAGCAACCCGCCACCGAAGCCCAGAACGATCATCGGAGCCGACTGCAGACTCAGCCCGAGCAGGCCGACGCCCACGCCCAGCGCGATGATCCCGATGTTCTCGACGCTGTGGTAGGCAAGCAACCGCTTGAGATCGTGTTGCGCAAGGGCGAACAACACCCCGAGAATACCGGATACCAGTCCGATGGCGATCAGGAGCCAGCCCCACCACGCCGGAGGTGTCCCGAGGAACGTCAATGTTCGCAGCAGTCCATAGATGCCGGTCTTGATCATCACCCCGGACATGACCGCCGATACATGACTCGGAGCGGCTGGATGAGCTTCCGGCAACCACACGTGAAAGGGAACGAAGCCGGCCTTCGTGCCAAAGCCAACGACGGCCAGAACAAAGAGCAGGCTGGCGTGCCTCGGCACAGGGTGCTCCGCCAGACCGAAGCCGACGAAGTCCATCGAGCCAGAGCCTTCACCAAGCAGCACGAACAGCGCCAGCAGAAACGCCGTGCCCAGGTGCGTAGCCACCAGGTACGTCCAGCCGGCTCGCCCAACACCCTCATCCTCATGCTCGAACGTGACGAGGAAGAATGACGCGAGCGACATGATCTCCCATGCGACGAGGAACAGCACGGCGTTCCGGGCGATGACCACGAGGACCATGCTCGCAACCAGCATATTGAAGAAGAACCACGGAGGCCCGAGCGACTTGTGCTTCCTGTAGGTCTGAAGGTATTCGACGCCATAGATTGCCGCCAACGCGCACAGCGAGAAAATGGCGACCAGAAAGAATGCGGAAAGAGCATCCATCGCGACCAGAAAGTCGCCGTTCGGCACCGACCACCGCAGGCGAACCTCTTCGCCCGTAGCGCCCAAGAGCACTCGCAAGGCAGGCACTAGCCCGAGGCCACAACCAAGCACCGTGGTTCCACTGGCGATACCGGTCGCCCATCGCGGCCAGCGAGAGGCCAGCAATGCCAGCAATCCGCCGGACGCGATCAGACCTGCGCCTACGACCACCAGAAGGGTGTTCATTTCGTGGCACCTGTTCCGCCCGCGGTGGCCGGGGGCGTGAGGGCGAGGTCGGACTCGATCTGAACGACCTCGGCCAGAATCGCCTCTCGCACGCCTTGCTCTCGGATGACCTGCCTGAACGATGGCTTGCGAAGCGAGAACGACAATTGAGACAGCATCCGCAGGTGCGAGCGGACCGTTGGGCTGATCAACGTAAAGAGTGTATGCACCGGCTGGGCGTCAATGGCTTCGAAGTCGATCGGGTGTTCCAGAAAGCACAACGTCACGGTCGGCTGCGCTACGTGGAGGACAACCGGGTTGCGCACGTGCGGAATAGCAATGCCATCCCCGATCCCCGTCGAGCCAAGCGATTCGCGGGCGAGCAGGACCTCATACAGAAACTCCCGGTCGACTTCGTCGGGGAGGCGGAGAACCTCGACCACGGACCGGAGGACGCTCGCCTTGTCATCGCCGCCAATCCGGTAGAAGATTCCCCCGGCTTTCAGGGCGTCGGAGAGCCTGCAAGGCTCGCCGCCGGCGCTCTCCGGCTCGGCAACGATGTCCGCTGAGACATTGAGCCGCCTCGATGTGGCCCACTCCAGCAACTCCGTGCGATTGAACTTGAACTGGTCTCCCATCCGGTAGACAGGGAGCGTCCCTCGGTCGATCCAACGGTAAATCGTCCGCTCGGATACGTTGAGAAGCTTCGCCACATCTCGCACGGATAAATTCATTTGACCCCTCTTGTCGGCAATTCCGTCACGATGTGACAAATTATGACAATTTATCGGACATGTCAATGGACGTCCTGGCGTGTCGGCTAAATCACCCACGCGATATCTGAATTATTGGAATACCATCTCTCGCGAAGGCCCTCAAACGGATCGACCGAATATGCGATCGCCAAGCCACAATTGCCTCCCGAGGGTACGTTCAATCTGGCGACGTGCCCCCGGATACCCCGCTTCGACCACGTAGGCCGACGCGGCGGGGGCTTCCGCGGTCCGCTGTGGGAAATCGGGATCCTAACCTGTTGTGGAGCATGATGATGAGACGTGGATTCCTTGCATGCAACGTGTGTCTGGCTGCGTTGTTGCCGTTTGGAGGCGCTGCGGCTTCGGCACAGGACTCGCCCAGCGTGGAAACGGCGACGGTTGAGGCCGACGCCGTGGCCCCTGGCGCGGAGCACCAACGACACGAGCCGATCGGTCAGGGGCCTGACGGGAAGGCGTTCAAGCGGCGCGAACCGCCGACTGTCCGGACCGGTTCCCGGACAGCGCCTTCGCCGCCGGACGACCT
>JAFGKA010000312.1 GCA_016928855.1 Phycisphaerae bacterium
CCCGCTGGCGTCCTGCGATCTGCCGCTGGTCGTGCTCGGCCCGGCGGGCCTGCCCACGCGCAAGGAGATGCATCGTGGCACGTCGCAAGTCGTCAAAGGTCCGTCTGCCGACGGCGCGGCAGCTCGAGATCCTGACCGCCATCCGGAATTACCAACGCAGCTTTGGCTGTTCCCCGACGATGGAAGAAATCGGCGATCTCGCCGGCGTCACAAAGGTCACGGCGTTCGAACACGTCCGGGCGCTCGTCGCCAAAGGCCTTCTCCGGCATTCGAAACACAGCACTCGCTCTTTGGAGATTACTGCCTCTGCGGTGTTTCCGGATGAGCGGCCGACGTGTCTGCCGCTGGTTGGCCGGATCGCCGCCGGTGCGCCGATCGAAGCGATCGAAGATCACGAGACGATCGACCTCGAAGCGCTATTCTGCCAGCGGAAGAACACGTTCGTCCTGCAAGTCAACGGTGAGAGCATGATCGACGAGCAGATCCGCGATGGCGATTACGTCGTCGTCGAACGGCGAGAGACCGCGCGCGACGGCGAGACGGTCGTGGCCGTGCTCGATGATGGTGAGGCGACACTCAAGAAGTTCTACCGCGAGGGCAGGCGCATTCGCCTCCAGCCGGCGAATCCGAACTTCGAGCCGATCTACGTGGATCGCGTCAGTATTCAGGGCGTCGTCGTAGGCGTTCTACGCCATTGTTGACCGCCGTTTTCGGCGAATTGGCCGCGTTGTGGACCGCGCGACACCCACCTGTTCAGGCTGTTTGCAGTGTGAAAACAGTGATCTCCGGACGTGCACCGAAACGGATGCGCTTGACCCAGCCGAGGCCGCGGTTGACGTAGAGGTTTCGGTCGCCGTGCACGTGATGACCGGAAGCGAACTCGCGATGCCGGACGGGCAGTCGCGGCGGGCCGAGACCGGGAATCGTGACCTGGCCGCCGTGCGTATGCCCGGCGAGGAACCACTGTGCCGGCCGATCGAGCAGTTCCAGGAACGTATCCGGATTGTGCACGAGCGCGATGCACGGCTCGCCCGCGGGAACGGAACGGAACGCAGCGTCGGGATCGTACCGATTCGTCCAGTATTCGTCGATGCCGACCACACGCAAGGTGCTGTCGCCACGATTGATCGTGTGCCGTTCGTTGCGGAGCACGCGCACCTGAGCCGGTGCGCTGAGCGTCCGCGCAACGCGATCCGCTGCTGGTTCGCTGAAGTGGCCGCGCATGCAGCACGCGTAGTCATGGTTGCCGAGCACCACAAGGACGCCGTCCGATGCCTGAATTCGGGCGAGCAACGCCGTGGCGGCATGGGCCTGCTTCTCCGGAATGCCGCTGACGAGGTCACCTGTGACGACAACGAGGTCCGGTTGCAGGGCACTGACGTGATCGATGCAGCACTCGAGGTAGTCCTGGGGCACCCACGGTCCGGCATGCAAGTCGCTGACCTGGACCAGTCGGTAGCCCTGAAATGCCGAGCCCAAACTGGCCAAAGACATGGGAACGTGGACGGTCTCGACCCAGGTCGGCTCGATTCGCCAGGCGTACGCGAAGGCCGCGGCGCAGCCCGCGCTGGAACTCAGCGTCAGGTTGCGAAGGAACCGACGCCTCGACAGCAGAATTTTGGGAGTCTTGATGTCGGACACTCCGGGCCCTCTGGCCCCCGATGCAGCCGTGCCAAAAGAGCGGCAGCCTCTGGCGACCGACCGCCACGATGAATGGCGGGCATACATGGTTATCGGCCGTTGCCGGGCCGGGGGGTCTGCCTGGGGTACGAAAGGGCCAACGGAAAAGTTCGGACTCCCGGCGAAAACGGGCGTCGGAATGGGGTCGGCACGGGCAAGAATGGCGAAAAAAAAATGAGAATCCTTTTGGTGTGGCGAGGGCCCGCCTTTATAATGCCGGCGCAGGGGAAAGCCTGCCGTCCCGCCGGCGGGTGATGCTAACTCGGCATCAGGCATTGAGTTAGGTGGCAAAGGTGGGGTTTATGCGGTTCCACCGTGGGGCTGGTCTATAATCCGGATGGAGCCGGTAGATCGGCAGGACCGCTCGCGACAGTGACCCACCGGGCCGTGGCCCGGTGAAGGCAGAAGGAACAATCAGTGGAACTTGGACAGACACTACAACGCGTCGGGGACATGCAGTTCTTCCTTTATCGTCGTGCGCTGCACCCGGAACTGTTTCATATTCACCAGGAGCGCCGGATCGAATCGCGGCGGTATCATGCAAACCTGTGGATCGTGGGGCTGACGCATGCGGTCACCGTCCAGGCGGACGACCGGATCATCACCGAGCTGACCGCGGACGACCATGAGTTGCTGCCCGAGGCCGGCCGCGTGACGACGTTCCGGTTCCGCGGCGAGCGGGACCACACCGAACGCTTCGACGACGGGATGCGCTACATCCTCTCGACGCAGGTCGAGAAGCTGAGCCCAAACCTGTTCAACGCGACGCATCGCGACCTCGTCCGCTACGGCGCGAACCGGGGCATGTTCCTCGCGTTCCAGGAATGGACGGACAATGGGCCAGAGCCCTTCACGTTCCTCGACTACGAGGTCCGCGACAAGGAATTGCACATTCAGTCGTTCCACGCGTTTCCGGCGGATCACACGATCCTCAAGACGCAGTCGATCTTCGAGATCGGACCGCGGCCGAAGTCCAAGGACGCGTCCAAGTCCAAGGACGCGCCGAAGTCCTGATGCATGCCGATCCATGGGCCGGGCGGCTCTGCGTGCACGATCACGCAGGACCCTCCGGCCCTCTCGTGCGCGCGGAGGCTTGTCTTCACGGCGGTAAGCCGCTATACCACCACCTCCTGATCGCGGACGGAACTCGAGACAAAGGAGAAGCAACGTGCATCGCTCTACCGCTATCGTTCTGGGTATCTTGACGACATTAGCCCTGTTCGGCGGGACCGGCTGCCAATCGAGCGGCGGCGACGCCGGCTGGATCGATCTGTTCAACGGCAAGGACACGTGCGGCTGGATCAACGCCCGGCCCGAGCAGCCGATGAGCTGGACGGTCACGGACGGCCTGTTGACCAACGCGCCGGAGGCCGGCAAACGCGGCGTGGATATCCATAGCGAGCAGATGTTCGACGATTTCGAGCTGCACGCCGAGTTCAAGCTGCCCGAGAACAGCAACAGCGGTATTTACCTCCGCGGTCGGTACGAGGTGCAGATCAACAGCCACGCCGGCCCGCTGAGCCAGGAAAGCATGGGCGGCGTCTACAGCTTGCACACGCCGACGGCGCTGGCCAGCCACCCCTGGGATCAGTGGCAGGTGTTCGATATCCGCCTCGTCGGCACGACGCTGACCGTCGTCCTCAACGGCAAGACGATTCTCGATCAGGTGGATCTGCCACACGCCACGCCCGGCGGCACAGACCGGTTCAAAGACACCAGCAAGCCCGGCCCGATCTACATCCAGGGCGACCACGGCGTGATCACGTTCCGCGCAATCCGCATCCGTCCGATCGCGCCCAACGCGCCATAGCGGCCGAGGCGCCTGATACCGACAACCTGTTTCAACGGGTTAGCTTTATTCCGACACACCCTCGGCGAGACGCTGCCGTAGTTGGCGCTTGAGCAGTTTTCCGGTTGGGCCTTTGGGCAGGTCGCGGTCGAAGAAGATGCGGCGCGGCACTTTGAAACCGGCCAGGTGATCGCGGCAATAGTCGCGCAGCTCGATCGCAGTCGGCGCCGTGCCCTCGCGCGGCACAACGAACGCCACGATGGATTCGCCGCGCACGCCGTCACCGGTGCCGATCACCGCCGACTGTTCCACCGCCGGGTGGCGATCCAGCACGCGCTCAATCTCGCCCGGAAAGACGTTCTCGCCAGCGACGATAATCAGATCCTTGCAGCGGCCCGTAATCGTGATGAACCCGTCCGCGTCGAGCCTGCCGATGTCGCCGCTACGAAACCAGCCGTCGACATCGATGGCCGCCGCCGTGTCGGCCGGTCGGTTGTAGTAACCTTGCATGATCGTCGGCCCGCGGAAACACAGCTCGCCGGCCTGACCCGATGGCAGCGCGTTGCCCAACTCATCCCGCACGCACGTTTCGACGACCGACAACGCCCGGCCGACAGTTCCCGGCCGATTCGCGCCGGGCACGTTAGCCGCAACCACCGGCGAAGTCTCCGTCAGGCCGTAGCCTTCGAGCAACTCGATGCCGAAGCGGTCGCGATACTCGCTCCACAGCTCCGGCGAAAGCGGCTCGCCGCCGCAGATCGGCAGACGCACACCCTGGAACGTATCGGCGGGAACCGTCTTGTCCCTCGCGATGGCCACAAGCATGCTCGGAACGGCGAGGAAGACGCTGATCCGGTCGCGCGCTACAGCCTGCACGACGTCCGCCGGTTGAAAACGCGCCTGGAAGTGCACCGTCGCACCCAGCAAGGTCGGCAGCAGCAGCGTTCCGGTCAGGCCGAACGAATGAAATAGCGGAATGATTCCGAGGAACTGCTCGTTCGCGTCAATGCAAAAGTGCTCGATCGAGGCGAACGCGTCGGTGTACAGATTCCCGTGCGTCAGACACACGCCCCGCGGGGTACCCGTCGTCCCCGATGTGTACAAAATCACCGCGAGGTCGTCGGCTCCGGCATCGGGCACCGCCGGCCGTGGGCGGACCTTCGACAACAGGTATCGCCGGCGCAGGCCCGCGCGTTCGAGGATGATCGACCGCGCGGGCAGCGCCGCGGCCAGGTCCTTGAAGTATTCGCATGTCAGGATCAGGTCGAGCCCCGCATCCGCAACAATTCCCGCCAGTTCCGCCGGCGGCAACAGGAAGTTCAGCGGCACAATCGTCTTGCCCGCCCAGAGCCCGCCGTAGAAGCTCGCGGCGAACCCCGCCGTTGACGGCAGCAGGATCCCGACATTCGGCCGCGGGGTTTCGGCTTCGATGAAGCGCTTCATCGTCGCCGAGAGCGCGATGAGCTGGCTGAACGTCGCCTCACGCCGGATATCCCGAATCGCCAGCTTGTCCGGCTGGCGCTGCGCCGTTTCCAGGAATCGCTGAAGTAACACATCATTCTTATACCCACGTCCGGCCGACGGGGCCACCTTGTCGAGCATGGCTTGTTGGCAACGGTCAAGACCGCGCTCGCACGTCAAACACGGGCGAACCCTCCGGCCTGAAGGCCGCCGGACCTTCCCATGCCGCCCTCGCGGGTCCACGCCGATGAGCCGATCGCGTTTGACAAGCGCGCGCCGACTGTTAGGATGCGGTTGGTGCGGAATTCAAGCTACCAGTGAGCCCGTGTTGAGGACTTTTCGTGTCGGTGGTCGCGATCATCCCCGCCCGATACGCTTCGACGCGCTTTCCTGGGAAACCTCTCGCCAGAGCGACCGGCAAGACCCTGATTCAGCACGTGTATGAGCGTGTGCGGCAGGCGCGTCTGCTCGACGGTGTGGTTGTGGCCACCGACGACGAGCGGATTGCCGCGGCCGTGAGGGAATTCGGTGGCGAGGCGGTCATGACCCGCCCGGACCACGCGAGCGGAACCGACCGGATCGCGGAGGTCGCGGCGACGTTGTCGGCCGAACTGGTGCTGAATGTGCAGGGCGACGAGCCGGAAATCGAGCCGGCCTATCTCGACCAGCTTGTCGAGTTGATGCGGTTACGGCCGGATGCGTCGATGGCGACGCTGGCCTGCCCATTTCCGGCAGACGCCGACCCGACCGAGCCGAGCGCGGTCAAGCTGGTCATCGATCGCCACGGCTACGCGCTGTATTTCAGCCGCAGCCTGATTCCATACTTGCGGGATCCTGGCAAGACGGGTGAGCCGGCGGGTGGGTGGCTCCTGCACCTGGGCGTTTATGCCTACCGGCGGGGGTTCCTGCTGTCCTATGCCGACCTGGCGCCGTCGCGGCTGGAGCAGGCCGAAAAGCTTGAGCAACTCCGTGCCCTGGAAAACGGTCATCGGATTGTGGTAGGCTTGGTCGAGCACGCGAGCCTGGGGATCGACACGCCAGAAGAATATGAAGCGTTCGTAAGACGAGTAACCAAGGGCTGTTGCACGAGCGGGTGACGCATGGATGCCGAGAAAATGCTGTCTGCCATCAGCGGCGTTTCAGAGGAGACGGAGTTCTACGCGCCGATGCCGGCGGGCTACAAACCGGGACGGACGAAATTCGTCTTCGTCTTCGGCACCGTCATGAGCGGTCTCGGCAAGGGGATCTTCTCCAGCTCTCTCGCGAAATGCCTTCAGGATAAAGGGTTAACTGTCGCCCCGATCAAGCTGGAGGGTTACCTGAACATCGATTCGGGCACGCTCAACCCGTATCGGCACGGCGAGGTCTTCGTACTCGACGATGGCATGGAGTGCGACATGGACCTGGGCACGTACGAGCGGATGCTGGATCAGGACCTGTCGCGGCTGAATTTCACGACAAGCGGCCAGATCTTCACGCGCGTGCTCGAGAAGGAGCGCCGGGGTTCGTACCTCGGTCGC
Organism: Phycisphaerae bacterium; assembly: GCA_016928855.1. GTDB lineage: Bacteria > Planctomycetota > Phycisphaerae > UBA1845 > PWPN01 > JAFGKA01. Next base: position 6,451 of record JAFGKA010000312.1, read on the forward strand.
GACGTGCAGATGATCCCGCACGTGACCGGCGAGGTGAAGAGCCGGCTCCGCGAGCTGGCGGTGGCCTCGCACGCCGATGTCGTTTTTGTGGAGATCGGCGGGACGGTCGGCGACGTCGAGAACGCCTACTACATCGAGGCGGCGCGAGAGATTGCGTTCGAGGAGGGGCCGAACTCGTGCTGCTTCGTGGCGTTGACGTACATCCTTGAGCCGCCGACGCTCGGTGAGCAGAAGAGCAAGGCGGCGCAGTTGGGCATTCGCGGGCTGCTGGCCGTGGGGATTCAGCCGCACATCATCGCCTGCCGGGCGCGCAAACCCGCAACGCGAAAGGTGCGGGAGAAGCTGGCCCTCTACAGCAATGTACCGATCGACCGGGTCTTCTCGATGCACGACCGCGAGAGCGTCTACGTGATTCCTGAGATGCTGCGGGGCGCCGGGTTGGACCTGGCGGTGATCGATATTCTTCACTTGGGCGAGCGGGTCGATCCTGACGCCGAGGCCCGGGCGCGGCAGGAATGGAACGGCTACAGCGAGAAGCTCAAAGCCGCCAGCGGCGAGGTGACCATCGGCATCACCGGAAAATACACCTCGCTGCGAGACAGCTACGCGAGCATCATCCAGGCGCTCGAGCATGCCGGCGCGGCCAACGGGGTGCGGGTGCGGATCGATTGGATCGACACGTCCGATCTGACGGCGGAGACCGTCGGTGAATCGCTCGCGCACGTGCAGGGCATCATCGTGCCGGGCGGCTTCGGCGTGCGGGGCACCGAGGGAAAGATCACGTGTATCCAATATGCCCGTGAGCATGGGCTGCCCTATCTCGGCATCTGCTACGGATTCCAGATGGCGGTCATCGAATTCGCGCGCAATGTGTGCGGTCTCGAAGGCGCCAACAGCACGGAGATCGATCCGGACTGCCCGCATCCGGTGATCGACATCCTGCCAGAGCAGAAGCAGATTGAAGGCTTGGGTGGGAATATGCGGCTGGGGGGACGCGATGTCCTGATTCGGCCGAACACGATGGCGGCGAGCCTCTTCAACAAAGCGCCTGAGACGCGGCTGCGGTTCCGGCATCGTTACGAGGTGGATCCGAAGTACATCGACGCGATCGAGCAACACGGCATGATCTTCTCAGGCAAGGCGCCCGACTATCCGATCATGCAAATACTGGAGATTGCGTCGGACAAGCATCCCTATTTCGTCGGGACGCAGGCGCATCCGGAGCTATCGAGCCGGCCGCTCCGTCCGCATCCCATGTTCGTCGGACTCGTGCGAGCGGCGGTGACCTATCAGGGCGCGACGGCCGCCGCGACAGCCCCGCGGGCATCGGCGAAGACCGTGAGCTCGTGAACAGTCGCTGCGTGTGAAAGGCGGAACGGCAGCCAGCGGTGAGCCGACGGGGTCCGTTGCGGCAACCAGAAGGTGGGGCTTCCTGATGCGAACGTCGTGGCGAACACGCAGTCGGGTGATATGCGTCGGCGCATCGATTTCGATCAGCGTGCTGACCGCGGTCGGGTGCAGTGACGCGCAATACGCATTCTATGCGGTGACCGGGCAACTGGCGCAAAACACGCGCACGATACCGGTGGAGGACGCGCTGGCCGCCGGCGATCTCTCCGCTGAGCAGGAAACCACGCTCCTGCTGGTGCTCGACCTTCGCGACTACCTCGTTCAGGAGCTTGGCCTGCGGGTCGGCGAGAGCTACACCGTGTACCTGGATACCGCGGATGCGCCGGTGGCGTTCAATCTGTCGGCGTCGGCCAAGGATTCGCTGACGCCGGTCGTCTGGACGTTTCCAGTTGTTGGCTCGATCCCCTACCTTCATTTCTATCATGAACCCGAGGCTCGCGAGTATCAGGATCGGCTGGTAGCGCAAGGCTACGATACCGTGCTATACGAAGTGGCGGCGTACAGTACAGCGGGGCTGTTCGCCGATCCGATCACGACGGGCATGCTCGGTCAGTCCGAGCTGTACCTCGTCGATCTGATCGCGCACGAGTCGACGCACAACACGGTCTACCGCCTGAACGAAACGCAGTTTAACGAGAACGTCGCGACGTTCGTGGCGTCCGTGGCCACCGTGCGGTATCTCACGGACAGGTATGGCGCGGACTCCGATGCGGTGGCCGAAGCGCACCGGTGGTATCATGATCTCGACCTGTACAACGCCTTCCTCGCGGACCTGTATGCACGGGCCGAGGCGCTGTACGCCGCGGACATTCCGGCCACGACGAAGCTCGCCAGTCGCGAGGTGCTCTTCGAAGACGCACGCCGCCGGTTTCGCGACGAGCTGTTGCCCCAATTCCACGAGCCAACGGATTTCGAGTGGGTCACGACGGCCCGGTTCAACAATGCCTGGCTGCTGCTGAACGCGCGGTACAACCAGGACCTCTCGATATTCCAGGCGGTCTACGACAGCGTGGACCAGGACTTCGCCCGGGCGCTGCAGATCTTCCACGAAGCCGCCGCGTCCGCCGACCCCCTCGCCTACCTCTATTCCGCTGTCGAGTAGCCGCAAGCCCGCGGTATCGAGTCCGGGGCGCATCCCGGATTCGCTGTCGGTCAAGCGATCCACTGGCCGTCCAAGATTCCGCGTCGTCAACCCTGCAGCGACTGCCCCATTGAAGAACGGTCAGCCGCGATGTAGAATTGTGCCCGCGAGAGGAAATAGACCCGCCATGTCACGGACCCGTTGTATCTGGCTCCAGGTGTTGATGGCGCTGATCGTGCCGGTAGCCAGTGCGTGCGCGCAGACATCTGTTCTCAAGAACACCGCCACATCCTTGGGCCAAGGAAACGAGGTACTTCATTCCAGCGAAGATGCCACGAACCTGCTCGGCGTGCTGCCGCGCGACGCGCGGGCACTGACCAGGCCAACGCCGTTCGACGGTGGTCCCACACCAATCGCATTGCCGCCTGCAGCCGCACAGGGACGAACCGGCTCCCTGCCTTCGTCGGAACGAACGCCGATTGCGAGCGCAAGTCTGGACACGTGCGCCGGCCCGCACGGCACGCCGCTTCTCGGCCTCGGTTGTCTCCTCACAATCTGATCGGTTCGCCCGCCCACCCGTTCGTTGTCATGTTCTCTTTGTGAAACGGCCTCGCGCCTACGGCGTGAAAGGCAAGGCACAGCAATTCGGCGCGCCGCGCGCTGCCCGCGTTGTCGCCGCCGTACAGACGATCCTCAGGTATCGAACCGATGGAGTATCATGATGAAACACCATACGAATGAAGCGGAACTGCTGCACGATGTACAGACCCTCCTGAACGGAGGCCAGCCCGAAAAAGCCCTGGAAATGTTGCGATCAGCCGGACAGCAATCCAAGGCGGTGTTGAACGCCTACGGTGTCTGTCTCATGCGAATGGGCCAGATCGATAAGGCGAATGAGCTGTATCGCAAACTCGTGCTGCCAAGTGGCGGCTTCTTTCTGGACCCCAATGCGCCCACCGTGTTCAAGACGAATTATGCCACCGCCCTGCTGCTGGGGAGGCACGTGGACGGCTGCATCGGCGTTCTGGGCGAAATCGCGGAGCCGACGCATCCCGCGGTCATGCGCCTCCACAATGCCGTCAACGCGTGGAAACAAACGCTTGGGCCTGTGCGCCGGCTTCTGACGTTCCTGTTGGGCGTGCGCAGCGCGAATGTACCGTTGCCCTTCCAGCCCGGCGATCTGTAAGCCAAGTGAAGGTTTGTCGATGGCCGGTCCGCCGGGCTATCATGCCAGGCGGCTCGGCGGCGTGCCGGGCCGGACACCCTCACGCGAAGGAGAAACCATGCGTCATTGCCGTATCCATGCAACACTGAAGTGGCTGTCGATCGCCATCGTCATTGCGGCCGTCGGTTGTGCGGCAGGGTCGCGTCCGAGACTCGCTGGCCGCACCGCGACAGAGAAAGAATCGCTCGTCAAGCCCGGCCAGTTCGGCGATAACGCGCCGTCCGATCGGCGACGCGTGTTCTTCGACTTCTGGAACGAATCCGTGGTGCGCCAGGACCTTGCCGTCAGCACCGTCTTCATGGGCGACTCGATCACCGAACTCTGGGAGCTGCAGGCGTACTTTGTGCCGACCGATGGCGCCATCCTCAACCGCGGCGTCAGCGGCGACATCGCTTCGCACATGGCCCGCCGGTTTGAGGCGGACGTGCTCCAACTCAAGCCGCGGTCGGTCGTGATCCTGGCCGGCACCAACGACGTCGCGCGGATGCTGACCGCCAACAAGGATGACGCCGAGATCATCGCGGACGTAACCGCATCGGTGACAGCGATGATGGAGGTCGCCAGTACCGCCGGCATCCGTGCGTTCGTCTGCTCGATCCTTCCGACGAACGATGACTACAAGCAGCACGACGGCAAGAAGCGCATCCTGCCGCAGATCAACGCCAATCTGCGGGCGGCGTGCGCCGAGAAGGGCTGCATCTACGTCGACTATGTTTCCGCGATGACCGATGCGAACGGCGATCTGCCCAAAACGCTGGCGCGCGATGGCCTGCATCCGCACTATGGCGGCTACGAGATCATGGCCCGCGTGCTCCAGGCAGCGCTCGCGGCGGACGGTCTGCGGCCATAGAGGGACGACCGGTAGACACGCCGCGAAGGCTGGCGGTATCCTGTGGGCATGGCGCGGCGGAAAACCAAGAGGGCGATTCCGAATCACCTTGCGGCCCGGCTCGAACGTTGCCGGGCACGGATGGCCGACGGCCGCCTGTCGGCCTACGTGGTCAGCGCGCCGACCGATCAGTTCTACCTTGCCGGCTTCACCGGCGAGGACGGCGTTGTCGTGGTCACCGCCCGGAGGCTCTACCTCGTCACGGACGGCCGGTTCACGATTCAGGCCGCACGCGAGGCCCCGTGGGCCAAGGCGATCATACGCAAGGCGGGCATCGGCGCGGAGCTGAGCAGGCTCCAGTTGCGCCACCGATGGTGCCGGGTGGGCTTCCAGGCCGAACATGCGACGGTCAAGCAGGCCGCCATATGGCGGAAAGCCGTCAGCCCGGCCCGGCTCACCCAGAGCAAGCCGATCACGGCTGAACTTCGCAATCGCAAGGACCCTGCCGAGGTCGTGGCAATCCGCCGGGCGATCGACGTAGCGGAAGCCGCGTTCAAGGTTACATGTCGGACAGTAAAGATCGGAATGACGGAACGGCAGGTGGCCGCCCGGCTCGAATTCGAGATGCAGAAACGCGGAGCCAGCGGGCCGAGCTTTCCGACGATTGTAGCGGTCGGCTCGAACGCCGCTCTCCCGCACGCGCGGCCCGGCTCGCGACGGATCGCCTCCGGCAGCGCCATCCTGATCGACTGGGGGGCGACGGTGGACGGCTACCGGAGCGACTTGACCCGGGTGGTGTTCGTTCGTACAATCCGGCCGCAGTTTCGCCGAATGTACATCATGGTACATGAGGCGCAGCGCCGGGCGATAGCAGCAGTTAGCTCCGGCGTGGAGGCCCGTATGGTCGATCGCGCGGCGCGGTCGTATCTGGCATCCGTTGGATATGGCAAGGCGTTTACGCACTCGACCGGGCACGGGTTGGGCCTGGATGTTCACGAGGGGCCGTCACTGGCCCGGCGCGGGTCCGCGACGCTCGAGGCGGGCATGGTGGTGACCGTCGAACCGGGCGTATACGTTCCGGGCGTCGGCGGGGTGAGAATCGAGGACGACATCCTCGTGACGGGCAGCGGGTGTGAGGTCTTGTCGACGCTGAGCACGAACCTGGACGATATGGTGATCCGTGGTTGACATCGAGAAAATCCGGGAACTCGTGGCGATGATGGTCGAGCACGAGTTGGCCGAGGTTAAGCTGCGTGACGGTGGTGAGTGGGTGGTGATTCGTCGCGGTGCGGCCGCGCCGGTGGTGGAGGTCGTTCCACAGGCGGTTGCGCCGTCGCCGGCACCGATCGTCGCGGCACCGGTAGCGGCGCCGGGGGGTGCCGGGGGGATCCCCGAGGGTCTGATCGCGGTGAAGTCGCCGATGGTCGGCAGCTTCTACGCGAGCCCGGATCCGGATTCGACGCCGTATGTGAGTGTGGGCAGCATGGTGGCGCCCGACACGGTCGTGTGCGTCATCGAGGCGATGAAAGTCTTCAACGAGATCAAAGCCGACGTGGCGGGCACAATCGAGCAGATTCTGGTGCGGAACGAGGAGGCGGTTGAATACGGTCAGCCGCTGTTCCTGGTTCGACCCGCGTAGGATTGTGCCGGCTTATCCCTCCGACGAGGATCCCGGCAGGCCCGCCGGGTTTTTGTTTGGCGTGTGCAGACGGGATGCCGGGTCGGGGGTGCGCCGCCGGCTGCGTTCGCGATAGAAAGTTTCACAGATGTTTTCGCGTGTACTGATTGCGAACCGGGGCGAAATCGCGGTGCGTATCCTGCGCGCGTGTCGCGAGCTGGGAATCGAGACGGTCTGTGTCTTTTCAGACGAGGACCGACATGCACCGTACCTGGCGTGGGCCAACCGCGCGATCTGTATCGGGGCCGGACCGCCTGGCGAGAGCTATCTTCGCAGTGACCGCGTGATCGCGGCGGCCGAAGTCGCGAACGTCGATGCGATTCATCCAGGCTACGGTTTCCTGGCCGAGAACGCGCGGTTTGCCGAGCAATGCCGCGAGGCGAAGATCGAATTCATCGGCCCGAGCGCCGAGACAATGTCGCTGGTTGGTGACAAGGCCGTCGCCCGCAAGATGGCCAAGACGGCGAAGGTGCCCACCGTGCCGGGCAGCGGCGGGCGACTTGAAGACGATGAGGAAGCCGTTGCGCTGGCCGAGAAGATCGGCTATCCGGTCATGATCAAGGCGGCGGCCGGCGGTGGCGGACGCGGGATCCGCATCGCACACAACGAGGCAAACCTGCGGGCGTCGCTGCATCAGGCCCGGCTTGAGGCCGGCAACGCGTTCAAGGACGATGGGCTCTACGTCGAAAAGGTGATCGAGACGGCGCGGCACGTCGAGGTGCAGATCCTCGGCGACAAGGCGGGGCAGGTCCTCCACTTCTACGATCGCGATTGCACGCTCCAGCGACGGTATCAGAAGCTGATCGAGGAGGCACCGTCGTCCGCAATCGACAGCCGGACACGGGACGAGCTGTGCAAGGCCGCGGTCAAGATCGCACGGGCGGCGAAGTACTTCAACGCCGGCACGGTCGAGTTCCTGGTCGATCCGAAACAGAACTTCTATTTCACCGAGGTCAACGCGCGGATCCAGGTCGAGCACCCGGTCACGGAAATGATTACAGGGCATGACCTGGTCAAGTGGCAATTGCGCCTGGCGGCCGGCGAAAGTCTGTCGCTCAAACAGCGCGATATCCAGGCGACGGGCACGGCGATCGAGTGCCGCGTTAACGCCGAGAATCCGGCCGACCGGTTCCGGCCGTGTCCCGGGCCGATCGACCGGTTCGAGCCGCCGGGCGGCTTCGGCGTGCGCGTGGACACGTACGTGGTGCCGGGCATACGGGTGAGCCCGCGCTATGATTCGATGATTGCGAAACTCGTCGTGCACAAACGGACCCGGTCCGAAGCGATTGCGTGCATGCAGCGCTGCCTGGCCGAGTTCATCATCGAGCCGATCGCCACGACGATTCCATTCCATCGCGAGATTCTGGCGCACGAGCGCTTCCTCAACAACAAAGTGGACACAGGGTTTATCGAACGAACGTGGTAGCGAAGCAATCAGGTATGGGGTTCGATCGGAAGGAGTGGTCATCATGGGAGCCTTGGTAGGCAATGCTGTCGTCGGACAGGCGGGCGGCCCGACAGCCGTGATCAACCAGTCGCTGGTGGGCGTCGTCCAGGAAGTGCAGAAGTACAGCCACATCCGCAATCTGTATGGCGCGCGGCACGGTGTCCGGGGCATTATCAACGAGCAGTTCTACGACCTCCTGCGGCAGCCGACCGAGATGCTCGATCTCGTGTCGCAGACGCCGGCGGCATCGCTCGGCTCGACGCGCGACAAGCCGAATCGCGAATACTGCGAGCGGATCTTCGAGGTCTTCAAGAAACTCGATATCCGGTACTTCTTCTACATCGGTGGGAACGACTCAGCCGCGACGGCCCAGATCGTGAACACGCTCGCGAAGGATGCGAAGTATCCGCTACGGGTCATTCACATCCCGAAAACGATCGACAACGACCTGCTGGTCACGGACCACTGCCCGGGCTACGGCAGCGCGGCGAAGTTCGTGGCGAGCGCCTTCATCGGCGACAACCTCGACAACCGCGCCCTGCAGGGCGTCAAGATCAACATCCTCATGGGTCGGCATGCCGGCTTCATCACGGCGGCCAGCATCCTTGCCCGTCAGCGGGAAGATGACGGTCCGCACCTGGTCTACGTGCCCGAACGACCGTTCAGTATCGATCAGTTCGTGACGGACGTCGAGGCGGTCTTCGATCGCTACGGGCGCTGTCTCGTCGCCGTCAGCGAAGGCATCAGCGATGAGAAGGGCGAACTCTGGGCATCCAAGGTTTCCGTGCTCAAGCAGGACGGCCTCGAGAAGGACGCGTTCGGCAACTTGCAGCTTTCAGCGGGCGCCGGCTCGCTCGCCGACTATCTCGCCGGTACGCTGCGAGCCCACTGCAAGAATATCAAACGTGTCCGGGCGGATACATTCGGGTATCTGCAGCGGTCGTTCCCCGGCTATGCGAGCCCGGTCGACGCGTGGGAGGCCCGCCTGGTGGGGCAGATGGCGGTCAGCTACAGCGTCGATGCCGAGGTGGACGGCAGTGTCGCGCTGACGCGGCTGCCGGGAACCACCTACGCCGTCGGCACGCGGCTCGTCGATCTGGCGGCGGTGGCCCCGGAGCACGAGCCGAAGACCAAGGTCCTGCCCGACCATTACATCAGCGAGGCGAGCAACAACATTCACAGCTCGTTCCGCGAATACGTGGGGCCGCTCGTGGGCGACCTGCCGAAGGTCGGCTGGTTCGAGCAGATTGCCGAGGCTGCGGTCAGCGGCCGATAAGCCGACGGCCGCAGGCCGACCCGCACGAACACAGGAACAGAAATGACGCGGTGCCCGTTTCCGACAGAAGCCGGAAGCGGGCACCTTTTTTATGCTGGATCCAACCGGCCGCGCGGTCAGCCGCGCAGCGTCAGTGTGTGCACCGGGATCTCGCTTCGCCGGTGGTGCGAGCATTTCGGGCAAATGCGATTGCCTGGGCCAGAAGAGACGAACTGGCGGTTGCACATCAGGCACATGCGCTCGCGAATGATCTGAGGTTCAAGCGGACCCGGTTTCGAATGAGTGCTGTTTCGCCGAGCCAAGAAGCGACCTCCTTCCGTGGAACTCCACCAGTGCAGAGGCGACGATCAAACGGCGGCATCGTGTTGGGCACGAAGGGGCCCGGGGGCAAAGAAGTGTACCAAGGCGCAGGGCCGAGATACGTTCTCAACATCGTCGCCGGGCTGCCGCGTTTGAATTGTGCAAGCCATTATAGCGAAAATGAATTTTGTTTCAAGTCGGGGGCGCCGGGGGGATCTCGAGCGCGCTGGCGGCGTCAGCCAAACCACGGAATCAGCGGCCGATTGTACAGCAGCGCAAACGCGTAATGGCTGACCAGGGCGCCCCCCAGCAGCATGACGGCCGCCCCCCCGAGCGCGGGCAGAATGCCGAGCAACCAGCGCCGAGAGCTCTCCTGGCCCATCAGCCGGTCGGCGAACCGGCGACTCGATAGCGCGAGGAAGCCCACGGCCATCAACGTCAGCGCCAAGCCCAGACTGAACGTGCCGACGGCAAAGAGGCCGGCGGGAACACGATTCTGCGCCACCGCAGCAAGCATCATCCACGTCGCCGCGGGGCAGGGTACGATCCCGCCGCTGACGCCGAGCCACAACAGCAGGCGGATCGTCAGCCGCGCGGCATCCGGCTCGGCGGCTCCGGCGTGCGACCGGTGCTCGTGCGCAGGCGCGTGAGAGTGATCGTGCGTGTGGCTGTGCGTGTGCGTCCGCACAGGTGGATGACTGTGTGAAAACAGGGTGCGCAACCAACCCCGCCAGCCGTGCGGCTTCGGCACGAGCAACTCGTGAGCATCCTCATGCGAATGGACATGGTCGTGGTCGTGCGAGTGGACGTGGCTGTGCAACCGGCCCGTGATGGCGCGGAAGGTCAGCCAGCCGCCCATGCCCACAATGATCGCGCCGGCCGCGACGCCGAGCCAGAGTTGGAGCGTCGAGCCGGCCTCGGGGCTGATGATCAGAAACACGAGGCCGACCACGATGACGAGCGCCGAGTGCGTCACCGTCACAATGAGTGCCAGGATGACGGCGTGTCCGTACGTGCCGTGCAATGAGATCAGGTAGGCCGCGACGATGGTCTTCGCGTGCCCCGGCGCGAGCGCATGGGCGGCGCCGTAGCCGAAACAGAGCAGGGCAATCAACGCCAGCGCGGGAACCGAAACACCGCCTTCGAGAATACCGGCAATGCGTTCGGCCCATCCGCGATACTGGCTGACGGAAGCGGGATTGTTTCGCGGGTCGGTGAAACGCTGCCACGGCAACGGCTCGTCTACGCGCGCCTCGGCAACCGGCGCCGCCGGCGCACCCGGCTCGGCCGCTGAGGCGTCCACACTGAACACGATGCGCGCCGTGCGTTCGTGCGGCATGTCGATCGGGTCATACTGGTCGTAGAGCATCGGATCGGTGCCCTCATCCCAGTACTGTCGGTCCTTTTCGTGGACGTCGACGCTCTTCGGCCGTTCAATGATGACGCGTGCGAGCCCTTCGCGATTGGGAAAGCTGCTGTCCTCGTAATCCAGCGTGTATCGCTGGCCGGCCACCAACGGCGGCAACGCCGCGACGTAGCGAATCAGCAGGCGGTACGTCGGCATGCCGGCGAAGCCGGGAATCGCCAGAATGATGCGGTTGGGCGGCGCCGGCCGTGCGGCAGCGCCGGCCGCGGCTGCCGAGGGCTTCTCGTTCTCCATCGCGATTAAGGCCAAGCCTTCGCCATCGAGCTGGAGCGTGAGGCGTGCAAGAAACTCCGCGGCTTTGAGATCGAGCCAGGCTCGCTGCTCCTCGACAGTATCCTCGCCGTCCTTGTCCAGATCGATCTCGTCTTCGCGGAACCGCGCCGCCGGCGCTTCGGCAATATCGAGCAGGAAGTCCACCTCGACGCGATCGGGAAAGAGATACAGTACACTGAAATGCGTGATCGAGTTGTTGCCGAGTGGGTGGCCCAAGACGGCCCGGTGGACACCGAGAACGACCGCGATCGCAAGGGCGAAACCGACGACTGGCGGTCGAATGCTCATGAGGACTGTGCGTCGCGCGCGCTGCGTGCGTCACTCCTTCGGGGCCGGCTCGGTATGGCTGAGCGCTTCGAGGCGCAGGGCATAGGGCCGGCGGGCCGGATCGTCCGTCTGGCCGGCAATGCCACGCTGGTAGGCCTCGCGGGCCTGATCGCGATAGCCCTGGGCCGTACTGCCCTCCGCCGCCTTCGCAAGCACACCGTAGGCACCCGCAAGATTGACCTGAACGGTCCAGTCATTCTTCAGATCGCTCTCGGCGTCAGCGTAGCCGGCGACGGCCAGTTCAGCCGCCTCGCGTGCCGCGGCACTCTGCTCGGTGGCAGCCGCTCGCTGTGCCGGCGCGTCGACCTCGACACCCATCTGGCTCAGCAGCTCGAGCGTGCCCGCATGGCGGTTCTTCGCCTCGCTTCGCTCGTAATGAATCCACGCCTGGAGCGCCTGCAGATCGGCCAGTAGCGCCGTCGCGTCACCGGCGCGCCAGCTCTCCTTGACGATCGCATCGAGACGCGGATCCGGCTCGCCGTCCATCGGCTGCGCGCCGCGGGCTTCACTCTGCCGTTTCTGCAAAGCGCTCTTGGCCTGTTTGGCGGCAGTGATGCCGGGGCCGGTGATCGCGTCGAGTGCGGCCTCTTCCGTTTCGTCGGCCTGGCTCGCCAGGGTCGTGATCGCGGCGGCGAGCTGCTGAATCGTCTGGGCCAGGGCGTCGCGCTGGGCGCGCAGACCAAGCACCACCGTCGCCTCGTCAGCGCCCGAACCCGTGAGCCGCCTCTGCACGAAAGCTTCGAGCTGTCGCAACGCCTCGATCTTTGCGAGCAACACATCCAGCGCTTGCTGCCCCTCGGCGTGTGAACTCTGGAGCAGAGCGAGTTCCTGATCATAGCGGCGCAGACTCCGCACGCTCTTCAGCGGCTCACCGGGCTCCCCCGTAACGATCGGGGCGGTGTGCAGATCGCCGGCATCCAGTGTCAATGCCGCATTCTCGTAACCGCCGAGTTCGAGCAGGTCCGCCTCGCGCGACGCCTTGCGATCGGCGCGAGACGCTTCCGCGTACGCGCTGAGCTGCCCGTCGAGGACGCTCGGGTCGCCGACATCGAAGCCGCGGTTCTCCATCTCGACCATCCGGCGATCGGCCTCGCCAGCAGCGGCGCGCTGACTGTCGCGCTCGTTGGCCAGGGCCGCCCGCTCCTCCGTGAGTGTCTCAATGTGCTGACCGAGCTTCGCGATCGCGTCACGCAGCCCACCGACGTGCGATTCGAGCTGCGCCACCTGTACGGGAATCGCGGCGGTGTCGATCAACGCCGTGCTCGTCTGCGCGATGGCACTGAGTTGCTGATGCAGGTCCGCGACAGCGGCGCTGGCGTCGGGGCCCAGCGCCGAGTGGCCGGCTTCCTCCGCCGGTGCCGAGGCTGCCGCCGGAGCGGTGGTAACCTCGCCGCCCACCGCCCGTTCAGCGAGCGCCAGTTGCGAGGTGACCGCGACCCAGCGGCCATGCAGCGTGGCAGCCTGCTGGGCGAGCCGGTCAAGCTCCCGACGCAACAGCCGCGCCGCACGACGGCGAGCTTCGGCATCGTGGTAGGCCAGAACCGCACGAAGCCGGTTCGCTTCGACATGGTCCCGGCCGGAATACGTCTCCGACCCGGACGAGACGCTCTTGAGGATCGCGGCGTCGACCAGCGCGATGGCGTCCTGCAGACGGCTCTCGTTCGCCGCCAGGTCGGCCTTCAGGGTGCGGTAAGCCGTGGTCACGTCGTTGGCAGGCTGCGGCTCCGGCCGCGCACCGTCACCCGTGAGCCCGGCGTAGGCCTGCTCCACGTCAGCGAGCCGGCGCTGGTCGGCGAGCGACGGTGCCACCAAGGGACTTTCGCGGACCTGGCTCTGGACGTCGGCCCAGTGCTCGCCCCACTTTGCGAGCTGTGTTTCGGTAGCCTCCAGGGGCCCGGCTTGGCCGGTCAGCCGCTCGCTGGCCGCCGCGAGCATCTGCTTGCCGGGCTCGTAGGCGTTCAGGAGCCGACGGGCACGAGCGAGGTCTTCGTCAATCTCCCGGTCCAACTTGACCCGG
>JAFGKA010000313.1 GCA_016928855.1 Phycisphaerae bacterium
GCTGGCTCGCGCAGGCATGGAAGGATCTGCCCGAAGGCAGCGATCGTTATGTGGTCGTCAGTTCCGTGGCGCCGGCGGCGTTCGATGTGGTTTCGCGACTGATTGTAGAGCATTGTGATGGCGAAGCTCCCATTCTGATCGGCCGGGATATCCCGCCGGCGATCCAGGTCAATGTGCCCGAGCCCGAAAAGGTGGGTACCGACCGGCTCTGTGCGGCAGCCGCGGCGCACAAGTGGGCGAAGGATGCTTGTGTTGTGGCATCGTTCGGAACCGCGCTGACGGTCGATCTCGTCTCCGATGACGGCGTCTTCATGGGCGGGGCGATCCTGCCGGGGATGGCGACGGCCGCACATTCGCTTCACGAGCATACGGCGTTGTTGCCGGACGTGGAGATGACCGCGCCGCAGGAGGTGTGGGGCACCAGCACGCAGGAAGCGGTCCGTGTCGGTGTGCTTTGCGGGCTGGCCGGCGCGTTGCGCAGCCTGACGGAGCGTTATGCCACGGCAATCGGCCGGTGGCCGCGTGTGATCCTGACCGGCGGTGATGCCGAGGCGGTCGTGGCGGGCGGCGTCGATTTCGCCGATGCGGTCGTTTCTGATCTGTGCCTGCACGGAATCGCGCTGGCCCTCGAGCAGGCCCTGGTCGAGGCGCAGAATTCATGAACGAGCCCGTCCGAGCCGCGGTGCTGACCCCACTTGAGCCGGGGGGAATCGCGGTCGTGTCCCTAACGGGGTCCCACGCAATCGATCTATTGGGGCGCGTCTTTCAGCCGACGAGGCCGACGGCGGACTGGCCGGCGGATCAACTTCATTTCGGACGGTTGGCCGACGGGCACCAGGTTCTCGACGACGCCATCGTGGCCGTGCGGACCGCCGCCGACGGCACCGCACGCGTCGACTTCAATGTGCACGGCGGCCCGCGGATCGTTCAGCGGCTGTTGCTGGCGCTCGAGCACCACGGGGCAACGATCGTCTCCACGGACGAAATCGCGGCGGATGCATGGCCGGCAGCGTCGACGATCGAACGTGAGGTCTACGCGCTGCTCCCGAAAACGCAGACACGCCGCGCCGCCGCATGGCTGTCGCGACAGCGGGAATTGCTGGGCGCGGCACTGCGTGACATAGCGGCGTTGGCTGTTCAGGACATGGTCCGGGCCCGGGCGCGCGCGGCCGAGTTGCTCGACACGTACGCGGTGGCCGATCGCATGCTGGCCGGGGCGTCCATCGTTCTGACCGGGCCGACCAACGCGGGCAAGTCCACGTTGGCCAACGCGCTGTGCGGCAAGCCACGGGTGCTGGTCAGCGCCGAGGCCGGAACCACGCGGGATTATGTCAGTGAGCCGGCCGCGATTGATGGCGTGCCGGTGACGGTGATTGACACGGCCGGCGTCCGTGAACCGACCGATGCCCTGGAGGTCGAGGCGATCACCCGAGCCCGGCGGCAGGCGGCTGAGGCGGACCTGCGGCTCCTCGTACTGGATGGTCACGCGGCCTGGACACCAGCGGACGGGCAGTTCCTCACCCGATTTGCCCCGGACGACCCGTCGCTCGTCGTAGTGAACAAGGCCGATCTGACGCCCGAGTTCGAACTCGAGGCTGTGGCGCCGGCGTGGGTTTCGGCGGCGGTGGCGGTCTCCGCCCAGCGAGGCGACGGCCTAGACGGACTTCGCGGTCGCATCGTGTCCGCGCTGGGGTTCAGCGATGCCTGGAACGCTCAGCCGGCAGTCTTTTCACAACGGCAGCTCGATGGGCTCCGCCCGATGGCTGCCGCCGATTCGGCGGCCATCATTGCCCGCCAGGTGGCCCAGCTTATCGGATGAAGGGGTCTGTGCGACGTGCTTGAAAGCGATGGCACGGCCAGGCCGGGCGAGAAAACTCACAGGCCTTGAGCCTAGAATCAGAAGTAGACGCGATCGGGGCATCACCGCTTGCGTTGCTTCGGCGGGGGCCGTCCGATAGAGTACCCGTGCATAGGGTCACGTCGCGACCTGCGCCGCGCCGATGGCGGCAGAGGGAGTCAATCGTCATGGCCGATGTGATGGACGAAAGCCAGTTTGGTCGCCTTGTGGTGGATCGCAAGCTGGCGACCCCCGGCGAGATTCAAGCCTGCGCCAAGCAGCAGAAGGAACTCGAACTCGACGGTAAGCGCATCACCCTCATGGAGCTGCTGGTCAAGAACGGGTACCTCACCCGTTCGCAGTTGCAGCGACTCGGGGCGGACATGGAGGATTCCATGTACCGGCCCGCCCAACAGATCCCGGGCTACCAGATCCTCGGCAAGCTCGGTGCCGGCGCGATGGCCAAGGTGTTCAAAGCGCGTCAGCTCAGCCTGGACCGGATCGTCGCGATCAAGGTATTGCCGAAGAAGCTCAGCGAGAACCCCGAGTTCGTCGAGCGGTTCTACCGCGAAGGGCGCGCGGCCGCGAAGCTGAACCATAACAACATCGTGCAGGCGATCGACGTCGGCGAGTCCGGCGGCTACCACTACTTCGTCATGGAGTACATCGACGGCAAGACCGTCTATGACGATCTCGCCACGGGCCAGACCTATCCCGAAAAGGGCGCTCTGGATATCGTGATTCA
>JAFGKA010000314.1 GCA_016928855.1 Phycisphaerae bacterium
CGCCGGAAGAAACTGGTATTCACGAAGTCGGCGTTTGAACTCCTGCTGGCGAACCCTGTGTCGCTGCGGGCGGCGGAACAGGCGGAGGAATAGACGGATGGACATTTACCATACGATCGTTCGTCCGCTGGTGACCGAGAAGGGCACGCACCAGAGCCAGGTTTCGCACGAGGCGACGGGCTCGCGCTCGGCGCGCGGTGGTGCGTTCGCGTTCGAGGTGCACCCCGAGGCGAACAAGGCGCAGATCAAGCAGGCGATCGAGAAGATCTACAACGTGCGGGTCGATCAGGTTCGTACGTCCAACCGTCGCGGCAAGCGTCGGCGCGTGCGGTTCAAAATGGGCACGACACGGCACTGGAAGAAGGCTGTCGTTGTCTTGAAACCGGAGTACCACATCGACCTGTTCTAGTGCGGACGGACGACCGCGTCGGACAGGGGCGAAACGTGGAATGAAGTCAGAGGCAAGAGGTTTCGCGGCACCATGGGCGTTAAACAATACAAACCGACATCGCCGGGCCGTCGGCACGGTGCGGTGAACGATTTCGGCGAGTTGACGGACAAGCGCCGTCGCCCGACGAAGTCGCTTCTGAAGCCGTTGCGCAAGACCGGTGGCCGAAATCACCACGGCAAGATCACGTCGTGGTGGCGTGGCGGCGGGCACAAGCGGATGTACCGGGTCATCGACTTCAAGCGCAACAAGTTCGATGCGGTCGGTACGGTCGAAGCAGTCGAGTACGATCCGAACCGGACCTGCCACATTGCGTTGGTCGTCTACCCGGACGGCGAGAAGCGCTATATTTTGGCGCCCACCGGCCTCAAGGCCGGGGAGATTGTCGAGAGCGGTACGGTCGTGGAGCCGAAGATCGGCAACGCGATGCCGCTCAAGAACATCCCGGTCGGCATGGACGTGCACAACGTGGAGATGACCGCCGGCCAGGGCGGTCGGCTGGCGAGGTCGGCGGGTTCGTCGGCGCGCCTGGTGGCTCGCGAGGGCCAGTGGGCAACGCTCGTGCTGCCGTCGGGCGAGATGCGGCAGGTCCGCGTCGAGTGCCGGGCGACGATCGGCCAGATCGGCAATGCGGATCATCAGAACATCGATCTCGGCAAGGCCGGGCGCAAGCGGCACATGGGGCGCCGGCCGCACAACCGCGGGACATCGATGAACCCCGTGGCGCACCCGCTGGGCGGCGGCGAAGGCCGAAGCGGTGGCGGTCGGCATCCGTGCAGCGCGTGGGGCAGGCTGTCCAAGGGCGGCCGGACGCGAAGCCCGCGCAAGGGCTCGAACAAGCGGATTCTGCGCCGGCGGCGCAGCGTGCGGTATGGCCAGTTGGTCTTGCCGAAGAAGTAGCAGGCGGTGACGGGCCGCGGGTGGCGCGGTCCGACTTGAGAGGATCACCATGGCGAGAAGCCTGAAAAAAGGCCCGTTCGTTGACGAGAAGCTCTTTCGCAAGGTGATGCGAATGCGCGACACCGGCGCGCGGGCGGCGATCCGCACCTGGGCGCGGCGCTGCACGATCGTGCCGGAGTTCGTCGGCTGCAGCTTCGAGGTTCACAACGGGAAAATTTTCCACAAGGTGCTGGTGACTGAGGATATGGTCGGGCACAAGCTGGGTGAGTTCAGTCCGACGCGGACGTTCCGCGGTCACAGTGGGCAGAAGAAGAAAGCCAGCAAGTAGACGACGCCGCGCGGTCTGCCCGGTCGTGTGCCGGGGGGCCAGTGACGGGTTGCGGGAACGGTAGTGATGGCAACGGCGGCAACGGCAACGGAAAAGCGGAAATGGCGGGCGGTACATCGCTTCGCGCGGATCAGTCCGCGGAAGGCACAGTTGGTGGTCGCTCTGATCCGGGGCCGCAAGGTGGACGACGCGGTCGACATCCTTCGCTTCACGGACAAGAAGGCGGCGGGGCTGGTCGACAAGGTGCTCCGGTCGGCGATCGCCAACGCCAACGAGCAGGAGGCGGATGTCCGGCGGCTGTTCGTGGCGGAAGCGAAGGTCGATTGCGGTGCGGCGTTTCAGCGGTTCCGTCCGAAGGACCGCGGGCGGGCGCATCAGATCCTGAAGCGGACCAGCCACATCACGGTGGTCGTGGCAGAGCGGGAGTAAGGAGTCGGTCGTGGGCCAGAAGGTCAATCCAATTGGGTTTCGCACCGGGATCACCGAGGGCTGGAAGTCTCGATGGTATGCGCCGAAGGCGGCGTACGGCGAGTTTCTCGTCGAGGACCAGAAGATCCGGGCGTTCGTGGACGACAAGCTGAATCGGCGCCCGCCCTACGCCGCCGTTTCGAAGATTGAAATTGAGCGCACGCGGAACGAAGTGAAGGTCGTTCTGCATACAGCGCGTCCCGGCCTGGTCATCGGGCCGAAGGGCGCCGAGGTCGACAAGCTTCGGGAGAGTCTTGAAGACCTCATCGATCGGAAGGTGAACGTCAACATCGTGGAGGTCAAGAATCCCGACCTCGATGCGCAGCTTGTGGCTGAGGCGATTGCCGAGCAGCTCAAGAAGCGGGCCAGTTTCCGCCGCGTGATGAAGATGCGGGCGGAATCGGCGATGGCCAACGGGGCCAAGGGCGTCAAGATCACGTGCAAGGGGCGCCTCGGCGGGGCGGAGATGTCGCGCCGCGAGAAGCAGTTGTTCGGGAGCATTCCACTGCAGACGCTCCAGGCGCACGTGGATTATGGTTACGCGGTCGCCCGCTGTCCCTACGGTGCCATCGGCGTGAAGGTCTGGATCTACACCGGGATGTACGGCGAAGAGGTGACTGAGGCGCCGGAGGGGCAGGCTGCCGGGGCCCAGCGGCGACGAGGCCGGCGGTAAGGGGCGGAAACCCGGCGGCGACGCCGCCGGAGACGCGTTGAAGACGAGGATGTGAATCATGGCGTTGATGCCGAAACGCATCAAGTTTCGAAAGTCGCAGCGAGGCCGTATCCGTGGCGTGGCCGGTCGCGGCAACACGGTGGCCTTTGGCGAGTTCGGCTTGCAGTCGCTGGACGCGGGTTGGCTGACGGCTCGTCAGATCGAGGCCGGCCGTGTGGCGGCGACGCACTTTTTGCATCGCGAGGGCCGCGTCTATATCCGCGTGTTCCCCCACAAGCCGGTGTCCAGCAAGCCGCTGGAAACGCGTATGGGCAAGGGCAAGGGCGAGCCGGAATACTACGTCGCGTGCATCAAGCCGGGAACGATGTTGTATGAGATCGGCGGCGTCGAGGAGGACGTGGCCAAGCGGGCCTTGAGCCGCGTGTCCCACAAGATGCCGTTCAAGTGCCGGTTCGTCGTGCGTCGTCACGGCGTCTGAGGAAAGGTGGCTGGGCAACGATGAAGATCGGCGAACTGCGCGAGATGAAGACGGAAGAGCTGCACATGGAGCTGGATCGGCTTCGGCGGCACCAGTTTGACCTGCGTTCGCAGGCGGTGACCGAGAAGCTGGAGAATCCGGCGCAGCTGACCAAGACCAAACGGGACATTGCCAGGATCTTCACCGTCCTTCGGGAACGCGGCGAGACGGGCATTGAAGAACAGCAGTATCACCTGAACACCGTGGCGGGGCGGGGAACGGGAAAATAGGGAACGGTTGATGCGGGCCGGTGATCCGTTCCGCAGGGAAGGTATGGAGTATGACGCAGGCATCCGCAGCAGAAACGACGCGAGGTACGCGGCGGGTCGAGCTTGGCACCGTGGTCTCGAACAAGGGTGACAAGACGATCACGGTCCATGTGTCGTATACGACGCCCCATAAGCAGTATGGCAAGATCATCCGACGGCGGACGAAGTTGTATGCCCACGACGAGAAGAACGAAGCGCGGCCTGGTGACGTGGTGGAAGTCGCGGAGTGCCGGCGCTATTCGAAGCTGAAGACGTGGCGCCTGGTCCGAGTGGTTCGCAAGGCCCCGAGTGAGTGAGCGGTCACGACGATGATTCAGTTACAGACAATTGTGGACGTAGCGGACAACACCGGCGCCAAACAGGCGATGGTGATTCGCGTCCTCGGCGGCAGCACCGGACGGCCGGGCAAGCCCCGACGCATGACCGCTGGCGTGGGCGATATCGTGATTTGCAGCGTGAAGAAGGCGCTGCCCAATACGGATTTCATGAAGAGCGGCAACCACAAGGCCCGCGTGGTGCGGGGTGTGGTGGTCCGGACCCGCAACGCGACCCGCCGGATGGACGGGAGCTACGTGCGGTTCGATCGGAACGCGATCGTGCTGATCGACGCCAACAACGAGCCTCGCGGCACCCGCATCTTCGGGGCGGTGGCGCGTGAGTTGCGGGAACGCGGCTTCATGAAGATTGTGTCGCTGGCGGAAGAGGTTGTCTGACCGCGGGCGGACGGATGCCGGACGAACGTACGGGATAATGGATTAACGGACGAAAGAACAATGGCTTGTCACATACGACGTGGCGATGAAGTATTTGTGATTGCGGGCGCCCACCGGAACCAGCGGGGCAAGGTGCTTCGCGTGGATCCGCTTCGAGACCTGGTGGTCGTGGAGGGCGTGAACATGGTGTATCGCCACGTGCGCCCGAGTCGCCGCAATCCGCAGGGCGGCCGGATCAAGAAAGAGGCGCCGATCCACATCAGCAACGTGCAGCCGTTTGACCCGAAGGCCAAGGGTGGCGAGGGCGGCGGTGCGCGGGTGCGATTCGAGGTCCAGCGCGACGCGTCCGGCAAGGTGATGCAGAAGCGACGGGTCACGGTCAACGGGACGGTGTTGAGTACGGTCGTGAAGGCATCCGAGGCGTAAGTGATTTGTCGCGGTGAGCGGCCGCTGTTGAGGAAAGTCAAGTGATAGCACGCGTGGCAGAGCGATACCGGGACGAAGTGGCTCCGGCGCTGCGGGAAGAACTGCAGCGGACGAACCCGATGGCCATCCCGCGGCTCGAGAAGATCGTGGTTTCGATGGGCATTGGCCTGGCGATCCAGGAGAAGAAGCGTCTGGAGGCGGCGGCGAAGGATCTGGCGACCATTACCGGTCAGAAGCCGCTGATCTGCAAGGCACGCAAGAGTGTGTCGAACTTCAAGCTGCGTACCGGCATGGAGACGGGGCTGAAGGTGACGTTACGCGGGGCCCGGATGTACGAGTTCTTCGATCGGCTGGTGAATGTGGCCATCCCGCGTGTGCGCGATTTCCG
>JAFGKA010000315.1 GCA_016928855.1 Phycisphaerae bacterium
AATTCGAGAACGATCCAATCCCGCATTGACGAGGCGGATAACTTGAAATGATGGCAGCTCGCATCGATGCACCCGTGTCCTGAACCTACGTGCCCCCGCTTGTCCGAGCGTCCGTGCCCCACAAGCCCACGGACCGATAAGTCTATAGTATTAGGTCATTTCGCTTCGGGCTACAAGCCCGGGGCATCATCGCCGCGCCGGCGAGCGGCGGTCAGGCGATGGACCGGCCGCAGAATCGTTCGAACACACCCCCCAGCAAGTCGCCGACGTCCCGGCGAATCTCGGCGTCCGTGGGTTGCCAGCCCGTGGCAGCCAGGTCGACGTATTTGTCGGCCAGGACACGGGCGAGAACAGCGCGGGAGTGGCGCCACTTGTAGATGAGCTGATCGAGCACACGTGCATCCGAGTGCTGCGGCATGACCGACAGGCCGAGCAGCTCGAGCCGCTGTCGCGTCATCTCGTCAATCAGGCTCGGGTTGTTCAGGAACCACCAGCACCCGAAGATCAGCAGATTGGGAAACTTGCGCGCCGTGACGCACAGCTCGTGCTGGTTCTCCCGCGACAGGAGCGTAACAAGGAAACGATTGTCGGGATACGCCGCACAAAGCCGGTGCAGTACGGTGATATCCGCCTTGCCTACGCCGTCGGCCGCGAGCCGGTGGCCGGGGTTCACGCCGCGGGTCACGCCGATCATCATGGCGAATGGGATATTCGCCTCCCGCGCCGCGGGCAGCACGCACTGCTTGAGCAGCCGGCCGCGCGGCCCCGGATCCGGAAACGCGAATGTCGGCGGTAGCGAAACCGCCAGATAGCGCGGCTCGATCCGCTCAATCCACTCGTCCAGGAGCCTGCGGACCGCCGCGAGGTCGGCCGCGCCGAGGTCGCCCGAGACGGCGCAGCCCATCTCCCGCAGCCGCGGCGGCATCTGCGCCCAGTCGTTGAGCAGTGGGTCGATCCGCAATGCCGCCTGAAATCGCGGATCCGTCTCCTCGCCGGCGAGCCAGATCGCCCGTTCTGTCGGGTCGAACGGATCGTTGGTCATGACGACGCTGTGAACGCCGGATAACTCAAAGACTGTGTCGAGGTAGGCATCCACGTCGAGGCCGGCAAAATGGCGACGGATCGCTCCCAGGTCGCGTGGGCCAACGTCCAGGCCGAGCGCGTGCAGAACGGTCAGCGCCCCACGGCAGGCTTCCGAGATCGGCGACCGCTCAAGGAACAGGTGCTTCCACACATAGTCGGCCTGGGCGGGCTGGCCCATCGCCCAGAACCGATCGGGGGCCATCGGCGCCACGCGCAGCACCTCGGCGATCAGATAATGATACGTCAGCAGCTCATCGATGCCCCAGAGCAGCAGGCCGCCGAAGCGGCGGGAATACAGGTGCGTGTGCATATCCAGCACCGGCGTGGTCTGGACGACGTGTTCGACGATTTCGCGGATGCTTTCGCTTTTCACCGGTTGCCGCATGGCGAATGGACCTCCCGCAGCGTCAAGGCACTACACGGTACCGTGGGTTGCCGTTCTGTTCAATTGTTCAGTTGGCCATTGTTGCTGGCCGCGTGAGTCTCTTGTGCCCAGCCGCCAGACAGAGGCTTTGCGCAAGCGGGCGGTTATTCCTGGCGCAGGATCCGGATGTGTGCAGGGGCCTCGCCGGGGGCGTGGTCGGCCACGATCTTCTTGACGCGACGCAGGCACTGTTGCAGGGCATCGAGCAGAAGTCGGCGCCGCGTAATTTCTGGCGCCTTGCGGTATTCCTCGAGCTGAGAAAGGAATCGTTCACTCTGTCCGCGGGCCTCATTTTCCATACGGGTCGCATAGGCGTGGGCTTCTTCAATCGCACGAAAGGCAAGTCCCTGGGTCTTGCGGAGGATCGTCTGTCGGTAAGCCCCCGCTTCGTCGATCACTTTTTCGTTGTCTTTCTTGGCGCTGGCGACGTCCTTGAAGGCGTGGATGGCATCCTTCGGTGGATCGACAATCTGGAAGTCGGCCGAGAGCAGGCGGACGCCGGCGCCGTAGTCGTCCAACTGTTGTTGAGCGGCAGCCCGAATGGCACTTTGGAGCGGGGCCTTGGCGATCGTGAGGACGTTGTCGACTTCAAGCCGCCCCACGTGTTCGATGAGCAATGAGCACACAGTCCCGTGTACCAGGTCGTCCGGATTCTCCGTGGCAAAAAGGTAGCGTGTCGGATCCTCGATGCGATACTGCACGATTATCGTGACAACAAGAATGTTTTCGTCGCCGGTCAGAACCTCGGCTTTCTCCTCCGCGTATTCGCCATCCGCCAGGCGGAAGCCCACGCCGATTCGGCGCACCTCGCTCGTGCGGGGGCGATCCACGCGACTGATGGGCCAGGGCGGTGCGTAGTGAATGCCTGGCTCAACATTGCGTGCGACCGCATGGCCGAAACGCCGGACCACGCCGCGCTCATCCTGATCCACCACATAGAAGCCGGTCAGCGGATAGACCGCCACCGCTATCGCAGCCACGACGGCGGCGCGCACGCGCCAGCGAAACAGACGCAGGCGCCAATCAGGATCCAGGCCGAGTTGTCGGAGTATCGGATTCACGGGTCCCTGGGCTCTTGCCGGGTCGAACGATGTCGAAGCCGGCCTCGTTGAGCAGCTTGAGCAATGGGTTGTCGGCGGAGAAGACGGCCACCGTCTTCTCGTTGAACGCCGTTGTGTACAATTCGAGCGTTCGCAGGAATTCATAGAACTCCGGATCCTGGCCAACCGCCTCCGCGTAGATGGCGGTGGCCTGGGCGTCGGCTTTGCCCCGGATCTGCTCGGCTTCCTTGAATGCTTCGGCGAGAATCTGATCACGCTGCCGATCGGCCGCGGCGCGGATCTTCATGGCTTCGCTTTCGCCTTCCGACCGGTACTGTTGTGCGAGACGCTGGCGCTCGGCACGCATCCGATCAAACACGCTCCGGCGATTCTGCATCGGGAAATTCAATCGCGTCAGGCGCACGTCCACGATTTCGATCCCGTACGTTTCGCCGGCTCGTCTCTGGCACTCCGTTCGCACGTCGTTCAAGATCACCGGGAGCCGGTATTCCTTCGCGTCCGCGCTGATCAACTGCGTCAGCCGATGGCGTCCGAAGGCCGCGCCCAGTTCGGCGACTGCAATATCCCCCATTGCTTCTTCGGCGCGGGCGCGATTGCCGACACTCTTGAAGAACCGGAGAATCGATGCCTCATCGTCATGGATACGCCAGCAGATGCAAAAGGCCGCTTCCACGTTGCGGTCCTGCGTGAGGTATTCCCTCGACGGCATCGACGCACGCGGGTATTCGAGCGCGAGCAGTCGGGCATCGAAATGGGTAACACGGTCTACCGGCGCGGGCCATTTGAACTGCAAGCCGGATTCAGTGAGGACGCGAATCGGCTCGCCGAACCGGGTAACGACAGCGAACTGCGATTCATCGACCTGGAACGTGGCCGACCAGGCGACGGCCACGAGCAGCAGGATGAGCAACGTCAGAACGATTTTCCTCATGGGCCTCGCAACTCCTTCAATGTTTCGATAGTCAGTTGCTCGTTGCCCCGTCCATTCTGCGCCGGGGACACATCGACTCCCGGAAGCTGCGGGCGGGTGCGCACCGCGCCATCGAGAAACAGGAGTTCGAGTTCGGTCGGGCTGTTCGCCGGGGGGCGAATGTATATCTCGAAGGTGGGCAAGATCTTGGCCAGCGTATCAAAATGAAGGCGCGTGCGCGTCGATTGCGGGGCTGCGGCATATGCCTCGAGCTGCTGAAGGAAGCGGGCGGCACGCCCGGCGGCTTCGTTGACCGTTCGATCAGCATAGGCGCCGGCTTCGTGCACTTGCTGCGCCGCCTGGCCGCGGGCCAGCGGAATCATTCGAGCTTCGTCCACGCAGGCACGACTGACGATCGTGGCTCGATCGCGGGCAGCGCTCGCCACATCGCGAAAGGCCTCGTGGACGTCGGGAGGCGCGTGCACGTCCACCAGTTGGAA
>JAFGKA010000316.1 GCA_016928855.1 Phycisphaerae bacterium
AGTCCACCTTACGTCCCCGCGGCCGTCCGCGCAAGACAGGCAGAAAGTAATGAAGCCCCATAATTGGACTCATCCCCTTTTCTTCTCCAAACAAGCGCCGCCAAGGTGGTTCAAAGTGTCGTCCCATGGCAAACACCCGTTTGCGGCACGCGCTTCGGGCGAGAACAGTAGAGCGGGTGAGCAGTCGAGCAGTAGAGAAAGACCCGGAGGTAGCCGGCGCGGGTTGGTTGTCGCTGAAGATTTCTTGCGATCTTTCGCAATTTCCACGGGCATTGTCTATCTTTTTGGTTTGCGCGTTATCCGAAGAGGGTGTGGGCCACCCGATCGGCCTGGACAAGAGCGAGCCGGGCCGTTGGGGCCTTGTTGCTCACGCGGAGCATCGGTAGGATTCGAGGTCTGTGTTGGATGAAACTGCGGGGCGGGTCGGGCTGTCGACGAACGTCCGGTTCGGGGCCTGCGACGTGTCGGGTTGTCAAAGCGAGGAAGAGCCATGACAGGCAAGATACCGGATTCGAGCGATCTGCGGCGGGTTTTCGAGAAGGCGTTCGAGGTGGCCCAGCATCAGGTCAAGCGGCTGGCGGACAACCACCCGGACTATTTCCCGCTTTACACCGAGCATGGCAAGTGGCGTCACGGCGGCGAGGCGTGGACCAACTGGTGCGAAGGGTTCCTGCCCGGCATGATGTGGCTCTTCCACGAGCGCACGGGCGACGCGGACTGGCGTCGCCGGGCAGAGCACTACAGTCGCCTGATCGAGCCGCGCAAGGATGACCGCGAAGTGCATGATCTGGGCTTTCTCTTTTACCACGGTACGTACCGGCGCTGGTACGAAGCGACTGTCCGTGAAGGCAAGCCGGATGAGGCGTTGCAGGCGGTCGTCGTCCACGCCGGCCGGACGCTGGCCAAGCGGTTTCAGGAGAAGGGCCAGTACCTCTGTTCGTTCGTGCGGCCGGAGTCCTGCTTCATCGACATCATGATGAATGTGCCGGTCATCTGGTATGCCGGGCTGGCCGCCGATGATGAGAAGCTGCTGGCGGTCGCCCGGGCGCATTGCGAAACGACACGCCGCTATCTCGTACGGGGCGACGGCTCGACCGCGCACGAGGCGATGTTCGATCCCGAGACGGGCGAGTGCCTGCGTCAGACGACGCATCAGGGCTATCGCGGCGATTCGTGCTGGTCGCGCGGGCTGGCGTGGGCCGTCTACGGCTTTGCCACCTGCGCCAAGTTGACGAAAGGGGCGGTCTGGCTGGATACCGCGGTCCGCTGCTCCGACTACCTCGTGCAGCAGTTGGCAGCGGATCTGGTGCCCGCGTGGGACTTCGATGCCCCGGCCGATCAGCGCCAGCAGAAGGATTCCTCGGCCGGCGCGATCATGGCGGCGGGGCTCTTCGAGCTGGCCGATGCGTTTGAACTGATCGGGCAAGGCGGCACGGCGCCGGCCAATCTGCGCGCCTACGGTATGATGGCACTGGGGGCTCTGTGTTGCGATCCGTATCTTGCGTCGCCCGATTCGGACTGGGAGGGCATCCTCAAGCATGGTGTCTATCACGTCCACAAGAACCTGGGGGTTGATGAATCGGTCATGTGGGGCGAGTTCTTCTTCTGCGACGCGCTGCACCGGGCGCTGACGTTGCTGGATGAAGGCTTCGGGATGAAGGGTCGCTGACCCGGGGTAGGCGCGCCGACAGGCGCTGCCGCGGCTTTCGCGGACGGCTGGCTCCGTGAGCAGGTTTGACCAAGCCATGGTCCACATCCATTCAGACGATGCCGGGGCGACGGGTGTGGGCCTGCCTGCCATGGTGGACGGGCCGGCCGAGCCCGTGTCAACCGCAGCGGTGCTGCTCTCGCCGATTCTGACCCAGAGTGTTGGGCGTGCCATGACGGCGCTGGCCCTGCCGGTCCTGGCCGAGCAGATACTCGGCATCCTCGTCGGCTACACCGACCTTTATCTCGCCGGCACGGTCGGGGCGGAAGCGACGGCCGCCGTTGGCTTGGCCGCGTATTCCACCTGGCTCATCGGCCTGATTTTCGGCCTGGTAGGCACTGGCGCCACGGCTCTCGTCGCGCGCGCCTTCGGCGAGCGCAGCTATGACGACGCCAACCGCTTCGCCAATCAGGCCGTTGTCCTCGGGTTCACGATGGGGCTGATGGCGGCGGTGTCGGTGTTTTCCCTCGCTTCGTGGATCCCCGCGGTCTTCGGCCTTCACAGTGCCGCGGCCGGCCTGGCGACGCAGTATGTGCGCATCGAGGCGATCGGGCATGTTATGTTCGGTGTGCTCCTCGTGGGCAACGCGTGCCTGCGGGGCGGCGGCGATACGCGGACGCCGCTGTATCTCATGGTGGCTGTGAACATCTGCAACGTGCTCGTATCGGTGCCGTTGACACTGGGTGTTGGTGAGTTCATCCCCGGGCTGGGCGTGACCGGTATCGCCACCGGAACGGCGGTGGCCCGCATGGTTGGCGGTCTGTTGCTGATTGTCTTCCTGGTACGCGGATGGGGTAGTGCGCGCGTCGAGGGGCGGTCCATCGCACGGTTGTTGCGCCTGCATGTGGCCAACCTGCGTCCTCACTATCAGACGCTGCGTCGGTTGCTGCGTATCGGTATCCCGGCCGGAATGGACGGATTGGCTCTTTGGGCCGGTCACGCGATGTTTCTGCGAATCATCAACGCCATGTCGACCGGCGACGAGCAGACCGCGACGCTGGCGGCTCACGTAACCGGCATTCGTATCGAAGCGCTCTCCTACCTTCCGGCGTTCGCCTGGGCGACCGCGGCAGCCACGATGGTGGGTCAGTCGCTCGGGGCGCGGATGCCGGAGCGTGCCGTGCGCAGCGGCCACGTCGCGGCCATGCAGGCGGCGGCGTTGACGGCCGTGCTCGGCGGCGTCTATCTCGTGTTCGCGCCGCAATTCTACGGGTTCTTTTCCGACGATCCTCGCGTGATCGAGATTGGCGTGCCGGCCCTGCGACTGCTGGCGTTTTTCCAGATCCCGTTGGGCCTGGAGATTGTCTACCGCGGGTCGCTGCGAGGCGCGGGCGACACCCGGTTTCCACTGCTCTTCACGCTTCTGGGCATGCTCGCCATTCGCGTGTCGGTCGCTTACCTCGGCGGGCACGTTCTCCAATGGGGCTTGATCGGCGCGTGGCTGGGCATGTGCACCGACCTGGCCGTTCGCGGTGCGTTGATGGCCTGGCGGTTCCGTCAGGGCGGCTGGCAGCGAATCCGGGTGTAAGCGCCGACCTGGCGGTTGTCCTATCCGATAAGCTTCTTCGTATCGGCCACGAGCGTTTTGACGTGCTCGACACTTTCCGTGAACAGTGCCCGCTCGGCGTTCGTCAGGGCGACCTCGATCACCTTCTCGACGCCGTGCCATCCGAGCACGCAGGGAACGCCGACGAAGTAGCCGCCAACGCCGTACTCCTTGTCACAGTATGCCGCACAGGGCAGGATGCGCCGCTTGTCGCGAATGATCGACTCGGCCATTTGGACGGCCGCTGCCGACGGGGCGTAGAACGCGCTGCCGGTCTTGAGCAGGCCGACGATCTCGCCGCCACCCTTGCGTGTCCGGTCAACGATGGCTTCGATCCGGTCGGCCGGCAGCAACTCCGGCAATGGAATACCGGCGACGGAGGTGTAGCGGGGGAGCGGGACCATGTCGTCGCCATGGCCGCCCATCAGCAGTGCGGTGATGTCCTCGACGCTGCAGCCGAGCGCGTCCGCGATGAACGCCCGGTATCGGGCGGTGTCCAAAACGCCGGCCTGGCCGACGACGCGGTTCGTCGGGAAGCCCGAAACCTTCCATGCGACGTACACCATCGCGTCGAGCGGGTTGCTGACGATGATCAAGACGGCGTTCGGGCTCCTGGCCGCGACGTTGCGGGTGACGTCACCGACGATCCTGACGTTGGTGGCCAGCAGCTCGTCGCGGCTGGGGAACTGGCCGGTCACGGGGTCCTTCTTGCGGGGCACGCCCGACGTAATGATGACCACATCGCTGTTGGCCGTGTCGGCGTAGTCGTTCGTGCCGACGATGCGGCTGTCAAATCCTTCGATGGGGGCGGACTCGGCGAGGTCGAGGCCCTTGCCCTGCGGCAGGCCTTCCACGATGTCCACGAGGGTGATGTCGCCGAGTTCCTTGGCCGCCGCCCAGTGGGCGCAGGTGGCTCCGACGTTGCCGGCACCAATGATGGTGATCTTGGCCCGTTGCATGGCGTGATTCTCCGTCCGAGGGTGTATTCTCGTTACGCGTTCCGGGTTGTGGCGGTGGGCCGGCGGACGGCAGGCGCGAAGTCAGGCCTGGAGCTTCGCGACGGCGGTCCGTACGTCCTGAATCTTGATCCCGAGATTGGTCAGCGCCTTGAAGGCCACGCTGCCTTTCTCCCGAAGCAGACCGAGCAACAGGTGTTCCGCGCAGACTTCCTTGGACTCGAGTTTCCGAGCCTCTTCAATCGCTCGCGCGACGACATTGCGGAAGTGGGGCGTTCCGGGCAGCCGGCCGAACACCCACGTGTCTTCCATGCTCTTCTGAATGAGATTCTCGACCTCGACCTTGACCTTGGCTTCGTTGATGCCGTGCTGCGCGAGAATCGTCACGCCGTTTCCCGTGCCTTCTTCCATGATGGCGAGCAGAACGTGCTCTGTGCCGACATATTCCTGCTCGTGCTCGTGCGCAATACGGTTAGCCAGCTTGATGATCTTCTCGACGCGCCGACTTAAATGCTCATACATGGCAGATCGAACATCCTTTATTGGGGCGCTTCTTCGGGCGCCGCGCTTTTCGGTGCCGCCCGCTCGTTGTTCGGCACCACTCTTGCACGTAACGCACTATAGCCCAAACTCAGACCCGCGACAACAATGGATACCACCAGCGTGATCTTGATGATCCGCAGGCGGTTGGCGATTTCCCGGTCCCGCCATTCCGCCAGCCGACGGTCGATTTCATCGAGCTTCTGATCGATTCGTCGTTCGATCTCGTCCAGCTTCTCATGGACGTAATCGTCGGCGACACCCCGGATCCGCTGGGCCATGCCGCGAACCACGCCGACCTCCTCGATCTGCTCGCGCCAGGCCGGGTGCTTGTGTTCCGGCAGGAATTTGTACTCATCTTCCGCCGGACCGTCGTCGTCCGTGATGAGCCTGCTGAGCACGGCGCCCATGAGGCCGCGGCG